>CASFKG010000002.1 GCA_949295325.1 uncultured bacterium
CGCTGCCGTCTGACAAAGAGATGATTATGAAGTGACCGCCACAGGCGAATGGGTAAAAAACATTACAAAAATTGGGATGTCAAGAAAAAATACTTGACCACTGTTTCTTTAATATAATCTTCGTTGGCTGACGGTCAATAGAGGAATTGAATGACGAAGAAACAGCTGAGGAAAACAGATATCTAGCCTCTAATAGACACCATTTTAAAGACATTGAGTTTTCTTGCGGCCTTAATGGCCATTCGTATCGCTCGACCACAAGAGAAGATGGCACTTTGAAGATAATCGATTTTACCACCGGGGAAGAAGTGCCAAATAATGCCAAGCCTTTCAAAAAGGAAATTCTTAGCCAGGCAATCGAAGACATCACTCACAAAAAAAGAAGACGGAAAGACTTATCAGTTGATGCACCGATTAGAGAAAATATTGCTTAAAAAATAGAAAAGGGTATCCCATGAAATGGGAATATAAATATATATACATTGATTCAAAGTTATCAGATAAGAAAACGGCAAATCAGATATAGGGTTTAAAGTATCCAACTCATAGGGGGTGGCAAAAGTAATACTGGGGTTTCAAAATTCAATAGGGGGTCGCGCAACCGCATCAAAATAAGTAATCAATTTCATATTAAAAGCAATGGTTTGATACGCTAGAAATAGCTAATCAAACCTTTTTTGTATCAAAATTAGGAAAATTTACCAGTAATTTACATAAATTGAGCATAACTGACTAAACATCCCATCATATACCAATAAAGTTTTAGCTTCTGATTTTCCACGAATCAAAATAGAGGAGTAGCCACTTTAATAATTGAGGAACTGGGGAGAATATCTAATTGTCAAATAACTGTGGATGCTTCTATTACTGCTTTGCCTTTTTATGAATCGAGGTTATAAGGTAATAAAAAAGCAGACAGTTTATAGAAGTGGAGCTCTCTAACTAATTATAAAATGAGAGATTAAAATAATTTTTATTTTGTAATTCTTGCGTATGTATTTAAATATCAATACAATTATTATAAAGTTAGGGATTGAATATGGCATATATCTTAAGTGATGATTCAGTTAAATTAATAAAAGAAATTCAAAAAGATGATAAAAACCATTTTAAGATTACTAATAAAAATGAATTATTAGAGTTTGCTATGGGTGTCAGTTTTGTTATGATGTTTCAAGGATTAAAGGGAAAAAATAAATTATCTCCTGAAGATGAAACTAAATTAGGGAAACTTACAGCTTTAATGGATGAATTAAAAGAACATCAAGATGATATTGATTACGAAGATTTAAATAGGCGCCTATAAGATTAAAATAATGAATTTGAGACCGTTAAGGTCTCTTTTTTATTTTTGAGATGAAAGGATTTTTCAAAAAGGGATTTATTCCTAAAGGCAAGGATGAAGTTAAGAAAGTAGAAGAAGAGCCTGAGACTATATCTAATAGCTTAGTCTCTGTCCTAGAGATGAGTTGGATAGCTATGCTCCTTTAAGTGAACAAGTATTCGGCAAAACTTACTTTGCTAAAGATTGACAGGGGTTGCATATCGTAAATAGGGGTCGCAAGTGCATCACAATAGGTTTGTTTTACCATGTCGCCATTAATAGTCTGCTACCCATAAGTGCATGCAGACTTTTTTATTTACCGAAAATGGGATAACTAAAGGTTTGGTTTTGCCTAATTAAGCAACCCTTTTATCGGTCAATATCCCTTTCAAGCGGGACGTATACCAATAGCTCGCTAAAGAAGGTTGCGTAAAAATCCGCCGAAACCGGAAACTTGTAAAATTCGTGCGATTTGCGGTTTTTCCTATCTTATGTGTAAGCGTGCCCCGAGCGCGGACGCCGGAAACTCTCGGCCCTAGGAGCTTCTTCCGGACCTCGCCTCTTTTAGGAATTCGTTGAAAAGGGGGCTGAATTCCTTGTTTGATGCAGCGATTATTGGTAAGAAGATTCCGGCGAACTCTTTCTCAAAGGTATCGATATTCCCTATTTGTCCATTGCCGGTAAGGCTTTTGGACATCGTCTTCATTTTTGAGACGGCATCGAGGAAGGGCTCGTCTTTCTCCAAGGAATGGTGGATTAGGAAATTCATGTAGCCGAAGCATTTCCGAATGTCCTCTTCGATTGCCGCACACGCCCGGTCGCTTCGATAGGAAGGGACGCTGTCTCTTTCGGGTTCTTTTCCGGTTCCGGTCCTATATGAATTGGCGAAAGTCTTGTAAGCCTTCTGAAAAGCCGAAAATTTGCTGTTCATGAGCATAGCAACCATTCGTAGATTGATCGCCCGGCTAAGGCGTTGCTCTATTTCGGCCATCCTTTTGAACGAGGGATCAAGTTTCTCCGGATGCTTTTCTTCTAAGTCCTTTATATAGGCGTTGATTATATCGTTCAATGTTTCCCTGGTTCCCGTGATTCGCTCCATCGCTTCGACGAAGTGCTGAGGATGCGTGACCACGAATTGCCCGTTTATGGTCGCCAGTTTGGAATGCGGTCCGTAGACAAAGTCGTAGAAGTCCTTCATCCCGTCTATGACCCTTTATCCCAGTGCCTTGGTTTCCTGCCCTTTTTCGTCCTTGGCCGTTCCCAGTCCCTTGCCCGCCGCAAACGCGTAGAAGGGACTTCCCTCCGAAGTGAGTCTTTCACGAGATTGCTCCTTGTTCGAAAAGTTCGGACTTATGCCATTGTCCGTTGCTTTTGCTAACAAAATATTCAAGGCTGTCGCGAACGGCGATGGCGAGTTGGATTAGGCTGAACGAGAATAGTTCTTCTCCGGTTATGTTCATAAGCGTTCCTTTTCTTCGGGGATGCGTCGATCGTCCGTTTCGCATGGTAACATACGGACCTGCTTTAAATCGATTCCAAATATTTCGCTATCGCCTAGGAAGGACGGCTTCCCACAATTGCCAATTGGCTATCGGCCGTCCATCCGTTTAAAATTTTTACGACATAGGAGGCTGCATATGGCCGTGCTCGAAGCGAATTTCTTCTCATCTTGCCTTAAGCGCACCGTGACTGCCTTGGTTATTCTCCCAGTCGACAAGTTCTCTTCCTACGACGAAGGCTTGGGACCGGTCAGGCCGTTCAAGACGCTTTATCTTCTCAATGGATTGCTCGGGGACTACCGCGACTGGCTAGACAACGCGGCAATCCGAAGACTGGCCGAAGACAAAGATTTGGCCGTGGTCATGCCGAGCGGAGAAAACGCCTACTATATCGATTCGTCTGGATTCGGAAACAAACACGGGGAGTTCGTCGGCAAGGAACTGGTCGAGATGACGCGGAGGATGTTCCATTTGTCGGCAAAAAGGGAGGACACCTTCATCGCCGGCCTTTCGATGGGCGGGTACGGGGCCTTGCGCAACGGTTTCAAATACCACGATACCTTTGGCTATATCGGATCGTTCTCCGGCGCCCTACATCTGTTTGAAACGGAGAGGAAATCCCCATTCGGCGCGAGCGATTTGCTAGTAGATCCCATCAGGGACAAGGACAGCGATATCAATCCCCGTTTCTGCGTAAAAGAAATGAAGAAAGCCGTAGGAAAGAGCGAGTATCCGAAAGTATATATGTCATGCGGCCTTAATGACGATCTGCTTCCGGCAAACGAAATATTTCGCGACTTTCTTTCTCTAGAAGGAATCGATGTTACCTGGCACACCCTTGCCGGCGGCCATGAGTGGGATGTCTGGAAAGAGGAAATAAGGAACTTCATCGACTTCTTGCCCCTAGGAAAGGCCAGAGCCGGCTTGAGTTCCGGAAACGTCAAGTAAATGGACTATTTCAAGGAATCGCTGGAAATACACAGAAAGTGGAAGGGCAAGATCGAAACCCGCGTAAAGGTCCCCTTGAATAATCAAAAAGAGCTAGGGCTGGCCTATACGCCGGGCGTTGCCTCGAGCTGCCTTGCCATAAAGGAGGACCCCAGCAAATCCTACGAATTGACCGGCCGCGGGAATCGGGTGGCCGTCGTTACGGACGGATCCGCCGTTTTGGGTTTGGGGAATATCGGCCCCTATGCCGGCCTGCCGGTCATGGAAGGCAAATGCGCCTTGTTCAAAGAATTCGGCAATGTCGATGCCGCCCCCGTTTGCCTGGCGACACAGGATAGCGTGGAGATCGTTCGGGCAGTCAAGGCCATTGCCCCAGGTTTCGGCGGCATCAACCTGGAAGACATTTCCGCACCACGCTGTTTCGAAATCGAACGCAGGCTACAGCGCGAACTAGACATTCCCGTTTTCCATGACGACCAGCACGGAACCGCAATAGTGGCTTTGGCTGCCCTGCTTAATGCGCTTAAAGTCGTCGGAAAGGGAAAAGAGAATGCCCGCCTTGTCATTAACGGTCCCGGTGCTGCCGGAAGTGCCATCGCCCGTTTCGCCATGGAAATCGGGATACGCCACATCCTCGTTTGCGGACTCCATGGGATTCTTTCCCCGGACGATGCGTCGCTTGATGCTAATCAACGGGAGTTGGCCTTGCTCACGAATAAGGACTCGGTAAAGGGCAAGCTTTCCGACGCGCTTCTAGGCGCCGATGCCTTTATTGGCGTCTCCGGGCCGCATTGCGTTACCCCTTCGATGATTTCATCGATGGGCGATAAGCCGATAGTCTTTCCCCTTGCCAACCCCATTCCGGAGATATCCTTCGACGAAGCGGTCGAGGCCGGGGCATATGTCGTAGGCACCGGATCCTCCGAGCATCCAAACCAGGTAAACAATCTCCTCGCTTTCCCCGGATTGTTTCGTGGCGTTCTTGATGCGCGGGCTTTATCGGTAACCACCGAAATGCAGAAAGCGGCTTGCTTCGCCATCGCTTCGTATTCGGAACCTAGCCGTTGGAATGTCCTTCCTAGTCCCTTGGACAAGAAGGTCCATCTGGCGGTCGCCAAGGCCGTGTACGAAGCGGCATCTAAATGAAAGGCCAAACAGGTAACCATTTGCCTATCTTGCTCATCGGTGATGCTGCATATATTTCATTTCGCCGTTTGGACGGCATGAAGTAGTCCTTTGGCCTATGGAACTTGGCCCGCATGCCGGTTAGTCCCAGAAAACGGCTTTTGGCTTCGATGATTCAGAATTGCTGGCAGTATTTCCTATTTTAGGATTTACTGGCATTTTTTATTTATCGAGTATTGGGGTTCTCGAAAAATAAGGGCGATATTTGCATAAAAATGTAAGCGGTTTCAGAAAATGCTTGTCAGTTGGGGATAATAAGACTAACTTAAACTCAATCGTTTGCGTGCCCTTCATGGGGCGGAAAGGAGAAGCAAATGACGAAATTCAAATTGCTCCTAGGCCTAGCCGTCTTGGCAGGCTTGGGACTGACCTCTTGCGGCGGAACCGAGCCCAATACGAGCAAACAGGAAACCGAGGAAACCACAAGCGAGACCGGCGGAGAAACCGATTCTACAATAGAGAACTATACACGTACGTTCGTAATCGACGAGGAAATTCCTGAGGACGTAACCGTTCGTATCGTCGGCTCGTTCAACGGATGGGCTACCACCTACGGAGACGATAACGTCCTTCTCAAGGGGTCCGACGGCTACACCTTCAACTTCGGTACCAGGGAAATCGGAGAAACCATCACATACAAATTGGTGCTGACCAACGATGCGACCGAAGCCATGGGGAACTTCTGGGCATACCAAGGATCAACCCCGAACGGCGACAAGGACGGCAACGGTACCATAACGGTTGCGAGCGCGAGCGACCCCGTCATTGACGAATGGAGTTTTGCCAACATTCCGGAAGTAGGAGCGACCGTGAACGTCAGCGTATCGTTCGACGGATACACATTGCCTGCCGGCTACGGAGTCGCCATCCATTCCAACCTTACGGATCCCAACTGGGCCACCGTCAGCCTTTCCGACAGCGACGCCAACGGCGTATGGGAAGGAACGATCAATTCGACTGCCGGCGCCCACGAACTCGTCCTTAAATTGAGTCCAGTGGCCGGCGATATCCAAGGAGGGGACATTTGGGTCAACTCCGCCGGCGGAAACCTTTCCGTCAACCTCGTCGAAGGAATCAATACCCTTAACCTAGTCGTCGGGGCCGGACCGGTCCTTGGCCTCGCGGCCTAATAAAAAAGGGGATTAAACCCCTTATGAGCCCGGTTTTCCGGGCTTTTTTAACCCTTGAGTCCCCTTGATTGGCGGTCCATGTCTTCGACGACTATATCGAATATCTCACCTAAGGATGCACAGTATTCCAAGACCTTCCATGGCTCGTTCGTGTGGTAGTGGATCTTGATAAGGCTTTCGTCCCCTACCGCCAATAAGCAATCACCATCGAAGTTCTTTTCAAAATAATCGCTAATGGCCGCTTCGCTCAGGTTCTTTCCTTCTATCAGCAGTTGGGTGTCGTAACGGTATTGAAGCATTTTCATTCCTCCCAGTGCAAATTATTGCCTCCTCAATACATTTGGCAACCGCAATTGGTTGGACTTCCTAAATCCTCATTCCGGGGGCATACTTTCAAATATGCCTACGCTAGCGGCCTATTTCTTGCCCCATCCACCCCTTGCGGTACCCGAAATCGGAGAAGGAAAGGAAACGAAGCTTTCCTTGATTAGGGAGGGCTATCGTAAAGTTGCCCGCGAAATAGCTTCCCTAGCCCCGGACACGATCATCATTTCCTCCCCGCACGCGGAATCCTACAGCGACTTCATCCAGTTTAGCGAAGGGGAAGTCGGAATCGGTTCCTTCGGGGATTTCGGGCATAAGGAAATAAATTTCCGGTTCCTCTACGATAGGGAACTAACCGCCGCAATTGCCGAAATTGCCTCGGCCGACCGCTTTCCGGCCGGCAGCGAAGGCGGTGAGGACATGTCGCTCGACCACGGAACACTGGTCCCACTCTATTTCATAAACCAAAGCTATACCTCCTACAAGGTCGTGCGTCTTGGCCTAAGCGGTCTATCCTACATGGAACATTACAAAATGGGGACCATCATAAAAGAAGCGGTAGAAAGACTGGGAAGGAAGGCCGTTTTCATCGCTTCCGGTGACCTTAGCCACACCTTAGGCCAAAATGGCCCGTTTGGCTATAGCGGTGAAGGAGAGGAGTACGACAGATTGTCCGTCGATGCCCTAAGGGAAGGCAATTTCCGGGCTATGCTCGACATGGATCCCCAATTCGTCAGGAAGGCAAATGTATGCGGGCACCGCTGCTTCTGCATCGGAATGGGCGTTCTCGATTCGAAGGATTTCGACACGACATATTACGGTTACGAAAAGCCTTACGGCATCGGTTATGCGATGCTTTCCTATAAGGTCAAGCCGGAAGGGGAACGCCCATCCTTGCTCAATGCCTATCTGGACGAACAAAGGGAACTTGCAAGAAGACGTCGGGAAAACGCCGATCCTTACGCAAAACTTTGCTACGAAGCCATAAAGGCATACCTATTGGAAGACAAGGTAATCCCTGTCCCGGAAGGTTTCCCGTCTTCCGGCAAGAAAAGAGGTTCCTGCTTCGTCACCGTAAAGAAATGCGGAAACATGAACGGTTGCCTCGGTACCATCCAGCCCACCAAGAAAAATCTCGGGGAGGAGATAATCGCAAACGCGATCGAAGCCTCGACCGACGACCCTAGGTTCCTAAGCTTGAACGAATCAGACTTGGACTATCTTACTTTCGAAGTCGATGTGGTCAGCCGCTTGGAACCTTGCAAGTTCGCCGACCTCGATCCGGAACGTTACGGGATAGTCGTCACGAACGGTCCCCGCCGCGGAGTGCTTCTTCCCGGACTAAGCGAGATAACGGATCCCAAGGCCCAGCTTGACATCGCTTTGAAAAAGGCGGGCATCGCAAGGGAGGAACGTTATTCCCTGCAGCGTTTCGAGATAACTAAGCACGTTTAGATCCGTTTCCTTTTGACTAGAGGCTTTGCAACCAATGTCTTGCCGTCCCTGATTTCACCGTCATCCCCGTATGAATATCCGCATTTTTTGAAGAACGGAAGCAATTCGACGGGTATTTCGGCCGACATAATCTTGGCTCCGATGCTACGGGCCTTCGTTTCCAGATAAAGCAAGAGGTATTTGCCGAGATTTTTGTGTCGGAATTCCTTTTTCACACATAGTTCCCGGAGCCGGTATTCGCTCGGGGTCAGCTCGCCCATGGCACCAACTCCGAGAACGATGTCGTCTAGTGTGAGAATAAGACGCCAAAGGGGGAATTCGCCATTGGGCCAAACGGTGTCCAAACCGCATTGCCCTGCTGCTTTCGTATATTCCTCGCACATCGAGGAAGTCCAAATAGCCTTAACCATCTCCCCCGAGTATAGTATCCATTGTGAGGAAAATTCTTAATTATATTTCGAGGACCTTCTCCCGGCGTTACCATCCTTATAAGATTCCCGCTTTCGGCTTTGCCTTGGCCGGCCTTTTGATGTTCATAAGCAACGTCGTCTACGGGACGGTGATGGACGGGATTTTGTATATTGGCAATCCCGGGAATCTGCTGAGCATTGTCTTCTATCTTCTCGTTTTTTATTGCTTGGTGTATTTCAATTATGTCGATAGCGGCAATGCCTATACCGGCATCTTGCTCTATGTGTTCAACGTAGTCGTGAACTTCATATTGGGCTTTTTCCTGGAGTTCGGATTTTCACTAGTCAACATTTTCCTTAGCGGGGACATCGCGGTCATCGCGGTGGGATCCATTTCCTTGCTGTTCACCGTACTTACAATCGTCTCCGGTATTCTGGTATACGTCCGTTCGAAGGCCTATCTGCGGAATCGCTATGCCAACTGGAGGGCTTTGCGGAACTGGTCATTGCTGTTCACCGTGCTCAGCATCCTTAGCAGTCTCTCGACTTTGGTCCTGCTGATACTTCCCATCATTGGTGGCCATATCGATATTTCCCTCCTCTTCATGGTTTTCGAATGCCTTGTTCCGTCCTCTATCGCCTTGAGCTGCTTCTTCACGCTCATGCGCCTGAAGGGATTTTAAATACTTCCGATTTATGCTAAGTTACTTCCGCCAAAGGGGAGTAGCTCAGGGCTTATATCCGTCAGTTCGCCGCAAGGCCGGGTAAGCCGGGCTTAGCCTAGCAAGACCGATGGCCATGAAAGGATCCCTATGTACGAGAACAAATCAATCCAGGAAACCGCGCTGAGTTTTGGAACGGACCCGAAAAACGGTCTTTCGAGCGATCAAGTCGGGGAAAGGCGTGCCAAGTACGGTTTAAACAAACTGGAGGAAAAGAAAAAGAAATCCCCCTTCATGATTTTCCTTGGGGAATTCAAGGACCCGATGGTTATAGTCCTTTTCATCGCAGCGATCATTTCCTTGGTATTGGCCATCGTCAAATCGGTCGAGCACGGATTCGATTTTACCGAATTCCTCGACGTCATAATCATATTCGCGGTTGTCATAATCAACGCGATAATCGGCACTGTCCAGGAAGTGAAGGCCGAAAAGGCATTGGAGGCCCTCAAGCGGATGTCCGCGCCGACCGCTACGGTCAGGCGGGACGGGAAGATAATGCAGAACATTCCCGCCGAAGAGCTTGTTCCCGGCGACTTGGTAATCTTGGAGGAAGGACGTAACGTTCCGGCCGATTTGAGGCTTACTGCCGCCCACTCCCTCAAGGCCGACGAGTCCTCCCTTACCGGGGAATCCGTGCCGGTCGAAAAGGACGCGAGCATCGTACTTACCGAAGGAGTCGGCATCGGCGACCGCGTAAACGAGGTCTATATGTCCACGCCCGTTGTCTACGGCCGCGGCGAAGGCATCGTCATCGGCACCGGCATGAACACCGAAATCGGACATATCGCCAGCATGCTTCAGGGCGGCGAGGAGGAGATGACGCCGTTGCAGAAGAAGCTTGCCCAGCTTTCTAAATTCCTCGGCTATCTGACCTTGGGCATCGTCATAGTCGTGCTCGTTGTCCAGCTCCTCTATGCCGGAATCGGCGGGACGATCGCCGATGAATGGGACGATGATTTGCTCAATTCCATCGGTTTGGCCGTCGCGGCCATTCCGGAAGGCCTGCCGGCTGTCGTGACCATCGTCCTTGCATTGGGCATGCAGAAGATGGCAAGGGTCAACACCATCGTCCGCCGCATGGCGTCGGTGGAAACGCTCGGTTCCGTTTCAGTCATATGTAGCGACAAGACCGGGACCCTTACCCAAAACAAGATGACCGTCGTCGCGGCCTACGCCGATTCGACTTACGAAGACAAGGAAAACCTGGGCAGCTGCGAGGCGACCAGGTTGCTCGCCAAGGGCATGTGCCTGTGCTCGGATGCCTCAATCGAAAACGGCGTTTACGGAGATCCGACCGAAGTCGCCCTCGTCCAGTTTGCCGCCGATTTGGGAATGGACAAGTCTTCGCTGGAAGCGTCCAGCCCCCGCATAGACGAAAAGCCTTTCGATTCGGTAAGGAAAATGATGTCTACCAAGCACCGCGAGGAAAAAGGGGACATCGTCTTTACCAAGGGCGCCATGGACCACGTGCTCAGGCACACGACCCGAATTCTCAAAAACGGAAAGGCCGTCCCCATTACCGAAGATGACAAGAAGGAAATTGCTGAAGCCTCTAACCGTATGGCTTCCAGGGCGCTCCGCGTCCTTTCACTGGCCTACCGCGACGACGGGCAGCTGGAAGAAGAGAACCTCATTTTCATCGGCCTTGTCGGCATGGTCGACCCACCGCGTCCAGCTGCCAAGGGAGCGGTCGAAACGCTCAAGGGCGCGGGAATCACCACTATCATGATCACCGGAGACCACAAGGACACCGCCTTTGCCATCGCGAACGAACTCGGCATCGCCCAGAACGTCGACCAAGTCATGTCTGGCGACCAGATCGATGCATGCACCCCCGAACAGCTTCAGGAGAAGGTAAAGACCGTCCGGGTCTTCGCCCGTGTAAGCCCCGAGAACAAGGTATCCATCGTCAAGGCGATCAAGGCCAACGGCAATATAGCCGCGATGACCGGCGACGGCGTCAACGATGCGCCGTCTTTGAAGGCCGCCGACATCGGCATTGCCATGGGCATCACCGGTACCGACGTTGCCAAAGGAGCGGCGGACATGGTTCTTGCCGACGATAATTTCACTTCGATCGAGAAAGCAGTCGAAGAGGGGCGCGGCATTTACACCAATATCCGCAAAACCATCTACTTCCTGCTATCTAGCAACATCGGCGAGGTCATTGCGATGTTCGTTGCCATCTTGCTTGGTTTCGAAGCCCCGCTCATCGCGATCCATCTGCTTTGGGTCAACCTCGTTACGGATTCGCTTCCGGCCATTGCTCTAGGTGCCGACAAGAAGCCGGACGACATCATGCACGACAAGCCCCGCGATCCGAAAGAATCGCTATTTGCCCACGGCGGTTATTTGGTAATAGTCGGCTATGGCATTGCCATCGCCGCGGCTACCTTGCTGGCATTTTTGATAAAGCCCCTTACCAACGGCTGCTTTACCCTCGAAGCCATAAATGCCTATCTGGTCGGCGAACAATTGGAAGAAGCCCAGTCCATGGCCTTTACCGTCCTGGCCTTCTCCGAACTCTTCCACATGCTCGGCATGACCGATACCAAGCACACTTTCTTCAGGGTCTTCAAGGACAAGAACAACATGCTCTGGACCGCTTTCTTCGTCGGCATGGCCCTACAGTTCGCCGTTATCGAAATACCGGGGGTGAACTCCGTCTTCTCCGTCTATCCACTCCACGATCACCCCATTGACTACGCCTATGTCTTCGGCTTCGCGGTCATTCCCCTGGTCGTCCACGAGATAGTGGTACTCATCAATTTCCTGATAAGGAAGTCAAAGAAAGCCAAATAGGCCCGTGACGAATGCCCCTCTAGCGTTTATAGTTAGGGGCGCTGCCGCCTTAGCGCAACTGGCAGAGCGACTGAATCGTAATCAGTAGGTTGGCGGTTCGATTCCGTCAGGCGGCACCACTTCGAAAGATAAGTAGCCTCCGGGCTGCTTTTTCTTTGCGATTCCAAATATCCGTCAACTTGCCTAAACTTTCCATATGGAGATTTCCTACTTCGAAAAGGAATTCCGGGATCAATATGTCCGTGGGTTACTCGACTATCTGTATAACTACGGAGGCAAGGGAGCGGATTTAACTAGTCTTTCCCGTTCCCCGGAAGAACGCTTAAGGGCCTTCGGCCTCGCCGATTTCCAATTATCAAGGGCATTGGAGGCCCTTAAACGATATAAGGGGAAGAAAGGCTTCAGGGTCGGGAGGCTTTCGGAGTATTCGTGCTATTTCGCCTATATCGTCGATTTGAATAGGCCTACCGCGGTTATCCTTCCCGGCGGAGGCTATGGTTTCGTGGCACTCGACAACGAGGGTTTCGACTATATGGAAGCCATGGAACGGTACGGATTTAACGCCGTAATCATCAAGTACTCGTGTTTAAGCGGGGCTAGATTCCCGAATCCGTTGCTGGAAGCCGTCAAAGCTCTGAACGAATGCAGTATGACGGGGATGCTGGAGAACGGCTATTTTCTAGTCGGATCGAGCGCCGGGGGTCACCTTGCCGGTTTGCTTGGCGACTTTCTTCCAAGGGCCGGTCTTCCTTTCCCAAAGGCGGAAGTGCTTTGCTACCCTGTTATCACCTTGGGCCCGAAGACCCACGCGGGAAGCCGGGACAACTTTCTGGGCGAATATCGGGAAGAGCCACGCTACCAAAGGCTTTTTAGCGTCGAAAACAATATCAATGCCGACTATCCCCCGACTGTTGCTTGGGCCTATAAAGGCGATGGCTGTGTCGACAGTGCCAATCTTTTGTTACTGGAAAAAGCACTTGCCGAAAAAGGAATAAAGCACGAGGTCTTTTCTTATGATGGTGATGCACACGGCGTGGGACTGGGCAAGGGAACCGTTAGTGAAGGCTGGCTGGAAAAGGCCATGGATTTTGTTTATAGGTTTGTCCATTAAGTATATCCTTTTATTAAATTAGGCCATGGAACAGTTAGTCGTTTCTTCTTCTAGGGAAATTCGCCGGAACAATTTGCTGAACCTTCTTAACGCCGGAGGTGGAACCATTTTGATAAAAGGGGAGACGACTTTCGGCGAGGCGATAGAAGCGCTTCATCGAGAACTAGACGATGTCATACCTTCGCCTTTTTCCTATATTTCGCTAGCTATTGCCGATAATGGTCTTCTGATTGAGATGAAAAGGCCGAAAATCACCTTCTATACGAGGGGAAACGAGGCCGCAAAGACCCAGTTCAAGTATGATTCCTACCTTTTGGAAGGCGTGAATGATTCGGCGTTTCCTAGTTTCCGTCTTCTGAGCCGCCTATATTCGAAAGCGAATAACCCCATGGGGGAAAAGGGATTGGCCGCCTCCTTGCCTTTTCATAACAAGTCCGGGAAGTGGAACGTGCTATCGTCCCTGCTAAGTGACCATAACCGGACCAGCCTTCAACTTAGGGATTTCAGGGGTGGCGTCCCGAAAGTAAAGGAACTCGGGCAAAAGTGTCTGGTCGAAGCGGGCTCGGAGGCCCTCAAGGAAGTCGATTTGCTTGGCCTGGAACTTGGCAAGGCGGAGAAAGAAGCGTTAAGGGAAGTTCTCTATAACGCGCTTGTCCACAATGCCTATGAACTAGGGGATCCGTACATGGAAATCAGAGAATCCTCGATCCATGTCGTAAGTCGGTCCCACGATCCCGTTGATTTGTCCTTTCCAAGGCCAAAGAATCCTAGCCTCTTTTGCGTCTATAAGGATTTGGGCCTAGTTTACGGGGCCGGCATAGGCGGGAGCCTCATTCGGAACGGGAGTGATTATATAGAAACGTCGTTTCATAACGGCGAATTCTCAGTCGTAATAAGAATTAACAAGCAGCCATCAAGGTTTATTGGACACCTTGGCGAGATAAAAAATGAGCCGGTTGGCGAAATAAAACCAAAGATTGAAGACCCGATAAAAGAAAAAGTTTATGCATTGATCTGCCAAAACGTGTCCATAAAGAGAAATGCCATTGCAAAGGCGGCAAAACTGTCCCCCAGGAGTCTCGACCGCATCATCAAAGCCCTCAAGGACGAAGGCCTTATCATAGGCCGGACATCCAATAAAAACGGAAAATGGGTACTTCCTGAGAGTGAAACCAAATTGTAAATATTTTTGGGCACTTCCAAAACTCAGACACGCGGATTTCAATACCTTTATTGATTGGCGACATTTATTTAATTAACCCTAAAAATCCTAAGTAACGCGTGAGAAGACCAAGAAATGCCTTTATTAAAAAAGCCCACGGAGACTTGATAATTCGGGACTCAAGCGATTTTTTGTTCACATACGAAGATATTGAGGGTTAGGCACTTTCAAAGCTGTGTTTTCCAAGTTGGATACGTCAAACTGGGAGGCCTGCCTTCCTTGGAAACCAATCTTTCCGTCTGATATATAAAACTTGGCTTTGCGTGCCGGCAGGGGTATAAGTTGCCGTCGTCCGCAAAGCGAGGAAAGTGAAAAAAATATGCGTAAATCTACTATTACTGAAAATAGGCGCAAATGGTTGGTTGGCGGGATTATGGCCTTCGCAGGCGTCGGCCTACTCGCCACTGCTGCTGCTACTTGGATTCTTGGATCCAATTTGGGCCACGATGAAGGAATCGGAGTCACCGTCGACACTGTTCGTAACGAAAGTGCGAGGTTTGATTTGGTTTCTTTGTCTGACAAAGAGATTCATCTCGGAGAAAAGAGAGGCGAGGAAGCAGCTTCCAGCGGCGTTATTCATAATGACAACCTAGGAGGTGTAGAGGATCTTCAGATTACCTTTTCTTCTCTCAGTTTCAGTTTTGGCGAATCTTTTGTTAAGGAAGGCCAGCACTTGGAAATCCAATTCATGTTCGAATATGGGGAAAAACTTGAAGAGGGCGAAAACAGGACTTCCCTTAGTTCCACCGATAGGGCTTTGAACCAAGCCAATTTGGTTACTTCCAATCATATTGGCGCAAGCCGTAACGAGGCGCAGACGGTCGATACCGATAATGCCGGAGGAAACGATGCCTGGGAATATGTTTCGGCTCCGGCTGCCGTAAGTTTCGAAGATGTATCTTTCGACGATTTGGCCAGTAATAGTTCCGACTTGTCCGCAAGCACGGGGCAGACCTTCCAATTCAGTTCAGATTCCAATACCGGCATGATTTCCGGAAGCATAAAAACGAATTTGTCTATCAGCTTCTCTTGGGGAAGCTTCTTCGGTGGGAAGAGCCCTGTCGAGTATTACAACAGCAAATTCTACAACTATGGCGATACCAACACTGAAGGAAAAACCGAAGTCAATGCTTCCATAGAAGCTGCCATGTATCAGGAACTCAACGAAATGAACGCTGCATTCGCTGGCGGAGGGCTTGTCCTTACCATGCGGCTTGCTAGTGTTGCCAATTAAATTTGAGGGTGCTTTATGAAAAAGATAAAAGATACGAAGAAAACCTCGGCCGTAATAATGGGAGCCGGCATCGTCGCCCTTAGCGGCGTGGCCATGGCCGCCTGGATTATCACGGGCGTTAAAGGTCCCGTCACTACAGCCAATATAACCGTCACCGTCGGCGATGTCGTGGACAAACGTCTAGGCATCGAGAATCCCGAGGTCGGTGATTCTTCTATCATGCTTGATGCCAAGTCGAGTGACTCTACTTTGCCGATCGTTCATACCGGCGGTGGCGGAGAAGATTTGTCGTTTACTATTTCTTATGACGTGACGGGTGCTCTCGATTCGAACGGAACCAACGGCCTCTCGGAATACTTCGGCGGCGTTAAGAGTTTCATTACGATTGTTACTGATGACGCCTCTGAGAGTTCCTCTTCTATTAATGCCGCTGGCGAAGCTTTGGAATCAGCAATAGCGGCTAGCCAAGTCGTTCTTCCCGTGACTACCAGTCCCGCAAGCGGTGGCGAAAATGTTTTCACGGCATCTAGTATTACTGCGAGTGTCGCTACCACCAGTGCTGAATCCAATCCGACTCAGACAGTCGGCAACGTAACTAGCAAATTCTATGCAAATGGCACCAGTCTGCATGTCATTTCCACATATTCGTTTGCTTGGGGTACTGCCTTTGACTGGGATAGTGATAACACTGGAGAAAATCCCGGTGAATATACCGGCACCGACAGCAGTTCCATCGAATCGATTCTTTCGGCTCTTGAAAGCTTGAAGGCTGCATCCGGCGCTCATATCAACGTTACTTTGACACCTTTCACCAAGTAATCATTACAACGTTCCGACAAGGGGGTCGAACCCCCTTGCCGGTTTGTCCATATGAGCGATCTCGAAATACTCTCCCTGATAATCACGATCGTGTCGCTTGCCTGCTTCGCGGTCGTCTTCACCTTTTTGTTCCGAAGCTATTTCAGGCATGAAGAGGAAGAGGTCAAGCAGGGCTATTACGATATCGACCTCATAGTGGAAGACAGGCAGGTAAAGGAAAAGACGAAGGGCCAAAAGGCCCTCGATGTCGTTTATAAGGCCTTTCAATACGTATTCCTCGGCGTAATCGCCTTTGTGTTCGTTGCTTCCGTCTACGAGAAGGCCAGCGGGGGACGGATTCTAATAGGGGATTCCACGGTCTACGTCATCGCTTCGGGTTCCATGTCCGAAAAAAATACCGCGAATACCTACCTTTATGACGAGGCACTCAAGCAGGAGTACAATCTAGACAACCAATTCAACACCTACGACATCATAGGAATCACCAAGTACAAGAGCCAGGAAGACGTAAGGCTCTACGACGTGGTGGCCTATACCTCGAATTCGGGGACGACCATCGTCCATAGGATCGTCGAGATCGAAAACATCGACGGGGTCGATTACTACATCACACGTGGCGATAGTCAGCCTAGCAGCGACGACAATACCTTCTACGGCGATTATCTCCGGTATGACTCCATTGTCGGCTACTACAACGGCTTCCGCCTCCCGGCCGTGGGGGCCTTCGCGATATTCCTGCAGTCGGGTGCCGGTATCGTCGCCGTCGCAAGCATCGTCTACTGCTTCGCGATGTTCGAGTTCTTCCGCAGGAGGCTAGATAAGCAAATAGAAGCGCGGAAGGCAATGCTTCTAAGCAAGATCCCCTACGACGGAACCTCCGACGAACTAAAAAGCGTCCATATCGAACGAATCACCTATAACGGAGTGGAATATCCGCTGTATGTCGCCCACGACGACATCCGCGATTATATAGAAGACGATGATGAAAAAGACCGCAAAAATCCCATAAAGGAGAAGGAAAATGGAAAAGAAAACGAGGATAAGGGCAACTAGGAAAACGGTAAAGAAAGCCGAAGAGGCGCCGACCCCGAAGACTTTGGAATCCACATTCGGGGAAGAGGCGAGGGAAGAGCCCAAGACGGCCGGAGAACCCGTCGCCGAAGTCTACAACGAAGCACCGGCCACTCCGATGCGGGAAGACAAGGCAGCCGGAGAGCCCATCGAGGAAGAAACCTCTAAGGAGGATGGGCCTACGGGCGGGAAACATAGGGAAAAGGAAAAAGAAAAGGTCCGCTTCTCCAGGGCTTCGCTCATATTCGTTTCGCTCGCGTTCTTCTATGCGCTGTTTGCTTTGTTCGCGGCGATCTGTATCGATCCAAATTCGACGATGGTCCTTGCCGACAACCCCTTGGCTTCCATCCGCGATGCCTTCGGGCTGCCTATAGTGAACCCATCTCTTCCGACCTGGATCGCCTTCGTGATGCTGGACCTCTATCTATTCGTTTTCCTATTGGCCATCGCTTTCGAGGAAAGGCTTGCCAAGTACTACGGCGGCAAGGCCATATCCGGGAAGATGATCGCGATTTATGCGGTTACCTTCATCGCCTGCTTCGGCCTGGCTTTTGGGATCGGAGCCCTCTGCCATTACGATTTCACGCTAGCCAACTTCCAGAATAGTCTGCTATTCGCCGCCGAAGCCTTCTTGGTCGGATTGGTCGTCTACCTGATTGTCCTAGCCACCCTCTTCTTCCTAGTCGTCCTAATCGTCAACATCAAGAACTGGAGCAAACCCTATAGCAAGGGCATCCGCAGCGAGGCCGAGGAAGAAGAAGCCAAGAAGGAGGCACTAGACGCCGCGGCCATCGCCCACCAGGGCAATCTGGCCGGATCTTTCGGCACTTCCGGCGCCGCCGGTGGAGCCCCTGTCGCCAAAGATTCTTCATACGAAGAAGCACCTCTAGGCAGCAAGGAACGCGTATTCCCGGGTCTATCGAAAATCGATTTGGATCAGGACATGCTGAGCGTTCCTACTTACCAAGACGATAAGTCCCTATCGGAAATCTGCGAAGGCTTCCGTAATTACTTGGCCGGGGAAGAACATCTTTATTACGATCCTTCCGCCATCCGTAGCTTCATCGCCGGTTTAAGCGCTTCGCGCCTGATCATACTCGAAGGGCTTTCCGGTACCGGTAAGTCTTCCCTTGCCCGCTATTTCGGCGAGTACATCGGATGTCCTTCCTTCTTCGCCCCGGTCCAGGCCACCTGGCGGGACCGTACTTCCTTGCTTGGTTTCTACAACGATTTCTCCCGTACATACAACGAGACGGAATTCCTGAAGAGGCTATATAGCGCCACCTATGCCCCCGAAGCCATCAACGTCATGGTCCTAGACGAAATGAATATCTCCCGTATCGAGTACTATTTCGCCGATTTCCTCTCCATCATGGAATATCCGATGGGGCAGTGGATACTGCCGATCATGCAGCTTCCCTACGATTTCGATGCCCCCGCGCATCTCGAAGACGGGAAGATTCATATACCCGCGACCACCTGGTTCATCGGTACCGCCAACAAGGACGATTCCACCTACACCATTACCGACAAGGTCTACGACCGTGCCATCGTCTTATCGTTCGACGACCGCAACGAAGCCTTCGGCGTCGAAGGCGACTATCCGCCCATCTCCATTAGCTATGACGGCCTGATGAAACTCTTCACCGATGCCAGGAAGAACAAGGACTTCGCCCTTACCCGCAAGGACCTCGAACCCTTCTTGGCCCTTTCGCGTGAAGTCCAGGAAGCCTTCGACGTAACCTACGGCAACCGTATCTATAATCAAATTGCCAGCTTCGTACCCGTCTACTGCGCCTGCGGCGGCACCAAGGAAGAGGCCTTGGACTTCATGTTCGCCCGCAAAGTCCTGCGCAAGCTCGAAGGACGCTTCGAGGACTACGTCCGCGAAGCCTTGAAGGAACTCCTCAAGTCCATCGAAAAGTTCTACGGCAAGGACGGTTTCAAGGAAAGCAAGGCCCTCGTCCGCCACTATCTCAAGAGGTTCGGGGAGAACTACTGATGCAGGCCTCCTCCTCCTTCTATTCGCGTTTCGGGAAGGATTTCGCCTCGATAATCGGGGCCAACTCTCCTTACCGTGACGTAATCAACCGCCTGAAGAAGGGGGACTTTTCCCTATACGGGAACGACGGGGGGCTGAACGAAGCCCTGGACGACATATCGTCTCTGTTCGACTCGCTATTGTCCATTGCCTCCCGTCCCAGGACTGCTTTCAAAAACATAGACGTCCTTACCCGTAGCGAACTCTCGCCCTCGTTAAAGAGCGATGATTTCCTGAAGACCGTGCAGGATCCCTCCTTGTGGAGGAGGAAGAAGGACGGGGAGTTCTATCCCGAGTACGTCCACAGCACGGCTTACGAGGAAGACATATCGACCTACGAGAACAAGGCGGTAGTCTATATCTACCGCGAGGCAATGGACTTCCTTAGCGGACTCAGGAAAGCCGAGGAAACCGGAATCAGGAGCCTTGCGAGGCTCTACGGTACCCGCGGCCTATCCTTGAGCGAGGCCGGGATGCTAAGCGATATCCGCAAGGAAGAGGATTCCCTTTCGCAGTATTTGTTCTCCCCCAGCTACAGGGAAGGCATAGGCGACAAGGCCGAAAGGCTGGAAAGGAAGGGAAGGAGGCTCTCTTCGACCCCCTTGCTCAAATATCTTGGCAAATCCGGCGTCTCCTTGCCGCTGCTGCCCACGAACATCTTCATACACGATCCCCGTTACCGGGTTGCCTACCGCTTCTACGAGAAAAGACTAAGGGATCAGGCTACCCCAACGGGTCTAAGCTATTACTTCCTGCTCCGTTTCCTCGAAGAGGGGAGAGGACTAGGCTATTCGTTTGCGAAATCCCCGGTCTTCAGCAAGAGGGCCGGCCGTCTTTCGGTTACACCCTTTCGAATCGAAAAAACCCATTTCGCGATAGAAGGAAGACTGGAAGGCGAGACGATAGTGCTGGACTTGGAATGCTACGAGAAGAAGGGCCATGCCTATATAAGGTGCTTAGAGGAACTCAGGGACGAAAACCGCGTCTACAAGGACGACGGGAAGGTCTACTATGCCTGCCTCCGCAATATCTCGAGTCTCAGTTACGATGCGGTGGAAGTGGAATCGAGTTACGAATCGCATCCTTTCAGGCCCTTGTACGATGCCTTGTTTTCGCTGCTTCCGCACAAAGGCGAACTATCGCGTTGTCCCGCCTGCGGGTCCACGCGTCTAACCTATGCAAACGGGGAATGCGTATGCCCGCGCTGCGGTTCGAAGTTCGAGCCGGTCAATACCAGTGGCAACAAGCCGCGGCTATGGCTTAAGGAGCTCTTCTGATGGCAAAAAGGAATATTCAGGACAAATTGCTCCAAGACGTAATTTCGGGGAGCCTTCCCGACAATGCCGTCGAGATTGAAAATCTCCACGTCAGCTACGACGAGCGCGAAGTGATAAAAGGCATTACCCTAAGCGTGAAGCGCGGGGAGGTTTTCGGATTCCTCGGCAAAAACGGCGTCGGCAAATCGACCACCATCGATTGCCTGGTCGGTCTTAACAAATTCCAGCAGGGGAGCATCAAGATATACGGTCTCGACGTCCTTGAATATCCCCTCGAGGTCAAATCCCTCTATGGGTATCTTCCCAGCGAACCTTTGACTTATGAACTCATGAGCGGCTACGAATTCCTGCAGTTCGTGGCTTCGAGCTACGACATGGACCAGGTGAGCTTCGACGCGAATATGGCCTTCCTTAAGGAAAAGTTCTCTCTTCCGGATAGCGATTTAGCCCGTCCGATTTCCGAATATAGCCACGGCATGAAGCAGAAGGTTTGCCTGATGGCCTCGCTTATCCATAACCCGAGTCTTTGGATCATGGACGAACCGACCGTCGGCCTCGACCCGATGATCTACGAAACCTTGGCGAAGATGATGCGCGAATACGCCGCCCACGGAAACGCCATCTTCCTCACCTCCCACAACATCGATTTGATCCAGGACGTCTGCGACAGGGTCGCCATCATAAACGGCGGCCAGGTCGCGACGCTAGTCGACTTCAAGCGCGAGCCCTTGAAGAGAAAGGACCTCAAGCGCATCTTCTTCAAGGCCTACGGAATCGACATATGATCCTCTCGCTCGTCTACAAGGAATGGAAAAGCCGGGGGCAATCGGGGACTTTGGCCTTGAAATTGCTCCGTGTTTTTGGTCATGTCCTGGCCTTCTGCGCGGTTTTCGCGACCATTGCCTTCCTTTACACGGGCGTGGACGAAAGGATCGAATCCCTTTCGAATTACCCGTCGAGCGACGTTCTTATTCTTTATCTGTTCATCGCCTTGGTGCTCTCAGCCCTTCTTACCCTGGGCAAGGCCCGTTCCTCTTTGTTCACGAAGGAAGATAGGCTCCTGCTTACCCCGTTACCGATAACCGACGACGATATAATCATTTCCAAATGCTTCTATCTCTACATGCGCCTTGTTATTGCGGGGTTAATGCTATTTACGCCCGCCTTAATCGGTTATGCGGTTAGGCGGCCCATGGGCGTCCATTTCTATATCTTCAGCGTCCTATATCCGTTCGTCGCGGCCATCCCAGCCTTGGCCATCGTCGGCATCCTGGTCTTTCCCTACAAGCTCTGCTACGATTTTCTCAAGGAACGCCCGTGGCTACAGATACTATTGGCCGCCTTATCCGTCGTCGCCCTTTGTTTCCTTTACCAGTACGTCCTCGATTTCTTCCTGGAGACGCTACTTGGTTCCAGGACCGACATCACAATCGCCGAACCGGTTCTCGAAGCGCTTGATGCCGTCGTGCCTTTTCTAACGCCCGCGGCCAACTACTTTGCCCTGATGACCAACGACGGCGAGACGGTCTTCGACTTGCTAATGCTAATCGGCATCGTGATCGCGCTAGGGGGAATGGGGTATTTCGTCCTGAGTGCCCTTTACCGGAAGGCGGCGAGGTTCGGTTTCAAGAAAAAGGAAAAGGAGGCCAAACCGGTAAAACTCCTTTCGCCCACCAAGGCCCTGATAAGGAAAGAAGGTGTATTGCTCTTCCGCAACTCCAACTATTTGTTCTCCTTTACTTCGCTACTCATCATGCAGCCCTTCCTCTGCTTCGTCGTCCTTTCTTCCCTTAGCGAGATCCTTTACACCCAGATGCTCGCCTACGTGACCTATTTCCCCGAACTTACCAACGGGGTAAGCCTCCTGATAATCCTCCTGTTCTCGAGTCTTATAGGCGGCGCCGGCAGCGATGGCTATACCCGCGAAGACAAGGGACGCGTCTGGCTGAGCCAGATTCCGGTCAGTCCCTTGAAGGAAGCATTGATCAAGGCGGCCCTGCCGTTTCTAGTAAGCGTCCTATCTCTTTTCGTCAGCGACTGCGTCCTCCTGGGTTTCGGCCTCGTCAACCTCTCCGTCTTCTTCTCCTCGCTGTTCATCGGAACCTTGCTTATCGCTTCCCTATCGGCCCTAGGCCTATATAACGACTCTAAGAAATTCTCCAAGAGCCGGAAAGCCGGGGGAATGGATATGTCCTTTCTTTTCTCGGTCGGACTGCCATTGCTTGTCGGAATCATGCACTTCGCGCTTGTCTTCCTTAGCGGCTTGCCTTCCCCCCTCATATACCTCGTCGAATGCCTCTTCGCCCTTGTGCTTTCCTTGCCGGCGATACTGGGGTTCTTCCTCTATCACCGCAGGGCGGTGCCCGTCATGAAGGTGGATATACTATGAAGAAGACCTTGGGCGTACTGCTTGTCATACCTTTCGCGGTCGCGGTTTTGGGCTTCGTCAACATCGCGGTAATGCATAACGCCATACAGGTCGATATTTCCGGCATCGCCTGGGACTATAGCGACGCGGAAGGCTTCAAGATCGATGACGGGGAGCTGCAGCTAGAGGCTACCCCGATATTCGACCCTTCCTATAGCCTCGCCGAAGGAAACGACCTCGTTTGGAGCTGCTCGAGCCTCGAAGAAGGCAAGAAACCCTTCGAAGTCGAAAATAGAGACGGTACCTTCTATCTGACCCCCTTGGAGGAAGGCCTATCCACGGTAACCTGCCAAAACGAAAAGGGGAACGTCAGGCGTTCCTTTAAGGCTTATGCCTACGAAGACGGGGCGGTCATCATAAACGACGTCGAATACCCTTCAAGCGGGGCGATGATCGGGAATCTGCGCAAATACGGTACCCTCGAATTCGATAGCGAAGGCAAGGCCGTTCCCGCGACGCTGAGCCTCGAAGCCACGGTTTACGGAGCCGCCGAGGAAGCCGTCCCCACCGCCTACAGCGATAACCTCTTCGTTTTGAACGACGGACAGATAAGGATCGCCGCCGGCGGGGAGTCCTACATTACCTATACCGTCTCTTCCCTTGGCGATTCGGTATCCTCAACCTACCGCTTCTACGCGGTCGAGGGAGCGGTAAACGTCGGTGACTACAACGATTTGCTGCTTTCCACCAATAAAAGCGAAACCGGCTTTCCGGTCTGCCTGCAACGAAACCTGCTCTCGCTGCGCGAAACCTATCCGACCGACGAAGAGGGAAATTATCTAGACGAGCCTCTATATCCCAATACCAAGCTGTTCGGGAACTACGATTTCACGAGCCGTTCCTTTTCCTTCGGTAGCGAGGTCTACCGCTTCGTCACGACCTATAACCACGAGTATCTGGACCAGCTTCAGGATGAGGACGAAAGCCTTGCCGATGTCGACGAGGTCGTCGCCGGCATCAGACTGAGGCAGTCCTTCTACGGGAACGGGTTCTCCATTAACATGCACGAACTCTGTTTCCCGACACACGGTTCCATAGGCGAGACAAGCGGCATCCTGACCCCCGGGGAAGGGGACCTCTTCGAGGGACCCCTCTACTTCGTGGCGGTCGGACCGACCGCGCTGCCGTTTGTCGCCGCCTACGGGCAGGACAACTGCGGCCTATATGTCGACGGCGACAACATCGTCATAGACGACCTCGATATCAGGAACACCTCCGACACCGACAACCTCTATGACCTTACCTATACCGGCTCGGTCATTGACGTCAGCGGCAAAAACGTCGTCATTCGCAATTGCCTCGTCCATAACGGCCGCGTGGCCGTAAGGGCCTTCAGCAGCGACAACCTCTCCATCGAAAACTGCTATCTCTATAGGGCGCGCGAGTTCCTGCTGAAGCTCGGCAACGACGAGTATGAAAAGCCCGATCCCGCCTCCAACGTTTCCTATAGCGGCGTCAGCGGCCCCTTGAGCTCCGTCCTCGGAGGGGAAGGCACGCCCGGCGACGAGCTATGGACCAACGCGGTCACAAACGGCGGCGCTTCGTATCTCGAAGGCCTGCGCGCCATCCAACGGGGCCTTGATAACCGCGATGTCGGCACGCCCACCAATGTCAGGGTGGTCGACACGACCTTCTCGAACTCCGGCCTATTCTCGATCGCGATGGAAACCCTCTTCAACGGGGCCTACCTCTATAACGGCACCCCGAGCGGGCTCTTCTCCCTCGTGGGAAGCCTAGGGGAGGGACTGATTACCATTCCCGAAAACATCGGCGGTACTTCCAGGCCGGTGAATTTGGTCCTAGAAGGGGATACCCGCTTCTACGACTTCAAGGCGGTCGACAGCATCGATGCCTCCTGCCTCATCGAACAAAACCTCGGCCAGCTCGTCAATCCCGCCCCCGGAATCGACGACTACTTCCCGATGCGGCGACTGCTCGAAGCCGAATGCGATAGCCTCAGGTACAACTACTATCCCGACGGCCCGGGCGGCGAAGCCTACATCAACCCCATAGTCGGTTATTACGGCGGGGGCTACAATGCTTCGTCGGTCGATTACGGCGGTCTCGACACGAACCCCTTTGGGGAGGAAATAGAGATCGACTTCGCCGGCGCGGTATTCTCGACTTCGACCGGCAATAGGATAAGCGACCTGCTCGCCCACTGCGTGCCGCTTGCCGCCGGAATGAACGCCTTCCGCTTCCTGACCTCGGGAAGCTACGAGGGGAAACCCTACTTGTACGGTGAAAATCCCAACGTGGACGATATATATCAAAGGGGAGGAGATTATGATGAAATACCCTAAGTTCCTGGTTGCCGGGTTGCTCGGCCTGGTGTCGCTATCATCCTGCGGCTTTTTTGCCACGGGCAACGAGTCCTATTACATCGAGGACGTCAGCAGCGTCAAAAACAGCGATGGTTCGACGACCCTGACCTTCACCTTCAGCGATCCCGAAACGCCGGACATGGTGATCGAGATTCCGGCCGGCGTCGACGGCAACGGCATCGAAGACATTACCCACGTCCTCGACACCAATAGCGATCCGGACAGGGTGGTCATTACCATTTCCTACACCGATCCGAGCAAAGAGGACACGGTAATAAGCGTGCCCGTGATCCAAGGCGAAGCCGGCAACGGCATCTACAACGTCACCTATACCCAAATCAGCGACCCCGACGACGAACATTATCTCGACATCGCGGTGACCATCGCCTTCACCGATCCCGAACGCCCGAGCGTTACCTTCTACATCCCCCACGGCAACGGCATCGCCTCCATAAGCGAGGACCCGGAGAGGTGGTCCGAGGAAACCGGTTACTACTACATCGTCACCTTCGAAGACGGCAGCGAGGTTTCTTTGCTCGCCCCGCAAGGGGAAACCGGTAATGGAATCAGCGACATCGCCTACGAAGACGGCAAGGACAACGACATCGTCATCACCATCTCGCTGACCGACGGCACCTCCTACGAAATCAGCGTCCCGAAGTCCAACAACTGGCATGTCGGTAGTGGCAACCCCGCGCCCGACCTCGGTTACCCGGGGGATCTCTATCTCGACATGTCGACCGGTAACGTCCACCAGAAGAACGAATCTGGTTCCTGGGTCTATCAGGGCAACATCAACTTCGGAAAGACCACCTACTCGGTCGTCTTTATCGCCGATCCCGGCCACTTCCTCGTCAACGGCATCGAAGTCCAGACCCTACTGGTAAGCGGGGTAGTGGAAGGAAGCTACCTGACGAGCGAACAGCTTCAGGTCCCGGTCTATGAGGGACATAGTTTCGAAGGCTATTGGACATGCCCCGGCGAACCCGGCCCCTTCGACGCCAAACTCGACCTGCTTACCCCCATCGAGGGGAATATGACTTTCTATGCCCATTGGAGCGCGCTAAATTAAATTCCGGAGGATAAATAAAGAAGACATGTCTAACCGCTTTTGCCTAAATCCCGTGAGCTACCATGGCTACGGGGCCATCGAAAACATTGTTACCGAGGCCAAAGGCCACCACTTCAAGAAGGCCCTTGTCTGCACCGACAAGTCGCTAATGAAGTTCGGCGTGGCGGCCAAGGTCACCGACTTGCTCGACAAGGCCGGGCTGGCCTATACGGTCTACGACGAAATCAAGCCGAATCCCACCATCGAAAACGTCCTCGATGGCGTCAAGGCCTACAAGGAGGCCGGAGCCGACTACATAATTGCCATCGGCGGCGGTTCGAGCATGGATACCGCCAAGGCTATCGGCATCATCATCGAAAATCCCGAGTTCGCCGATGTGAGAAGTCTCGAAGGCACCGCGCCCACCAAGAACCCCTGCGCTCCGATAATCGCCGTCCCGACCACCGCCGGGACCGCGGCCGAAGTTACCATCAACTACGTCATTACCGACGTCGAAAAGAAGCGTAAGTTCGTCTGCGTCGACCCGCACGACATGCCTATCGTGGCCGTCGTCGATCCCCTGATGATGGAATCGATGCCGAAAGGCTTGACGGCGGCGACCGGCATGGATGCCCTGACCCATGCCATCGAAGGCTATATAACCAAGGCCGCCTGGGAACTAAGCGACATGTGCCACCTCGAGGCCATCCGCCTCATTTCCCATAACCTAAGGAGCGCCTATGCCGGCGAGAAATCCGGACGCGAGGCCATGGCCCTTGCCCAATACGTGGCCGGCATGGGCTTCAGCAACGTCGGGCTCGGCATCGTCCATTCCATGGCCCATCCGCTGAGCGCCCTTTACGATACCCCGCACGGGGTGGCCTGCTCCATACTCCTTCCAAGCGGCATGGAATACAATGCCGAGTATACGGGCGAGAAGTACCGCGAAATCGCCCGCGCGATGGGCGTGGAGAACGTGGACACCATGAGTCAGGAGGAATACAGGAAGGCGGCAATCGAGGCCGTTAAGGCCCTTAGCCACGACGTCGGCATCCCCGGAGACCTCAAGGGAATCGTGGAGGAAGAAGACCTCTCCTTCCTTGCCGACAGCGCCCTTGCCGATGCCTGTTGTCCGGGCAATCCCCGCAATCCAACCAAGGACGAGGTAATCGCCATATACAGGAGCCTTCTCTAAGCGGCTTCATCGACCCGGGGATTACCCCGGGTCTTTTTCTATCTTCGCCAATTTGTTCTATAATCGGCCCGTGCAGGCCGCTATCGAGGAATTGAAATCGAAAATAGGCAAGGACGATTCCCTCTTCGTCCTGACCGGGGCCGGGATCTCGACTGCCTCGGGCATTCCCGACTTCCGGAGCCCCGAAGGACTATACGCGGTCCATTCCGAATACGGCGTATCTTACGAAGAGATGCTCTCGAGCGGATATTTCCAGGAAAATACCGCATCCTTTTACGACTTCTTCTTCAAGAAGATGGTTTATCCCGAAGCGAAGCCGAACAAAGCCCACCTGGCGTTGGCAAATTACGAGAAATCCGGGGGCAAAATCCGAATAGCGACGCAGAACATCGACGGATTGCACCAAAAAGCAGGCAGTTCAAAAGTCTACGAACTGCACGGAAACGCCTACCGTTACTACTGCACCCGCTGCGCGAGGCGCTACGCCTACAAGGATATCGTCCACGCCGGCATCCCGCGTTGCTCTTGCGGAGGGATCCTCAAACCCGAGGTCACGCTTTACGGGGAAGAACTTCCGCCCCGGGCCATCTCGCTAAGCCTCGAGAGCGTGGGGGAAGCCGATATCCTTCTGGTGGTTGGTACTTCGTTGAACGTCTACCCAGCCGCGGCGCTGCCTTCCTATTTCAAAGGGGAAATCAGCCTGCTCGTCAATCTTGAACCAACCCCGCTGGATGGTCGCTTCGACTACGTGCTGCGCATGGACGCGGGGGAAGCTTTGGAGGAACTGTTATGCTGAAGGCCTTAGGGCATTTCGTTACCATTACCAAGCACCGGCATCGGGTTATAGCCAATGGTTTCCACATGGGGATTGGCATCCATTGCCTAAGGCACGACTTGTCCAAATACCTGCCTGGCGAATTCATAAAATCCGCACATTACTACGCGGGCGACCATTCGCCGGTATACGAAGAGAGGCTCGACAATGCCTACTATTCGAGCATCTGCCAGCACCATACCCGCCACAACAAGCACCATTACGAGTACTGGACCGATTTCTTCATGGGAAGGGTCATCGCCAAACGGATGCCCTACATCTATGCGACCGAGTACGTCTGCGACGTCTTGGCCGCTTCCAGGACCTACCATCCCGATACCTTCGGCGGCAAACAGGCGTTGGATTACTTCCTGAAGCACAGCAAGCGTTATTTTCTCCACGATGCGACGATCGACTACGTCGTCTATTGCCTTAGGGAATATTCCCTTAACGGCTGGAAGAACCTGAAGCGGAGAAACACGGAGAAGATATATCGGGAGATATCGGCAAAATATCCGGACGTGGAGGTCTTCGAGGAAATGCCGCTCGGGGCGCCCCTTCCGGCGTTAAAATCAAATAGGGCCACTTACGGCGTGGCCGATTTCTCGAAAAGGGAAACAAACAAGGAGGACTAAAATGCTCATAGACGACATAAAGAAGGCTTCGGTGGCCGCGATGAAGAATAGGGACGCCAACGCGCGCAATGCCTTAAGCGCGGTCATTTCGCGTTACACCCTGTTGGCCACTTCGGGTTCGGGAAAGGAAATTGGCGACGCGGACGTCGTCAGGATCATCGGCAAAGTCGATAGGGAAATAGACGAGGAAATCGAAAGCTTCAAGGCCGCCGGCCGGAACGAGGCCATCGAGCCCCTTCTTGCCCAGAAGGCCGCCCTGAAACCCTATATTCCCCAAATGCTTGGCGAATCCGAGATCAAGGAAATCATACTTAAACTGGACGACAGATCGGTTCCTTCCGTCATGCGCCATTTCAAGGAAAACTACGCAGGGAGGGTCGATATGGGCCTGGTGAACAAGACCCTCCGCACCCTTTAATCACATATACCGCCAATAGGTGGTAGAATACTGCTTGCTTTATGGCAAGTAGGACCAACATCGTCGTCATCGGCTGCGGAAGGCTAGGTGCCTCCCTGGCCTCCCATGCCTCGGGCGAAGGCCGCAACGTGATCGTCGTCGATAGCGACCCCGAGGCGTTTGACCGGCTTTACGAGGGATTCAGCGGTTTCACCGTGGAAGGGGACGCAACCGACCAGAGCGTCCTCGCAAACGACGCCAGGATCGAAACCGCCTACAAGGTCCTCGTCACGACCGGAAACGACAACGTCAACCTTTTCCTGGCAAGGCTATGTTCGGTCATATACGAGGTGCCCGAGGTGCTCGTCAGGTTCGACGATCCGCAAGCCGGGGAACTGATCAAGGACCTCAAAAACGTCCGGGCGGTTTATCCTTTCGAACTCAGTTACCAGAAACTTCTGTCCCTCGAAGGAGAGGATTTCTGATGAAAATCGCGATTGCAAACGGTACCTACCAGGCCGCCTATCTCTTCGACATGTTCCGGAAGGGCCGCCACAAGGTCATACTCATAAACTCCTCGCGCAGCGATGCGCAGTATCTCCTAAAGACCACCCATTCGAGCGTCTATGTCGGCAACCCCTGGAGGCGCCATGTCCTGGAAGAAGCCGGGGTAGCGGGCTGCGATCTCTTCATTTCCCTTTGCGACAAAGATACCGACAACTTCGCTTCCTGCCTGCTGGCAAAGATGGTTTTCGGCGTGGGGAAGACGATTTCCCTCGTAAAGGACCCCGGCAACGTCGAAATATACAAGCGTTTGGGCATCGATTCGGCGGTATCCAGCACCTATCTGCTCGGACAGTCCATCAAAAACGAATCGAGCATCGAGTCGGTCATGCAGACGCTTTCTCTGGAAAACGACAAGATCGTTATCATGGAGTACACGCTGAAGAGCAAACATCCATTGGCCAACCGCCGCATCATGGACATAGATTTCCCGCGTTGCGCGAACATCGCGGCCATCTACCGCAACTATGCCGTCATTATCCCGGGCGGGCAGGTCGAATTGAAACCCAAGGACAAACTGCTTATCGTTTCGAGTCAGGAAGACGAAGCCAAGGTGCTCGAATACCTCGAAAGGAAAGAGTGATGGCCAAAAGCGTCAAGGGTTGGCCTTTGGTCCTGGGCTATCTGGGGCTATTCCTCATGTTCGAGGGTTTCGTCACCCTTCTTCCCATCGCGATAACCGCGTTCTATCCAGGCGAAATCGACTGTTATGTCGATTTTCTCATACCTGGATCAAGCGCCATCGTCCTGGGCGCGGTGCTTTTCTTCGGACTTATCTACCGGAAGGAAAAGGCACGGTTCAAGGGATACGAGGACGCGCTCTTGCTGGTCCTAATCTGGATATTCGCCGTCCTTCTCGGTGCCATTCCTTTCCTTTCCGCTTCCATGCGGGGGATGCTAGGCAAGGGCATGGACTTTTCGGAAGCCATGTTCGAATCCATTTCCGGCTATTCGGCGACCGGGTACACGGTTTATCCCTTGGAAATGTTCCCGGAGGCCGCCGGGGCCTACTGTCCCCATGTTTTCATGTTTCACCGGGCCCTCATGCAGTTCGTCGGGGGAGTGGGGCTCGTTTTGATCGTGGCGGGTGCCGTCAGCGATCGCTACAACCTCCGCCTGTATAGCGCGGAAGGCCATAACGACAAGCTCCTTCCGAATCTGGGGCGCTCGGCCAAGCTCATATTCGGTATCTATTCGGGGTACATAATCCTCGGCTCCGTTTCCTTCTGGCTGGCCGGCATGGATTTCTTCGATGCCTTTTGCCATAGCGCCGCGGCGGTCGCCACCGGCGGTTTTTCGTCAAGGGCCGAAGGCATGGTCTATTTCCAATCCGCCGCCTTTACCGGGAACGGGATATTCCCCGGCAATGCCGTCGCCATAGAAGTCGTGGCAATGGTCCTGATGCTTCTCGGCGCGACCAATTTCGTCCTGCATACCTTCCTTTTCCGCGGCAAGATCAGGGAATTCTTCAAAGATGTGGAAATAAGGTTCGGCCTCTTCCTGATCGTCCTATGCATAATCATAGGCACCGTTTCGACTGTCTACCTATATGCCCCGGAGGCCAGCAACTCGACCTTTTCCGAAGCCGCCCAGACCGGGACCGATTTCTGGACGTCGCTGCGTTATTCGTCGTTCAACATAATATCGAGCATTACCACCACCGGCTTCACGAACTTCTCGAGCGTGAAGCAACTTGGGGAAGTAGCGACCTTCCTCGGCATCCTCGTAATGATCGTCGGTGCCGGAATGGGTTCGACCGGCGGCGCCATCAAGCAGTACAGGATGGTCATAGTGATGAAGGACTTCTACCATTCGATCGTCTATAAGTTCGCGCCCAGCCGCCAACTGACCCCGATGCCGGTCTACCGCCTCGGGCAAAAGAAGGAGCTGACCGAGGGCGAAGTGGCGGAAGCGCATAATTTCTCGGGTCTTTATCTCCTGACGGTTGTGGCGGGAACGCTGGTTCTTTTGCTATTGCCCTATGTCGATTTCGCGGACGGCCTCTACGAGATTGCTTCCGGGCTCTCCGGCACCGGACAAAGCATCATCGATTTCTACGAATACAAGGCTTTGGCTCTTTCCGGACAGGTGCCGTACTACTGCTACGAGGTATTGCTATGGACGATATCCGCCTCGATGTTCCTAGGAAGGCTCGAGATACTGCCGCTTTTCTATGCGCTCAATCAGGTGTTCATATACCCTGTAAAGCAGCGTAGGAAGAGCCGTTCATTCGTCGAATGATTGGCAAAATACCCTTTAAACGCCGTTTCAATGAGCCTATACTAATCGGTGCGCCGCGAGGCGCTAGACCAAGCGGGGGCTTGGTTCAATGGCAGAACAGAGGTCTCCAAAACCTTTGATGTGGGTTCGATTCCTTCAGCCCCCGCCATCTTATAACTAACATTTTGATACAAAGCAAGGGTCTCAAAATTAATGATATTTGCTCGAGAAATCGGGCATTTTTTATTATGTTGCCTTTTTCTAGTAGATATAAATTGGCTCGAAACTACGGATTTTCTAATTTTAGTCCTACTAGCTAAACGATACCCTTACTAGAGAAACGTTAGGCTACTAGAAAAAAGAACTCGTGAGTTTTATAATATGATTTCCGAGAAAGCCTATAAGATCTTGCAAGCGATAGCTCAAATTAACGGGCTAGAAGAAAACCTTCATAAGGTTAAACCTTCAGAGAAAGATTTAGAGGAAGAGGAAACTGCTGAGGAAAATAGAATGCTTGGTACTAATAGGCATCATTTTAAGAACATAGAGTTCACGAGCAGTTTGACTGGTCATACTTATAAGTCATCTACAAACAAAAAAGGAACGTTATCTATTTTCGATGTAACGATAGGGGAAGAAGTTCCTAATAACGCCAATCCTTCAAAAAGAGAGATAGTAAGAGTCGCACTTAGTGATTTAACTAAAAATGAAGAGGAAGGAACTCTTTATCAATTGATTCATAGGTTAGAGAAGTTCTTATTAAAGAAGTAAGGAATGATTGTATATGCTTGATTTTGAAACTTTAACTAAATTAGAAACTTGTCTTAAAAATACCGGATTCGAGTATGATTTTTCTATTGACGATAATCATTTTTTTGATCGTCCATATGGGAAATACACATCTTTAACTTTAAGAAGTATTACTGGTTTAATTAATAACTCTATTTTAAATAATGACAGCGAGCATTCTTCTTATGATATTGAACTAATCAACAAATTAACAAAATGTTTGTTAGATTCGAACGACGAAGAATTAAAATCAATCGCTTGGAATTCCTTCATAGACTGTGCATATGATCAAAAATTCCTTCTTTTTAAGGAAATGGAAGAAGCAAGAAATTCTTTCTTTGATCAAATTGGAGAAGATTGTTGTACAAATCACACTAAGATGCTTGAAAGTGAAAGACTGTATATAAAACCTAACAATAAGGAAGATGGGCGTTCTATTTATGAATATGTGAATAAATATGATAAAGACGAATATTTATTTGCTAGGATGGCTCGAAATTGCGGCTCAGAAGATTACTTTATATTTTGCTTATGCTTAAAAGAAACAAATGAGATAATTGGCGATATTGGTTTAGCCTTTGATCCTAATCAGCAAAATACTTTTAATCTTTCTTATTACATCAAAATAGAACATCGCCAAAAAGGATATATTAAGGAAGCTTTCAAAAAGATTTTAGAAGCGATAGAGAATGATGAAATTATTCTTTACGGTCAATGGCGCAAGGAATATGTTTTAGAAGAAACAAATCCCGTCATTAAACTAATAAGAATAGAAGTAGACGAAAATAATATTGCTTCTTTCAATACTGCGAAGTCATTAGGCTTTGAATATGAAGGCAAAATTGTTAAATATAAAAAGATAAATGGTGAGGATAGATATATTGCTGAACACCATTTTGTTAAAAAGATTTAGTAAATAATGTGCAAAGAAAAACAGTTTTTTGTTTAAGGAGATAATTATGGAAACAGTTAATTCATTTGATATCTTGATTGCGTTAATTAAAGCATGTCAAAGCGATACTGAAGATTCTCACGTCGATGGCCCAAATGGTTATGAAGCAGCAATTGGATCGCCGAAGTATTTATTAGGTCAAAGTATTAGGCAATTGTGGAATAGAAAAGGGCACAGGTGTGTAAGTAAAACGGCATTAGAACTTTGGAATAAGTTAAAAGTAGGTGATTCAATTTTTAATTATTGGTATCAAAAACCTATTTATTATAAAAACGAAGAACCTGTTTCTATTAAAAAATATGTCGGAGCAAGCAGTACCCCATACTGGGAAGGAGATATTAAATTCACCAAAAAGGGGGACTATTTTAGATTTAGACAAGTTTTTCATATTGAGCATATTGTTCCAATAAACGTCATATTAGAAGAGCTTTTGAAAATTGATTTATCGAAGGATAAAGATGAAGTTTATAAAAAACTAGACGAAATTCTTAACAAAATATATGTGTGTTATATAACTAAGGAAGAAGACAAAAAATTAAACAAGGTAGCAAAAACAAAACGCTCTGACAACTATCTTGAAGTAATCAATAAAGATTACAAAGATGCAGGAATTGAAATTGCTGAGTGGAGCAAAGATTAAAAATAGTTTTTAAAGTTCTATCGCAAGCGATGCGATAAGGAACGCTAACTTAGATACGATGACGATACTTCCTGATATGAGGTCATATTTTTTGATTTTGAATGATTTATTTAATAAAGCGAATAAGCAGTAATAGAAGATGAGGTAACTTAAGAAGATGGTTAATTTTAATTGTGTACAATTATTAGAAAAGTTGAATCAAATATCATTCTAGCTTTTTTAGGCATTTTATTTTCTCTCTTGTATAGTTGGGTATTCATTATCCCAAATTGCATCGTTTTGTCAGTATTTTTTGTGTTATTTAATTGCTGTCAATGTCAAGCAAGAAATATTGATAAAATCGGCACTTTATATGGGTATCGTTTTTTAGTAAGGGTATCATTTTTCTAGTAGGGGTATCGTTTTGTATTAAAGTGATAGCACAAAGACAAACGAAAAGTCGGCCGGTTTGCCCGGCTTTTTTCATTTTATTTGGCAACAGTAACGACAAGTAACAGCGCAAAAGCCTCCCGGAGTGGTAGATTGAGCATATGGCAGATGGATTGAAAGGCGATTTCAAAGACAGACTCAGGAGCCTAAGGGTCAAGGCCGGGCTTTCGCAAGAGGCGCTTTCCGAGGCCGTAAATGTATCGAGAAGCGCCATAGCCAAATACGAAAACGGCTTGGGGAAGCCGAGCGGGGATACCATTCTGGCGATTGCCTCCTATTTCGGAATACCGGCCAGCGACCTCCTCGGGCGGGCAAAGGAGCCGAAGTCCCCATTTAGGAAAATCGGGTTGATAGCTGCCTGCTCGATATTGAGCCTAGGAATCGTCTCCGGCGTGGGCGTCGGACTCTACTTTCTCTTCCGGCCCGGCGACGGGCGCGTCCCGGATGATGTGCCCGCCGGCGGCGACATTCCAACCGTCACGGGTTTTTGCCTTATACCCGGCATCAAGAACCTGCCGGACGAGCTTCCGCAAGTTGCCGGCGGGGAATACTACGCGACTACCTTCCTCGATTACGACATCGATGTTAAACCTGAAGCCAGCGGGGGAAGCGCCGCCGTGGATTTCGGGGGCGACGTGGCCGAAATAGATGCTCCGGAAGGCGTCAGCGTGGATTTCGGCGGCCAGGGTACCTCCCGCTATACGGTCAGTTTCTCCGCAGAAGGGGAATATGAGATTGGATTCGCCTTTGGCGGGGAAAGAGAAACCATTTCCTTCATCGTGGACAACGAATGCGATGCCTATGCTTCCTTCCTTGTTGGGATGGAAGACGCCTATGGATGGGTCCATGGCCTTGCCGTGGATCCAATCGCCGAGGTTAGGATCGAGGAATTCGATGGCTCGGCGGGGTCCTACGGCTTAAAGGGGATAAAATACTCCCAAGACAGGGCGGATATCGCTGCCGTGGAAGGATTCCTCTCCCAGACCGCGGCCAAGACAAACCGGGAGCCCAGCGGCGGCCATTGCGGGACACTGACCGTAACGACGGTATCCGGCAAGCGGCATTCATTGGCCACCGAAGGCGGACTGCTGCGCAATGGGGATTCCAACTACATTCCCTCGTGTGGCTTGCCCCAGCCTAGTAACCCGTCGTTGACCGCCGGCGCCTTCGTCGGATGCGAAGAGGACGAAATCGTGGCCTACGGTCCCGATGGACGGATGATGGGGCGGTTCGATTCGCTTTTTAGCCTCGAATTCGTACGTTCCGATTTCGTGGCATCTTCAATTCCGGTAATCCTTTCCGGCTACAAAGGTGGTCTCATCGAGGTATACGGCAAAACCCATTTCCGCTACCTCGGGAATTGCTACGAGACGGTTGGCGATGCCGATTTTTCCTCGTTGCTGGACGATTTATTGTAGAATTCCCCGGGGAGAGCATGGGGAAGAGGAACAACCTGCTTGATGCCGTCAAGGCTCTATTGGCCCTCGGCGTGGTTTTCGCTCATTGCCAGTTTCCGGGGTATTTCGGGAAGATAATGGGGAGTTTCGGTACCAGGGCGTCATCGTCTTCTTCCTGATAACCGGCTAATAGTCCTCGACCGCGGACGGCAGCAGTCCGGCCAAACTGCTCGTGCGGGCCAAGCGGAACCTCATCATCACCGCGGTCGCCTTCGCGGTGTATTTCATCTACTCCACGGTAAGTGCCTATGCCCTTGGGAGGTCTTCTTCGTATTGGGAGCAATATAAAGACCCCTACGTGTACCTCAAGGCCGTCTACCTGATGGATTTTTCCTTTATCAGGGCCGGGCACCCCTGGTTCATGGTAAACCTGCTGATATGCTATCCGATACTTTGCCTGATGGAGAAATACCGTCTCCAGAAGATATTCTATTGGCTGTTGCCGCTTTTGCTTATTGGCAAGATAACGGTCGAGATATACATAAGCATCTACCCTTCGGGGGAATGGTTCGATTACCACGCCGGCGGCATATTCCTTTTCGGCGGCTTGCCCATCGTCATATTGGGTTCGGCTCTCCGCCGATATAAGGAAATTACCGACAGGGTTCCGACTTGGCCGTTATTGCTGTCGCTGGCCGCCTCTTTCGGGTTGCTCTTCCTGACCGTCTGCCTGAAGGTGGACGGAGCGGACATTTCCATGGTCTTCAAGATAACAACGGGTTCGTTGCTCTTGCTATGCTGCCTTAGGTCGAATGTGCGCCGTCCCGTACCGGTGTTCGGCTATCTAGGCAGGTACTGCCCGGTCTACGTCTATCTCTACCACCATCTCGTCGGCTATACGGTCAGGTCGCTGAACTCGACCGTTTGGCCTTGGCCGGAATTCGCGGTGGAGTGGCTTCGCCCGTTGTTGGTCGCCGTGCTTTCCTTCCTTTTGGCCTATTTGATTTCGCTTGCCCTAAGATCAATTGGCAGGAAGAGGGAAAATCCCGGCTTGAAGGCCGGGTAATGGCCGATTCCAAGCCGGGGCTAATTTTCCCTATTTGGCTTGGTTTTGGCGCCTTATGGGTTATTTGCTAAGCCCCATTTTGCTAAATTGATATAGAAAGGAAAGTTTTCAGATGAAAAAATCCCTCCTGCCGGTTCTATTGATTCCGTTCTTGCTTGCCTCCTGCGGCGAACAGCGGGGACCGGGAAACGGCTCCGCTTCCACGTCCCAAGAAGAGGAAACATCCACGTCGATTAGCGAAACCGATGAAAACGATTTCACCCTCCAGTTCGCCGATAACGGCCTTATCGCCAACAGGGATCCCTATTTGTTTTCCAGGGCGGAGGACGGGGACGAATATCCCCCCGAGGCCAATATCGTGATAAGTGCCGACGTTTCCTCCTGGGCTTTCTGCACGGCCGTCGACGAAAAGGCGACGGGCGTATATAGCGAGGACGAAGCGGTTATACCGGAGGAAGCCCTCTTGCTCGATACCATGCTTGATAGCGACATCCACGGCTCGAGCGGTTCGAGCGAGATCATCGGTTTTACCATTTCCATCGACCGCAAAATGGTCAATCCCGGGACGACCAAGGTCTTGTTCACCACGCGTCCGAGCAACGGTTCCAGCAGCATTGCCAAGGACACGCGGATCTGCGTCGAAGTGGACATCGTCGCCTATGGCAGCATCGATATAGCGACCTGTGAGGTAGATATCAATTTCGATCCAGCCGGACTTGAGGAAGCCCTGTCGGATATCCAATACGATACAGTGGAGTTCTGCCTCTCCGATTCCGAGGAGATATACGGTTCCAATGCCTTGGCCCATTACCGCAGGAACATCGAGCCTGGCGAAATGAGCGATCCGGTTATCGGGATAAGCGGCCTGGATCTTGCATCCGGGCACATGTATGACGTTTGGATATACGCGGAGGGGAAGGACGACCGCAGATGGCTGCCGTTGGACGGAGAAGGCGGGGTATACGTCCAGATGGGTCCAAACGACAACGGACTCGATTCCTATCTCGAGGTGACAAACGACGCCACGATTAACTGCCAATTGGCCTAACATCAATTTCATTAGGATCTTCCTACTTCGTATTCAAGGCTAAACGCCCATAATCCGTGTCTTGCAAAAACAAGATCTCTGCGGGAGAAGGCCTTATGAACAATCAGCATTCCATATGCTGCTGTATGGAACAAATCCATCCATTAATTGGTCCATTTAAATCGGCGAGTAGTTTTTCTAACGTTTAATGGCTGAACCAATAACTTCTCAGTCCAAAAGGTTAAACTCCGATGCAGCCCCAAAGACACTGCAGCCATGATGGATAAAATAGGGAAGATCCTGTTGCGCATATACGGCTAAAGCGGGCAAATGTACTTCCGAAGCCAAAAACCTATTTCATCCACTCAAAACGCATTTTCAATGCACTCCAGTTTTAAAAGCGCGGTCGGCAGATGTTTATTTGCAAAGACAGCTTTTGTACACAAGCTTTTCCCTCCGATCGAATTTATGTTTATTTATTGGCTTTACCGCTTTTGCAATGAATAAGTAGAAAGGACAAAACATAAACAAGAAAACAAGGGAGGAATAAAATATGGAATAAAGCCAGGTTCTTTATCGAGAGGGATACCGTAAAACCTTTTTCGCTATTTTGTAAATATTTAAGAAATTATATTGAGCAAAAGGTATATTAGACAAAACAATAGCAGGACCAAAAATCCATTTGAAATCTTAGCTCTTGCTCGAGCCACGGATTGAAAGACGAGCAGCAAATCTGCAAAAATGCAGAAACACGAGAGTTATAAATCAATTATCAACCGCCATATCTTGAAAGATATCCGGACATGGTCTTCGGGAATCGACCCCCATTTCCTAATTTAAAGGTTCACGGTGCGCCTTTTAAACCTTAACTCTAAAGCAAGGAAGGCCCTAATGGCCTGAAAACGGAGTACTTCGGCCTTTTGCTTTCCCTTTGAAGCGTTAGCGCAATCAGAAAAGTCGGCGTATTTGCCTTCAATTGTATCGGCTTTGATGATGATATCTTATATGTCTAAACCGGAGAGGTGGTTAACTGTCGACGAGTTCCGCTAGGGCCTTCAATTGGTGCTATTACCTCGTCGAAAGAGTCGTTGCCCATGCAAATGGAGCTTAAAGGAACTATTTTTTACTGCACTTGTTTGAAGATATGGGTAAGCCATTACCACAATTTTCCCTCAACAAAACGAGTTGGCATAAGCTCGATGGTTTTTGTTCCTTTAGGCATACGCTTGCTAGGCAGGCTCTAGAATACGTTATGGACCTAGGCAGATTTCCTGAATATCGGGGAATAAAAATAGGACCGTAGTGCCAAGGCACTTTGCCTATTCGCTTTTGGAACACAAAAGGGAAAAGTATCGGTCACCGTCTCCGGATAATGCTCATAAATTGTTTTAGCCGGCGAAGTTTCCCCTGCTTATTCTGGAAAAATTTCCAAAATTAGAAATATTGACTTCAAAAATCAGTAAATATTGACACCGCTTTTTCAAGCATGGTCAAATTAGCAGGCAAAATCATAGATTTAAGTATTTTGTGAATTAGATGATTGCGACTTCATAGAAAGGGAAAAGGACAATACCAAGACTAATCGGCTATCGGTGAAACAAAAAGACCATTCATATGGTTAATAATATTTTGAAGTGAAAAACAAGAAGGGGGATAACATATGCTGTTTTTCAAGAATCAGAAGAGGGAATACGAGAAATTGAAGGATTCCTTAAAGGCCGAGATTAAGCATTGCTTTGTCGACAACGGGGTTGGCGAGGGACCTCTAAAAGCAACCGGTATCGACTTTTTCTTCCTCCCTGCCGAATTCGATAGGAAGATCATGAAGGACCTCGGATTATCGATCAACGTCCTCGTCGAAACTAACTATGATCATCTTTTCGCGACTGAACAGTCGAGGGATAGCATGATGAAGTCGAAGACCATGGTCAACGGCGAGCTCGTGGCGGAAAGCGAAATAATCGGCCAGATATTCAAGGAATTCCGGAAGAAAATCGATGCGTTTGCCCGCGACTGCGTGAGCAGGAGCCGCTTTAAATACAAGAAGAACGTTATCGTGAATTCAAAATACAAGGACAAGAACGTTCAGTTCTATGTCGATTTGTTTACCGAAGACCATGTGGCGCTTGACGAAATGACGAGGCGGTGACGGCATATGGAAGGATGTTTTCTCGACAGTCGTTGGGGAAAGGTAATCGCATGCATCCTTTATTGCCTGATGGTCGTTTCCCCGCTTGTAATAGAACTTTTCGTTAATTCCTTCGATTTTTCGTCTGCCAATGGTTTCAATTGGCCCCTTTTGCTCCTTCTTAGCTGCCTTTCCGTATTGCGCTGTTTCGGTGCAATGACGAACATCAGCTTCATTAGCCGTTTTACCAGGATCCTGTTTTCCATAGTCTTCTACTTGGTCATCGGACTGGTCTTGATTATGCGGTTCATCACCCTTTTTGACGGTACGCCCGGGCCGAGCGGACCGGAATATGCCGTCAACCTGGCCAAGGAAGCCGGATATTTTGGATTCGTCTATCTGACTAATACCCTGCTGCTGGGAATCAACGGGGCAAGCAATAGGAAGATGTATTTCCAGAACTTCCGGTGGATATTGCTTTTTGTATCTTCGGCCGCCGTCGTTCCGCTTATGATTGCCTTTTCCCAATACCTCGATTTCGCTTCGGTGGTAGTCATCGGATTTTTCTTCGTCGTGTTCGACGTCCTCTATTCCCTTCCCAACGGGAATTCCCTGACGATTCTCGGTTACTATCTCGGAATTTTGCTCTCCATCGTCTCGATCATCGTCGGAATCGTTATGTACGCGAACTCCATCGTTCCCCTTGTTTCGGCCGCGTTCATCTCCTTTGCTGGCTTATCGATAGGCTATGTATTTTCGATGTTCAAGGTCCTCGACATGAAGGAAAGGGAGGAAAAAGACATTGCGGATAATGAATTCTGGATGTGTTTTGGATTCCCGATTGCAATAATCGTCGTCGGAATCGGACTCGGATTCGTTTCTCTAGCGGCTTCCTGGGCCGTCTATGTTTCCATGGGCGTGTCCGTGCTAGTCGTGTATTTGATCGTCAAATATGCGCTTTTCCGCGAAAACGAAAATTACGTGAAGAGTACCTCTTATTCGTATTCTGCCTTCGACCTCCTTTCTTCTAATTGTACGAACCGCGATGCCGTCGAAGCCATCTGCAGCGATATAAACGACAGCTGTCTTTTCTGCGGTTCCTACAGTCATCAGTTCTTTGCTTATGCCCGGGCCCATCTTGAAGGAGTTTACGGCAGTAAGTTCGTCATCCGCGTCAGTTACGAAATATACAGCAGTCCGGAAGACCGCAGCCTTCCCAATAGGAGCGAGGACAGCGATTTGATGAACGATGCCTATAGGAAGGTTCGCGAGCAATTCTCGAAACACCAAAACCTGCTGAAGCCGCCATACAGCATAGACATCCGTTATTAGTCATGAATCATTTGGGCGGGCCGCCCAATGTTTCGGAAACATAAAACCTTCGGAATTACCAAAATCCTATTTCCGGCGGAATTGCTTCCGGCCCGCGGCTTTCGAAATGCGGTGTTTTGGGGCCTCGACTTGGTTTTGGACTGCGATAGGTAAGGGCCTAGACGGATTTCGATCTCATAGCGAAAGCGACCGGTCTTGGTAGGGCAGTTGCCTTCGACGGGGAATAAGCCGATGCGCGATACCGAGGGCAAATAACCTTTCCAATCGGAAACTCTTTCGAATGGCAAATGCTAATTCGAGTATTGAAAGAAACGGAAGAGAACAGGCCGACAGCCGTTAGGCAAATAAGACAAAGCCCGACGTCCTACTGCGGCGGATTCGCTAGCGATCCATCCATGAAAGGCTGGAGCCGTCGAAGGCCACGCTTCCGTCCAAAGCGATGTCCTGGGTTTGGGCCAGGGCCCCATTCCAATCCGGCGCAGCGGTAGCTTCTTCGAAGCAGGCAAGCAAGAACATCCTGTCGCTACTAGAGACATAGAAGGAGAAGTCGTTTCCGTCAATTTCCCCGCTTCTCCATTCGCCGCTCGAAGTATCGCCCCAAACCCAAGCGTAAAGTACATGGTTTTCGATATATTCCGAATCGATATCCGTAACTTTAATCAGGTCGGTAGGACCATCGTAGGAATATGTGGCTTCGATGGTGGTGTTTCCTTTTTTGCCGGAAGCCTCTACCCGGAGGAGCGCGTCTTTCCTATCTTCGCCGATGGTCAGGGTTGCAGATCCCTGAAAAGAAACAGGTTCGCCATCGTTTAGGGTATAGCTCGCGCTATCGGCGTTCTTCACCGTAATGGTCAATTCGAACGGTTCTTCGTAATAGCCGCCTGCCCTTGATAGGGCGATCGACGGCTTTCCGGATTCTTCGGCCTCGAAAGCCGCAAAGCCATCTTCGCCGAGGGTCATCTTCAGCGTTCCCCCTCGGACTTCCGCTTCTAGGGAAGCAGAATAATCTTCGTAGGATCCGTCCGGCAAACCGCAGTTTTGTATTTCGACTTCACCATCCCCGATGACGGCGAAGCCGCTCTCGAAGCGGGCCAGCAGGTCGTTTCCGGCCGGCATGTACATGGAATCCTCGCCACGGTGTTTGTGATGGAAGAGGTTGATGTCCCCGATTTGGTCTTCGAAGCACTCGATACTTCCGGCCTCGCCGAGCTTCGTCCCCGGCCCGGGCCTAGCAAAGTACAAAACCGAATTGTCACCCATCAGGCAGCTCAAGGCATAGGCCTTGTCGATTGTCGCTTGATCCGATTCCTGGCTTCCCCAGGCATTGGCGAAGGTATCGTGCGATTCTCCCCACAAAACCGCCTGTGTTCTGTCGATATCGTAACCAGATAGGGAACTTATGCGCGAATAATTGCCGTTTCTGACGGTATCGAGGAGGGCGCTGCTGAGATTCGTGTCGGTGATATCGAAGTAGGAATCGTAATAGGAAATGTCGCGGCCCGCTCCCGGGGTGTAGAGAATTTCGGCGTACATGTACGGCTCTTGGCCCTTGGTCTCCACCGCATAGTCTTTGGCATACTGGGTGATCTCGGGCCAATAGTCCGAGGCCAATTCCCCGTCGAAAGGGGTCTCGATGTGCTTGGCCGCATCGAAGCGGAAACCGTCGGCCCCCGAATCAATGCATTCCTTGAGAAACTCCTTAATCGCGGTCTTGACGCGTTCGTCCTCCGTCATCAAATCCGGGTAATCGCCGAGATGTCCCCGGACAAGCTTAGCCGTGTCGTTGTCGTCTATGTACCCGTAGCCCTTATGGAGCAGCTGGTTGTCGTAAATCTCGGGTTCGTATTCCCTGACCCCGGAATGGAACGACTCGCCGGAACCCCCGGCCAAGTGGTTGCTGACGATGTCGACGATGACCTTGAGTCCGAGTCCGTGGGCCGCCTGCGCCATCGCGGCGAATTCCTCTTTAGTACCCAGGCTATGGTTTTTCTCGGCAATGCAAAAGCCAAGCGGCTGGTATAGCTTCCACCAGCCGTTCTGCCAACTGTCGCCTGGGGCGTAATAGTCCTTTTGGGGCTGAATCGGAGAGGTCTGCAGAGCATCGTAACCGGCTTCTTTAATTTGGGGAAGGTATCGCATGATTGTAGCATATGACCAGTTCCAGCAATGAAGTATGTTAAGTCCATTTCCGTCTTCCGCCGGCGTCGGAACGTCCCCGTCGTCCCCGTCCGCACTTCCGGGAGAGGAAGATACGGTACCTATATCCGTGTCCGAAGACGCGGAGGACGAGGACCGTGTTGGTATTTCGCAGGATGAAAGGGCCAATCCCAATAGAACGAGGAACAACGATGTCTTTCTTGCCATGCCATAGGTTTACTTTCCCCTCCTTGCCGTTTCAATAGCGCAATGTTGCCGACGGCTAGCCGCTTTTCCCGATTCCTCAAGACGAAACGACAGCTATTAAAGGCAAGGTTTCGACAACCTTAACTTTGTAATGGAGCTCTTTTAATGGTAGGTTTGTTAATCAATGGACAAAACCAAGCTCCGGATATTCCGGGCGGTCAACGAGAACAAGTGGCTCAGCATCGAGTACAAGAACCGCAAGGGCGAAACGACCTCCTACTATATCGGCATCAATGCGATCGACGCCAAGAAGGGTCTTCTTTACTGCGATATCTATAACCCTTTCATGGGCGAACTCGGTTCCTTGATAGGCAAGGAAAAGTCCTTTGTCTATGTCGATTCGATAATCAAGGCGACCGTACTGGACGACAGCTATTACGAAACGCCCAAAAAGCTTTCGGATTCCCTCGGGGGAGACCCCGACCTCGTGCGGTATCTAGGCCTCGAAGCCGTGGATAACAACATTCTCAAATACTTGGGGGAGTGCTACCGCCACGACAGCGATCCCTGCATTCTCGACAAATCGCTGATTGGCAATCTCGATAGAAGGGATTTGGCCAGGCCGAGGAAACTGACCGACGATGAATACGGGGACCTGCTCGACAAGGTATTCAAAAAAGGTTCCGGTTACGAGGCGGAGAAGCTCTACCGTTATAACGAACTTGCCTTCAACCTATTTTCCATCGACATCGGCAACAAGCAGTACGTGGTTGCCTACAAGAGGCTGTTTCTCGATTTCAAGAACCGGACGCTGGTCGCCGACGAGAAAGTTTCTTTCAACAAGTCTTTTCTGCTCGAAAAGGATAAAAGGATGTCGCTTTCCTATTATCTGGAAATGTCGCCGGAGGATTTCTGCAAGGCCTATAACGAAGACGAAAGGGGTGCAATTTCCCTCTTGGAACAAAACTACGGGAACGGGGAGAAGACCAATACCCGTCCAAACGCCTTCCTTTTATCGCGGAACGTCAACCACGCGGTCGACCGGGCCCTCGAAGCCATTTACGAAATGGACGCTAAGGGTAATTTGACCCAACCCCTTAAGAGTTTCTTCGGAAGGAACAAGGGGACGATCGGAGCCAAGCACGAAGCCGGCATAGTGGTATTTGACGGCAAAAGGATAAACATAGACCAGATGAGAGTCGTCTATAGCGCCCTCAACTCCCACGTTACCTACGTCCAGGGCCCTCCCGGCACCGGGAAGACCGAAACGATCTTCAACGTCCTGCTTTCGTGCTACTTCAATTCCAAGACCGCCTTGGTGGTCAGCAACAACAACCACCCGGTCGACGACATCCTAGACAAGTTTTCCAAGAACCTCTCTTCCGTCTTCAATGACAAGCCTTGGTTATTTCCCTGCATAAGGCTCGGAAACCGGGAAGAAATGACGGAAGCCGTGGTTTCGATAAGGAAGAAAATCTCCGCAATATCGAAGCTGAATTACGAATATTTGGCAAAAGCGAAAAACTACAAATTATACCAGGAGAAATGCGCGGAGTCCTTTGCCGGCCTGAAGGACACCCTTTCGCGCTACGAGAGGATACTGGAGGTCAAAGAGACGATAAGCAAGCTCGGGAACATGGAAGAACTCTCGAAAGGGGAAAGGCCGATGAACTCCGAGATAAAACGTCAGCTCGATATCCAAAGGAAGGAACTCGAATCCTTGAAGCCCATCAGCGACGAGGAGGTCGGCAGCAAAGCGGTTGGCGCCCTCGGAAACGAGGACTTCTCCAACTTCCTCCTGTCATCCTCCCTTTTCCGCCTGCACCACCTGATGACGCCGTCGTATGCCGAATTCCGAAAAGGGATAATGCAGGAAGACACGAAGGAGGCCGTTTCCTATCTCATAAAGTATCTTAAGGACGACAGCAATCTCGGGAGGTTCATTGCCGCTTTCCCGATCGTTTTGACCACGAATCTTTCAAGCGACCGGCTGGGAAGCGCGACCCCGCGCTTCGACATATGCATCATGGACGAGGCGGGCCAATGCAACATCGCTTCCTCATTGGTTCCCATAGTCAGGGCCAGGGACTTACTGCTGGTCGGCGACGTAAACCAACTGCAGCCGGTCACCGTGATCGAGGAAAGCGTGGAGAAGCGATACCGGACCCTGTACGGGGTTTCCGACGACTACGACTATATGGAAAATTCCATCCTTTCGACCATGAAGCGGAAGGACACGAATTCGAAGAGCATATTGCTCCGTTACCACTACCGCTGCGGCAAAAGCATTGCCCGCTTCAGCAACGACCGCTATTACGGCGGCCAATTGAAACTCGAAAACCTGAACCCCGGCAAACTTACGTATGTAAAAGTGCAGAATGCCGCTAGCGGGGAGAGGAATTCCTACACGGCCGAAGCCTTGGCCGTAGCCAATATCGTTGCCTCCGGCCACTACAAGGACGTGGGGATCGTGACCCCTTTCGTCAATCAGGCCCGGCTGATCAATTACATTCTGGAAAGGAAAGGGATAACCGACGTCAGGGCCGGCACCATCCACACCCTCCAAGGGTCGGAGAAGTCCACGATAATAATGTCGGCGGCGGTATCCATGAAATCCTCAAGGAAAACGATGGAGTGGATCGAGAACAACCGCGAACTCCTCAATGTCGGACTGACGCGGGCCAAAGACGAGTTCATCTTCGTGGGGGACAAGGAGGCCATCGACAGACTTAGCGCCGGGGAAGCTAACGACCTGAAACTGCTTAGCGACTACGTCTATGCCAAAGGCGATATCGAAGTTCCCCGCAAACTGGATGCCAGCCTCGGATTTTCCAACGGTTCCCAAAACGAGCGCGAGTTCTTTTTGACCATCTCGCCGTATTTCCGGAAGATGGGAGCGAAGATGAGGGTCAGGCGGAACGTCAAGATGAAGGACGCGATTTCCAGGGCCTCCCCGTCCGATCTCGGGAAAATGGGGAACATGGAATACGACGTCGTCGTGGAAGCCGCCGGGGGCGTTTTGAAAAGGCGTTATTCCCCGATCGTCGCCTTCGAGATAGACGGGGGAGAGCATATCGGCATGAAGTCGAGGGCGGAAGCCGACAGGCTGAAGGAAGGGATATCGAAGTCCTACGGAATCAAAGTGATCCGCATAGCCAATAGCCAAGTAAAGGACTACGAACTCATAATCCGCCTATTCGAGTGTATCTCGAAAAACATCAAAACCGTAGACGAAGTACCCGAGCAGCTGACTCTTCTGGAAAGCTCCGACAAACAATGAAAAAAGCGCCCGGAGGCGCTTTCCGTAGGCCGAAAGGTCAACCCAGTATATCGGTCAGACGGTACACGAGAATCGAGAAGTAGCCCTCGTCCATGTAGGGCAGGACGGCCACGTTGCCAGCGGGGTCGAGATAAGCGGAACCGCTGTCGTCGCTATAAAGTTCGCCGTATCCCTTTTCGAGCAGCGCATCGCAATAATCGCTCGTTATGTCGTTGGCGACCCCGACGTATCCCACTATCTGGAAATTAGAATAGACGTTGTCGGGAAGGTAAAGGTAATAGGAATCGGAGTCGAAAGAGGGCAACTCGATCCCCTCGTATCCCCATTTTTCCTCTATAAGCGAGGCTAGGTCCTGGGAAGGGAAAACGTCGCTATAGATAACGCTCGAGGGGTATATGTCGCAGACGAAGTAGCAATCGCCTTCGGTCGCGAAGCCGAAAAGGTCGCGCGAATAGGCATATAGGTCCACCGATAGTTCGAAATGGGTTTCCTCGTCGTAGTAGTAGAGCGAATAGCCGCTGTCTTCGCCGACCAATTCAAAACCGGCGTTGACCAAGGCGTCGCTATAGTCCTCAACGAGCGAATAATCGGTCATGGCTCCGCCTTCGATGGAAAGGCAGCTGTATTCGGCATAGTAGGAAACGTTTATGTCTGCCTCGTCGAATCCGTCTATGTAGGGCATTACGAAACCGTTTAGATATTCGTCGAAGGCCGCAAGGGATACATCATCCCATTTGCCGGTGTTGACCGTACTTTCGGTCGTTTCCTCCTCGGCGGAGGTTCCCGTCGAGGCCGTAGGGGTTCCACCGGCGCATCCGGCCAGCAGCATTGCCGCCGGTAGCAGGGCAAGCATCAGGTGTTTCTGTTTCATTTTTCCATTCCTTTTCCGAATAATCCTAAGACGGCGGCCGCAAAATGAAAGGGAAATTTGCCAAATCCCCGGGAACTTCGGCAGCCGGTTTTCGGTCACCGGCAAAACAATGTTGCCGAGGACCGGCGAGGAAAACCGCAGGAGGATAGAAGCAGTCGAACCGATTCCGGCTGGCCGAGGGACTTTTGTCGGGCAAGCGAATTTGCGAGGCTTCGACGGATCGTTACCCTCCATCGCGATCCCATCCCCAAATCGGAGACGGTCAAAAGACGAGCCGAAAGTTCGGCGAGATAGAGTCCCCCCTTTTCATTTTTCTATATTTATATAGAATTCCCCACGATGGAGATAAGATCGCTACCCATTTTCCGGGACTTCCGCAAGAACGCGGCACTCGTCAAACTCGCGGTGCCCGTATTCCTCGAGCTCATCCTTTCTGTGATGATGGGCTACGTCAACCAATTCATGCTTTCGGCCGTTCCGCTTGCGAGCAACGCGATCGGCCAAAGCAACCAGATACTGAACATATTCGTGGTTTCGTTTTCGGTGCTTTCGACGAGTTCGCTCATCCTGCTTAGCCAGATATTGGGGCAGAACAAGGAAAAGGAAGCCGGCCAGATATATTCGCTGTCCTTTTTCGTCAATCTGCTAATCGGGCTGGCCGTGGTCGGGGTATCGATGTCGATCACGCCGTTTGTCTTTTATTGGATGGGCGTGGACGAAAACGTCATCGAGTACGCGGTCAGATACCAGTTCTACGTGGCTCCTTCCCTTTTGTTTTTGGCACTTACCAACGTCTTCTCGAGTTTCCTCAGGGCCAACAAGAAGATGGTATTCCCGACCGTCGTGGCTTTGTGTACCAACATCGCCAATGCCGGCATCGCGGCGATATTCATCTGGGGCATCCCCGGCCTAAGCGAGATGGAAAAACTCCTCGGCGTGGCCTTGGCCACCGACGTCTCGCGCCTTCTCGGGTTAATCGCCAGCTACCTCTTTTTCCGTTTCGGGGTGAAGGGGAGGCTTTCCGTCAGGATTCTAAAGCCCTTCCCCGGGAAAATGCTCAAGAAACTGCTGTCCATAGGCCTTCCGACCGCCGGGGAAACCCTTTCCTACCAGGCTTCCCAACTGGTGCTTTCGGTCATAATCAATTTTTCGGTTCCGGTTCTCGAACAGAACCTGCGCACCTACCTGATGACCCTGACCTCGCTTATCTATCTTTTCGCCTCCGGAACCGGCATGGCCATGCAGGTCGTGGAAGGAAATCTCCTGGGCGAGGGCAAGAAGGAAGAAGCCTATAGGCTGGTCGGCGAGGTTGGGCGTATGTCGCGTTTCGTCTCGCTCCTGATGTCCTTGATTTTGACCGCTTTGGCCTATCCGGTTTTCTATGCCCTGATGGCCCCCGCGGTCGCTTCGCCCGAATCCAATCCCCTGGGGACGCCGCTTTCCGCGGTTGCCTTGAGCGCCGTTTTCTGCATGCTCATCGACATCGTGCTAGATCAGGGCAGGGCAACGAACCTCGTATACGTAAAAGGCCTCGAAACGGCCGGCGACATCGGCTTCCCGGTCGGTTGTTCAATTTTCACTTCCTGGATATGCACGGTCGGGGTCAGCGCCCTGCTTTGCATCGTCTGCGACCTCGGCATCTACGGGGCCTTCATAGGAGCGGCAATGGACGAATGCGTAAGGGCCCTTCTTTTCTACTTCCGCTGGAAGAAAGGCGGCTGGCGCAGCAAGGACCTGACGAAAGGACTAAGCGAAGTCGATAATCCTAGTTAACTCCCCTCATCGGGTTTAGAATTCCCCTCATGAGCAAATTCGTATTCGTGACCGGCGGGGTGGTGAGCAGCCTCGGCAAGGGTATTTTCGCTTCCTCGCTAGGCTATTTGCTGAAGAAGCACGGCTTGAAGGTTTTCATGATGAAATTCGACCCCTACCTCAACGTCGATCCCGGCACCATGTCGCCTTACCAGCACGGCGAGGTCTACGTAACCAAGGACGGGGCCGAAACCGATCTGGACATCGGCCATTACGAAAGGTGGCTCGACGAAAACCTGAGCAAGGAGTCGAGCGTTACCTCCGGCAAGATTTACGGATCGGTAATCGAAAAGGAAAGGCGCGGGGATTACCTCGGCGCCTGCGTGCAGGTCATTCCCCACGTGACCAATGAAATAAAATCGCGTCTCCACGACGCTGAAAGGGCTTCCGGCGCGGATATCGTGATATGCGAGATCGGCGGTACCGTGGGCGACATCGAATCGCTTCCGTTCCTGGAAGCCATGCGCCAGATGAAAATCGAACTCGGCGCGCAGAACGTCCTGTTTTTCCATAACACCCTCGTTCCCTACCTCAGGACGAGCGAGGAAAGCAAGACCAAGCCGACCCAGCACTCGGTGAAGGACCTTCTTTCCATCGGCATCCAGCCCGATGCCATCGTATTGCGTTCCGAAGTGCCTCTTGGCGAGAGGGCGAAGGAAAAGATATCCCTTTTCTGCAACGTGGAAAGGCGCGGCGTCTTCGAGGCCGACGACTGCAGAATCGTCTACGAGCTTCCGCTCAAACTGCACGAACAGGGTTTGGACAGGTACACGATGGAACGTTTCGGCCTTGCCTACGGGGAAATCGACCTAAGCGATTGGAAGGACTTCGTCGAAGGCATAAAGAAAACCAAGGAAGGCGGAAGGAGGGTAAATATCGCCCTGGTCGGGAAGTACGTCGAACTAAAGGACGCCTACCTATCCGTCGCGACCGCCTTGAGCCATGCGGGCTATTCCTACGGACTGGAAGTCGACATCGACTGGATAAAAGCCATCGATCTCGAATCCGGAAACGCGGAGGAAAGGTTGGCGAAGGCCGACGGCATCCTCGTGCCGGGCGGCTTTGGCGAACGGGGAAGCGAAGGCAAGATGAAGGCCATCGAGTACGCGCGCACTCATGGCGTTCCTTATCTGGGAATATGCTTCGGCATGCAGCTCGCGATGGTGGAATTCGCCCGGGACGTCATGGGACACGAAGACGCGAACACGACCGAGTTCGATCCCAACACGGCTTATCCCGTCATCGACCTGCTCCGCGACCAGTACGACGGCATCAAGATGGGCGGGACCCTGAGGCTGGGGGAGTATCCCTGCGCGATCAAGGAAAACACCCTCGCCGAAAAATGCTACAAGTCAAGTTTGGTGGGGGAGAGGCACCGCCACCGCTACGAATTCAACTCCGCCTACAAAGCCGAATTCGAATCGCATGGCATGGTCTTTTCCGGACTTAATCCGGATTCGGGACTCGTCGAAATAGTGGAACTGCCCGGCCATCCATTTTTCATCGCCTGCCAGTTCCACCCCGAGTTCACCTCAAGGCCGCTGAGGCCAAATCCCCTGTTCAAGGGCTTCGTCGGGGCGGCCGAAAAATATTCTTCCCGATGATCAATTGTCTGCTCATCTACAGCAAGGATGCCGGCCACCGAGATTTTTCGCGCAAACTGGACCTAGTAAGAAGAGAGCTGTCGATGTCGTTCGACCGGATCGACGTCGAGGTGCCCGATTCCCTTTACCGCGCCTTCGATTTGGAAAGGAAGGCGATAGGCCGTTACCATAGCCTCATCGTCGTCGGGGGAGACGGCTCCTTCAATACCGCGGTAAACGCCTTGGCCTGCAAGGAAGAGGCCCCGGTACTCGGCTATATAAACGAGGGTACTTTGGGGGATGTGGGAAAAAACTTCGGGGTTTTGCCTCGCCTAAAAAGCGCCCTCGGGGTGATTTCGGATGGGCATTACGGCTATTTCGACGTCGGGGAATGCGGGGGCAGGTATTTCGCCTACATGGCGGCCTATGGCCGTTATAGCGACATCGCCTATGCCGTGCCACGCCGCGAAAAGAAGGCCATCGGGAAGTTCAGCTACTACAAGAAGGCCGTGAACGAAGCCCTTAGCCGGAAAGACATAGACATCGTTCTTATCGACGCGGAAGGGAAGCAGAGGGAGTTCCGCCTACCCTTCGTTTTGATCCTTAACGGCCTGAACGTCGGGGGATTCAAGGTAAACAAAAAAGGCCTCATGGACGACGGGCTAATGGAGTGTTATCTCACAACAAGCGGCCCTTTGAACGGATTATTGCCGTATCTCAATATCGGAGATCTCGAGGTAATCCGCTTCCGGCAAATGACAATAAAGCCGTGGCCAGACGACATGCCCTGGTGTCTGGACGGCGAGATCGGGCCGTTCGGGGAATCCACGATTGTCTGCCATAACAAAGCCATAAGGGTTTATTGCCGTCAAAACGGCCCAAAATAGGATAAAACTCCGCAAAAAGTTGCTATTTCGCGTTGTAGACGGAGGAAAGTTGCCGATATAATCTATACATGAATATTTAGGCAGCAAAGGACTGCCGGAGGCAAAGGCTATGAAAAAGAGCGCAAATGTCCTATCCATCATCGGCTGGATACTGACCGTGGTGGGACTACTTATCATCGTTTTGACGCCGCTACTCGCCGGAGGCTACAGCTATTTCGGCGGCACGGGCGACCTGCTGGCGGACCTGCAGAGCGGGTTCCTGGTTCCGCTAATCGGGCCTGACGGCGCCATCGGACACGTGTTCGACATGGCGTTATTCCAGGCCAATCCGCTGCTGTTCGCCTTCTATGCCGTGACCGGCATTGCCGTCATCCTATTCGTCGTCCTCATCATTCTCCAGATAGTTCGCAAGCAGCACCGCATATGGGTTACCATCTCGCTGCTTGTCCTCGGTACCGTTTCCGCCACGACCGTCTATATCGCCCTTTACCCGAACTTTTTCGGCGCCGGGGTCAGCAACGTCTTGGCCGCCATCAACGGAGCCGTTGCCGCCGGAAATGCCGCCGAGGGCGCCAATCCGATGATGGGTACCGTTTGGACCGTCGTCAACTATCTGCCCTATATCTTGATCGCCGTGGCGTACCTACTGGTCATCATCGCCGGCGTCGTCGCCTGCGTTTCCTGCAACAAAGCTCACCGCGAACTCAAGGAAGCGCGCCGCCTCCATGGTACCTACGGTGCCGCCTCCGATAGCGATCTCCGCAGCCATCTCGACGGCGAAACCAACCCCAATCTAGGCGGAAACGTCAGTGCCACAAACGCCCCGAGCCAAACCCTCTATAACGGCAATTCGCCGCTCATCGTCCAATACATCAGCTGTGCCGGGGCCAGCGAGACCCCCGCCAAATCCTGCTCCTGCGGCGGAAGCTGCGAAGAGCACCGTAAGCCCTTGGGAGAAGACGACATCCGTCGCATCATCCGCGATGAAATCGGTGCCGTCGCCACCGAACCCGATGCCGAAATGCTGACCGAGGACGATCTCCGCAAAATCGTTTCCGACGTCATCAAGGAAAACAAGCCCGCCCCGGTCGCGGCCGAAGAAAAGAAGCCCGAACCCGAACTCAAGCCAGAACCCGTCGCCGGCATCGACCACCAGGTCGAACCTTTGACCGAGGACGATCTTCGCCGGATCGTCCGCGAGGAAGTAACCGCGGTCGACGACGCCAAGAAGGCGCGGGAAGAAGCCGAGGAGGCCGCTAAGCCCGTCCCGGTCGAAGAACCCAAGCCCGAAGTCCTTACGAAAGAAGACATCGACCGGATCCTTACCGACAAACTCGACAGCCTGAAGAAGGAAATCGAAGGAAAGGACGAGAAGGACGATGCCGAGATGCTCACCGAAGAGGATCTCCGCAACCTTATCCGCGAGGAAGTCGCGGCTGCCTGCCCCGAACCCGAACCGGCGGAAGAAAAGAAGGAAGGAGCGGCCGAGGGAGCCGAGGTCCTGACCGAAGACGACCTCAAGAGGCTCATTGCCGAAGAACTCGCTGCCCATGACGAAAAGGTCGAAAGCAAGGTCGAGGAGACCACGGTCGAGAAGCCCGACGAGGACAGCTATCTTACCTCCGAAGACCTCCGCCAGATCGTCCGCGAGGAACTGGCCGCGGCCGAACCCAAGGAAGAGAAAGCCGAAACCGAAGACATCCGGTCCATCATCAGCGAGGAAATCGCCAAGATAAAGATCCCGGAGGAAAAGCCTGCGCTCGACGCCGACGCCATCAGGGAAATCATCGCCGAGGAGCTGGAGAAGCTCAATGCCAAGGCCCCGGCCGAAGAAGAGCCGAAAGCGGAGGAACCCGCCCCCGAAAAGGCCCCGCAGACCATCGTGATCCACCTAGGCGAAACCCCGGTCAAGGAAGAGCCCAAAAAGGAAGAAGAGGCCCCGATCATCATCGTTCCGGCCAAGGAACCCGAACCCGAACCCGTCAAGGAACCCGAACCCGAGCCAGCCCCCGAACCCGAGCCAGCCCCCGAACCCGTCAAGGAACCCGAACCGAAGAAGCCCTTGATCGAAATGCCGGAAGGCTATGAAAAGGGCAAGACCCGCAGGGTCGTAGGGGAAACCAATCCGGAACTGCCTCCCCACCAGAAGATAGTCCGCATCCCCTTCCCGACCCGGATGTTGAAGGCGGACAAGGAGCTGAAGGCCAACTACAATGCCCTCAAGGCCGAGTGCCTTAGCTACGGCCTGAAGTCCCGTATCTCGAATTCCGGCGACACCTTCCGCCTCCATACGAAGACCTACGTGAAGATCACCATCGCCGGCAAGGGGCTCAAGCTCTATTTCGCCCTCAATCCGAAGGACTACGCGAACTCCCCGATCCCGGTTTACGATGCCTCCGAGAAGAACATCTACAAGGACATCCCGACCGTCCTCAAGGTGAGAAGCGAACTTTCTCTCCGCCGTGCCCGCCAGCTCATTGCCGATGCCTGCGAGCACGATAGGCTCGAACAGGGCAAACTGGTCGAGAAAAACTACGTCAACGAGCTCAAGGACTACAAGCCCCAGAACTCCAAGGACGAGGACTAGCGTCCATAGCATAGGGGAGCCCCGCGGCTCCCCTTTTTACAAGCACCATGAATGTCATCGAATACGATCAAAAACTTCCTAGCCTCGAGGGGAAGAGGTATCTGGTTACCGGTTCAACTTCGGGGCTCGGCTTCGAATGCGTCCGGCATCTTCTGCGGCTAAAGGCCGCCGTCATACTGGCAAGCCGCAACGCCGACAAGCTGGAAAAGGCCAAAACGGCCCTCCTCAGCGAATTTCCAGGCGGCGATATCGAAACCAAGATCCTCGACCAGGCTGATAGGTGTTCCGTTGATTTTTTCGTCGGGTCGATGGACGGTGAACGCCTTGACGGAATAGTCTATAACGCCGGCATCTATTTCCCGAGTGCCGGCCACAAAGGACTTACGTTCAGGACGAATGCTCTTGGCACCTACCTCGTTTTTGGCGGGCTCAAAAACCTGTATCCGGCGGCCCGGCATGTCTTCGTTGGTTCGATCATGGCCATGAGGCCTTCGAGGAAGGGCTTCGCCCATTCGTTGGAGAAAGCGGGGAGGCAGAAAGAGTACGGCCTCAGCAAGGAGGCAGTCGAACTCGTCTACGAGCAAGCCTTGGAGGAGGGAATCGACGCGGTCTATGTCCATCCGGGCATTGCCAAAACGTCGATAATCCGGGGCTTTGCCCCCTTTATGAAGAAAATCGGGAATGCCTTTCTCTATTTATTCGTCCACCATAGCGACAAAGCATCGCTGACCGAAGTTGTGGGACTATTGGACGCTACCCCGAAAGGGAGCCGCGTCTACCCGCGGGGGCTCTTTCAAATAAGCGGCTTCCCGAAAGTGGCGCCCGAAAAGAAAAGGCATGGCGAACTGCGCCAGGCCTTGATCGGATATCTGGAAGAATTAAACCTCCAGGCTTAGCCCCTTCTCCTTCAAGGAAACCATATAGCGTTCGTAAATCTCGCTTACGATGTCGACCAGGGGACGCCTGTCGGTTTCGATCAGATAGTCGGTGCCCAAGTGGCCGATCGGCGAGAATTGTGTCTTGTCGTTTTCGAGGCGGCTTTCGATCACTTCGTCGCTATCGCCCCTTGTCTTCATGCGTTCTAGGCGCGTAGATTCGCTCGCGTTTAGATAGAAGGTTACGATGGCGTCGTTGCCCAGACCGAGAAACGACTTGAGCCCGTTTGGATCGACGACCACAACCCTTCCCGGGGCGATTTCCTTTTTCGAGCAGCCGTAGTGCTTTCCGTTGTAGCAGGTGGTCTCGACGAAGGCGCCTTCCTTTTCCAGCCTGAGGAATTCCTCCTCGCTTACGAAATGGTAGTCGACTCCGTCTATTTCGCCGAGCCTTGGTTTCCGCGTCGTATGGGTGACGGCTTTCACGATGCCGTAACGCTTCCCGAGCAGCTTCGCCGCCTCGGTTTTCCCCGACGCACTGGGACCGACCAACAATACCATGGATAGATTATATCGGTTTAAATCGGCAGATTTGTAAAAAATCGGACAGCGGCCGGGGTCCATCCGCCGTTTTCTTCCCTAATAAGGATTGGGGAGGCAACGGATGGACAAAAAAGCGGCGCGTCGGGGACTCAGGGAAAAGTACAGGGATTCTTTGAAGGAATCCGGCTACAGCATGGAGGCACACATAGAGGATCTGGATATCGAAAGGCTGCGTTGGAAAGGGACAAGCAGTTCGAAGTTCCTAATCCGTCTTGCCCATTATTACCATCTTCTGCCGCTTGTTTTGAAAAGGATATTCAAGGCGGAGATATTGGAGAAGGGCCGCTACTACGAGTACTGGTGGATGCAGTTCCATACGAAAAGCGAGTTCGAAGCGCTTTTGGGACTGCTGGCGGGTGGTCTGCAATGAAGAAAATGGCGTTCGGAAAGATAATACCGGCCTTGGGAATGATCGCCGTTGTTCCATTGCTGGGCTCGGCCGGAAACAGGTGCGGGTGCGAACCCTACGATTTCGTCTTCGGTCCTTTCTACGACAACGATCCAGACGCTTTTTCTTCCATCCGTTTCGATCCCATGTTCACCTCGACTGGATTGAACATGTACGACATTTCAATGACGGCCACCGACTACCTCGAGGGAACCCAGCACGTCCTGAAGGGGACGGTAAACAAGGACTATAGTCAGGATCCACCCCATTTCTACGTGGTTTTCGGGATGAGAAATCTGAACGGAAGGGGAAACTATGTCCGTTACGATTTCGATTTCCACACCTCGGTCACCGAGCTTTATCCGCTTAAATTCACGATAATCGCCGATAGCCGGGAATATAGTACGTATACGTTGACCGAAGACGACAATTCCGTTACCGGCCACACCAACTATGCCGAATGGACCCGGGAGACGAAGAGCATCTCCTACCATACGCCGACCTACGAGATGCCGAATCTCACCGATAGGTCGGCGGCCGAGGAAAACGGAAGGATCCCGCTGGAGGTTTTTTCGCTCCGGTACCGGAATAGCTATGCCCGCAATACACTTACGGAAGAGGAAAAGGAAATCGGTGCCCAGATTACCATCCGGGGCCGGCATGCCCAGCACTTTCGGAATCTTGGAAGCTTCGCCGGCAGCACCACGGTAATTTCGATGAAACTCGAAATATCCCGCGGTTTGGTCGTCCTCAAGCCGCGCGATAAGTGGTGCTACGACGAAAAGACCAGGGAGATGAGCACTTATACCGGTGCCTTGCCGGCCGGCAAAGTGGCCACGGAGGATCTATATTTCCCCTCTTCCGTCAGGGAAGGGTATGTTGACATCGACTATTCCTGGGGCGATCCGGCCCTAAACCGGGGCGAAACCATCAGGGCCAAGACCAGAACGGAGGTGTCCGGCGAACCCTACTTCGGAAAATGCGGGGAAGCCGAATACTGCGTGGGGGTGCAAATCTAGTGGGGGCCCTGCTCTTCTGCGCGGCCCTGCTCTCCTTCGTAACCGGCATGTTTTCGATCACCTACCGGGTGGACTACGTCGACCACGTGTACAAGGCCTTCGCCAAGGCGCTTCCGGAGACCTGCGTTAGGGTTGATCTGAGTTCCTCTACCGTGGCAGTCGGCTTCCGGCCGGATAAATTTGCCGATACGGCAAGGGATTATTTCGCCGCCGGTCTTAAGGACTACGAGGGGAGTTACCGTTTGAGCCTGAAGTTCTACCAGCACGCCGCCTATCCGGGGACGAGCGAATACCCGACGGCGGTAAGCGTCGGGCTGATATGCGAAATTACCCCGTTGGTCACCTACAGCGAAGTGACCGATTTCTATATAAGGAGCAAAAATGGCTAAGGAAAAGACCATCGCGTTTTTGGAAGGGGGATTCCTAAAACCCATTTTGGAAATACCGGACCTTACCGACATTTCCTTCAACGGCAAGAGCCTTTTCTACATGACCAATTCCGCCGGTAGGGAGGCTAGCGGCATCGAGCTATCCCCTAATGACGCCGCCGACTTCATAAGGCAGATTGCCAACATGGAGGACCGGAAGTGGAGCTATAGCGAACCGCTTCTCGACATGAGTTTCGGGAAATACCGGCTCAATGCCGTATTCTCGAACATCGTCCGCGTCGATAACGAAAAAAGCGTTTCCTTTTCGATAAGGATCGAGTCGGCCGAGTCGAAGGTCGAACATGACGATTTCTTCTTCGGAGGAGATAGCCGCGACGTTCTGCTCAAGGCCCTTTACCAAGGGGAATCCATCGCCATTGGCGGGAAGGCGGGATCGGGTAAGACCGAACTGCAGAAATGGATGATAGCCCATTTGCCGCGTTATACCCGCGTAATCGCCATTGATAACGTCGAGGAGCTGTCCCTTGTCAAGAACCCGGAAATCGATTTGACGCTCTGGTTGGCCAAGGAAGAAAAGGACTATTCCCCTTTGGTCAAAAACGCCCTGAGAAGCAATCCGGACTACATCGTATTGGCCGAGGCCAGGGGGCCCGAGGCCTACGAGGCCTTGAACTGCGCCATGTCGGGCCATCCGGTCATCACGACGCTCCACGCGCGGGGACTGTCCGAGATGCCTAGCCGCATTGCCAACATGGCAATCAAAAGCCATGGCGGCCTCGACGAGAAGGCTTTGCTAAAAGACGTCCGCGACCATTTCCGCTTTTACGTCTACCTCGAACGCCGTGAGGAGAACGGAAGCGTAAAAAGGCGCATTGCGAGAATAGGGAAGGCAAATAAGACGAAGATGGAGACGCTGTATTCATGCGAAAAATAGGAAGTTACCTCTTCCTCAGCCTGGGTCTTGGATTCCTGCTCGGTGCGCTCTATTTCCTGCTCATCGAGGATCTCTACATGGCATTGGGGGTAGGCATCGCAACTTTCGGCTTCTATCTCGCGCTGTCGCTTACGGTGTTCCGGAAGTATGCCTCTAGGAGAAGGAAGGAACACGAAGACTACCGCTTCATCCATTCCTTCACGGCTTCCTTGTCCACGACCGGTAGCTTGGAAACGGCTTACGAAAGCGCCCTCGAGGGAGCTGGGGAAGAACTCGCCGAAATCGCTTCGGGCCTTGTCGATAGGAGGATCGAGGAAAGGATTTCCTATCTTGGAAGCTATTTCAAAAGCGACGCCTATTCGATGTTCCTTTCCCTTTTCGAACTCTACATGGAACAGGGCGGGAACTTCCTGGAAATGGCATCTTCCTTGCTCGGGGAATCGGCAAGGGTCGAAGAAGAGGAAAACAGAAAAGAAGAAGCGGGGAGGCGGACTTTGCGGGAATTTTGTCTTCTTTGGGGGATGGCGTGCCTGATCATGCTGACGCTTAGGTTCGCGATGGCCGGATTCTATGACGAACTGAAAGGCCTGGCTTCCTACCGCCTTTCGTCGATTTTGTTCCTTCCGGTCCTCTATGTGTCGAGCTATCTCTATGCTTCCGCCATGACGGGGGAATCGATATTCGGGGGAAAGAAGTAATGAAGAAGCTGGAAGGCATGTTGAAAAGCCGGAACCTAATAGCGGTCTTGGCGAACGTTTTGTCTATAGCCGGCGGGATCGCTGCCTATATATATTGGAAGAATTCGTTCGTTCTTTTCGCGGCCGCGCTCGTGTTGTTGGCCGTTGACCTCGGGCTCTTCTACAAGCCGAAGGCCAAGGGGAAGAAGGGCCTGCTCCAGGACGACTTCGTCAGATTGTTCACCTATTTCGGAATCTACATGGATTCCGGCTATCCCGTCTATACGGCCCTGAAGGAGGCAAGGCGCTTTGCCGGACCGCTTCTATCCGGGATGGTCGACGACCTATTGGCCGAAATCGATAGCGACAAAAGCCTAAAACCGTTCATGAAATTCGCCGACTCATTCGACTCCGTGGCCATCAGGCAGGTCATGGTATCGATTTACCAGATGGTAAACGAAGGATATAGCGGTTCCTACGTCTATCAGTTCCAAAGTCTCTTCGCTTCGCTATCCGGGGTAAGGAGGAGGGAAGCGACGCTGAGGCAGGAAAAAAGGCTTGAGGCGCTGTGCGTCTTTCCCCTTGTGGGGAGCGCGATAAGCATGGCGATGGTCGCGCTCGCCATCGTGGATTTGGTAGGGGGTTTCATCGGTGGGATCTAAACTGGCTTTGATAATAAGCTTCGCCTTCGTTTTGCTGGCGCTCGCTTTCTCCGGGGACCTCATAGCCATCCAGGTCATCCATAGCGAGCTCGATGCCATCGCACTAAGCGTCAGCCACCAGATCAGCTTCCACGGGATGCTTACGGACTCTATAAGGGATTTCGCCGAAAAAGACGGCAAGACCCATATCGTCCCCATTTCGGAGGCCGCTATGGTCGGCGAGGCCTTCGAATACAAACTTTGGCGGTATTACGAGCCGCTCTTCGTGTCGGAAGAACGCATGGAGATTTCGATCCGCCGCTCGGCGGTGGTCGGATATTACTAAGGAAAGGAGGTAGTATGTCGGAATTCAAGGGACAATTGCTTGGAATCGTCCTGGTCATCGCCGCGTTTGCCGCGATCGGAACCGTCCTCGTGACGGCGTTCCAGAGCAGTGCCGAGGCCATAAGCAGCAAGATCAGCAGCGCGGACAATGCCAGCCTGCTAAGCATCGAAGCCTAAGGAGGGGGCGGCAACAAGCCGCCTTTTCCATTTTTGGCTATTAATTTCTTCCGATTTGCTATAATGCGGCCCGGGAGAAAACTAAAATGGACAAAATTGAAGAAATTCGGAAGATTCTCGCTTCCAAGACCAATACCGACCAAATCGACGACAATCTTTCCCTCAAGGAACTCGGACTCGATTCGCTTGACGTGGTCGATATGTGCCTTAGCCTCGAGGAAAAGTACGGGGTTACCTTCGAAACCGAGGAACTTTCCGGTCTAAAGACCGTGGGGGACCTCTTCGCGGTATTGAGCAAGAAGCTGGATTCCGCAAAGTAAGAGCATATCCGCTTGCATTGGCCCGCTGAGGGCTATAAAATCGGCAATGCGCTTTCGGGCGCATATGCGCACTTAGCTCAACGGTAGAGCAATCGGCTGTTAACCGATCGGTTGTAGGTTCGAATCCTACAGTGCGCGCCATTGGCCTGTTGGAGAAGAGGCTTAACTCATATCCCTTTCAAGGATACATTCATGGGTTCGAATCCCGTACAGGTCACCATCGACATTAGGGCCGGCATCTGCCGGCTTTTTTGTATTTTCCAAGTCCGTTCCTTTCGATATAAAATCCCAACATGGGCCCAAAAGACATATCCGGCTTAGATTCCCTGACCAAAGCCAGCCTGCTTTCCGGCAAGGAAGCCAACTCCACCTTGGGTATCGAATCCTTGGGACTCCGCAACATGCATTTTTCGGACGGTCCGAGCGGACTGAGAAAAATGGACCAAGGTGGGAATTCCCTATCCGGGATAAGCAAGTCACTTCCTGCTACCTGTTTCCCGTCGCCGTCTACGTTGGCGAATAGTTTCGACCGCGACCTCCTTTACCGCATTGGCCGGCAAATCGGCAAGGAATGTGCCTTTTACGGGGTAGACCTCTTGCTGGGTCCCGCGGTCAATATCGCGAGGAACCCCTTGTGCGGCCGCAATTTCGAGTATCTGGGGGAAGACCCGCTGCTTTCCGGTTATCTGGCTGCCTCCTATATATCAGGAGTTCAGAGCCAGCGGGTGGGTTCCTGTCTCAAGCACGCCGTCGGCAACGAAATCGAAAAGTTCCGTTTCGTCGGCGACAGCGAAATCGACGAGAAGGCGCTTAGGGAGATTTACCTAAAGCCCTTCGAGATCGCCATACGGGAGTCGGACCCCGCCGCCGTCATGACTTCCTATAACCAAATCAACGGGGAATTCGCCTCCCAGTCCGAATGGCTGATAAACGGCATCTTCAAAGGGGAGTGGGGCTATTGCGGGCTGGTGATGACGGACTGGGGAGGAACCAAGGACCGGGTCTCTTCAATCAAGGCCGGTAACGACATGGAAATGCCGGGCATGATAGAGGAGAACGACATTGCCGTCGCCGAAGCCATTGATAGCGGCGAAATAGAAGAATCCAAAGTGGAAGATTCAATTTCCAGACTCTTGAGGCTCGAAAGCGCGACCAGGGGAAAGCCTGCCTACGGCGAAGGAATATTCGAGGAGGGATACCGGCTTTCGCTCGAGGCATGCCTGAAATCTTCGGTCTTGCTTAAAAACGACGGAAGCTTTCCACTCGACAAAGGAAAGAAATACCTGTTCGTCGGCGATTATTTCACCCATGTCCGTTACCAAGGTTCCGGGTCCGCGATGCTCAATCCCTACCGTTTGAGGGAGCCGATCGACGTATTTGCCGGAAAGGGAGCGTCTTTCGACCACGCTAGGGGGTACGACTCCGAAGGCCTTTCAAAAAAAGAAAAACTATTTTCGGAGGCCCTCCGTGCAGCCGAAGGACACCAGGATATCGTGTTTTTCGGCGGTTTGACCGATTTCCAGGAATCCGAAGGCTACGACCGCGAAGACATGGATTTCCCGGATGACCAGAAAAGGCTCATCGCTGCCTTGCTGGAAAGAGGAAAAAAGATCGGACTCGTTCTGTTTTCCGGTTCTCCGGTAGCCCTGCCTTTTGTCGAAAAACTCTCTTTCGTTCTTTATGTCGGCCTGCCGGGGGAAGCCGGTGCGGAGGGAATCTACCGCCTGCTTTACGGCTATGAGAAACCCAGCGGACGTCTGAGCGTCAGCTGGTACAAAGATTATTCGGATATTCCGTTCGGAAACGAATACGGCAGTTCGCCGATCGAAGTTTATAGGGAATCCGTTTTCGTCGGCTACCGCTACAACCAATCCGTTCCGGAAAAGGTCCTTTTCCGTTTTGGGGAGGGGATACTGCCCAAGGTCAAGGCAACGGGTTTGAAATGCCATGAAGAGAATGGTCGGCTCATATTCGAAACCCGTCTGGAAAATCCCGGAACCGTGGCCTATAGCCTCCCCTTGCTTCTGTATTTCGGCGTCGAATGTTCGGCTACGCCCCGGCCGCGGATGTCGCTATGCGCCTTCCGATGTGCGACACTAAAACCCCATGAATCAAAAACATTCGAAATCGCCGTGAACAAGGCCGATTTGCGCCTTTACGACCGCAAAGTTCGGAAGTTCGTCCTGGAAAAAGGTACATATCTCTTCTCTCTTTCGCCAGGTAACGATGCCGATTCCCTGGAACTGCGTGCCGCCTTGGACGGGGAAGGGGTCTCTTTCGACGGAGCCTATGTCAAAGCATATGGGAATCCCTCGGAGTTGGCGGCTTTGCCCGATTCGGACTTCGAAGCCGTGCTCGGCCGCAAGATTCCGGTTTTTCAATTTCCCAGCAAGCCGTATACCCTAGAGACTCCCGTTTACCTAATGAAAGGCCTTGTCGGGACTCTTTTTTCCAAAGCGATACGTCAGGTCGGGCTCATTCAATACCGGAAAGGCAAGAGGATCAAAGACGCGGTAAGGCGCGAAAGGGAAATGAAGGCCGGCTATTTCGTCGCCAGGCTGCTTCCTTACAACTCCCTCCGTTCCATGAGTTTTTCCAGTTCCGGCCTTTTTAAACTAAGGTACGCGAAAGCAATACTCCAACTTATAAACAACCATCCCTTGAAAGCCTTCAAGGCCCTCGGCAAGCCTAAAGGGAAGAGATGACGAAACTCGCCAGGAATATCGCCCCTATTGCGTATACGGGGATGGAAATCTCCTTCCATTTGCCTTCGAATAGGCGCATTACGATATAGGCAAGGACGCCGATGGCCAGGCCGTTGCTAAGCGAATAGGTGAGTACCATGGTAAGGAACAGCAAAATTCCGCTTACCAAGGTGGTGTTGTCTTCTTTTGCCAATGTCGGGAGGTTGCCGGAAATGATCACCAATCCGACGCCTGCGAGGGCCACCGCATTAACCGAGGAGTAGGAGAAGACGGAGAATATCGGGAATGCCAGGCCGGACAATAGGAAGAGCACGCCCGCGATGCAGGCTGCCATTCCCGTCTTTGCCCCCAGGGAGATACCGATGGTGGATTCGGCGAAGGAGGTAACCGTCGAGGTGCCTAGCGGCCCGCAGAGCAATGCCCCGGCAGCATCGGAAACCATTGCCCGCTTCCCTCCTTTGAGTTCGCCCCTCTCGTTGATGAGCCCACAGCCCTTGCCGGCGGTAAGCATGGTCGCGGTCGTATCGAATAGGTTGACGAATATCAGGGTGAAGATGGCCACGTAGGTCTGCGGGTTGGAGAAGAGGCTCCCTAGCATCGAGCCGAAGTCGTTTCCGGCATTCGCGGGGTCGAAGACGCCGTAGAAAACCACTTTGTCGAACCCGCTGACCCCCCAAAAGACGGAGGGATCCGCCCAAGGGGCCAAGGGGAGGCCGCTAGTGGCGGCAAAATCGCCTTGCCCGGCCGCGGTAAGCGACAAAGACGCGACTACGCCGACGACCGCGGTCACGATAAGGCTTAGCGGTATGGCGAGTTGGGATAGCAGTGGCACTTTTTTCAGAGCCATCAACCCAAGGCAAAGCAAGATGCCGAAACTCGCCAAGAGGACGCTCGGAGAGGAGAAGTCGCCAAGCGTCACGAGGGTAGAGGCATCCGAAATGATACCGGCGCCTTGCAAACCGACGAAAAGTATGAAGCCTCCGAGTCCCATGGATATGGCCGACCGCAAGCCTATGGGTATGGAATTCACGATCACTTGCCTTAGAGGCGTCAGGGTAAAGGCCATGAACAGGATGCCGTTCACGGTCAAAAGTATCATCGCCTCGACCCAGGTGAATCCCATGGTGCCGCAGATGGTGTAGCTAAGATAGGCGTTCATTCCCATCCCGGCGCTCAAGGCCAACGGGTAGTTGGCCAGCAGGCCCATGATCAGACAACAAAGGCAGCTGACCAAGGCGGTGGCGAAGAAGACGCCGCCGGAATCCATCCCGGCCTTCGAAAGCAGAGCGGCGTTGACCGGCAGTATGTAGACGATGGAGGCGAAGGTAACCAAACCGCCGATTATTTCGCTTTTGAGGCTAGCGCCCCTTTCCTTAAAATGGAACAGTTTTTCAAGCATCTAAATCAATCTCCATGCTGACGGGGCAGTGGTCGCTTCCGGTTATCGTGGTATGGATGGTCGTTTCTTTTAACCTGTCCTTCAGCCTATCGCTGATGAGGAAATAGTCGATCCGCCACCCGGCGTTGTGTTCCCGGGCATGGAAACGGTAGCTCCACCAGGAGTACTCGACCTTTTCGGGATAAAGATAGCGGTAGGCATCGATGAACCCTTTGGCAAGCAATCCGCTTAGGGCATTCCTTTCTTCCGCCGTATAACCGGCATTCCCTTCGTTGGCCTTTGGGTTCTTGAGGTCGATCGGATTATGGGCCACGTTCAAGTCCCCGCAGTAGACGACGGGCTTTTTCGCATTAAGGTCCTGCAGGTATGCGGATAAATCCCTTTCGTATTCCAAGCGGAAGGGAAGACGTTTCAATCCCTCCCCTGAATTGGGGACGTAAGCCGCGACGAAATAGAAGTCGTCGTAATCGAGGGTGATGACCCGCCCTTCCTCGTCGTACTTGCCCTCTTCCAGACCATAGTGAATCGATAGGGGCTGCCTTTTGTAGAATACGGCCACTCCCGAATATCCCTTTCTTGTTTTCGAATTGGTAAAGGCTAGGGAGTAGCCCGGGAAATGGACAGGGAAGGAGTCCTCGGCGTCATTGCTCCATTTGGTCTCGTTTAGCGCGAAAATATCGGCATCCAAGGCCCGGAAGGATTCCTCGAAACCCTTGCCTAGGACCGCGCGGATACCGTTTACGTTCCATGTGGCGAATCTCATGTCGGGATAATTATATGGGAATGGGAAAGAGTCCGCCATTTGTAAAGAATTCGGGGAAAGCCATTATTCAAGACAATTTGTAAACAAACGAAATCCTCGCTGCCATGTGTTCTTTTTCCTAACGAATTGTTCCTTGGGACATGGAAAAGAGAAGCTGGCCGGCCGACAAGCGGTTTTATTTTGGCTGGAAGGAAAGGAAAATATAGCCGGGGAGACACGGGCCAACGTCCCGGTCGACTTACTCCCTTCGGGCCTGAGAGTTTTTATCACCTCCTGCTTGACTGGTGCCGACAGGGACCCTGAGCGTCCGCGCGGGCCGGGGCAACCCGACCCTTGGTCACTCTCCCTTTTCTGTCGCTTGTCTATCCATCTCCGATGGTGGAAAATTCCCGGGATGGAAGAAGCGGTCAAAGGGAGCCGACGGATTTGGGATGTGCTTTCCTTCCATTTTAGGAAAGCCGCCCCCTATCTCCTTATTCTCGTTGCTTCTCTCATCGCCCTTTACGTTTGGCTTTTCTTCGACTTCATTACCGGAGGCGACGACGTCGCGGCCCACTTGACGCTCGTCGGCGACCTGCTTTACGGGTTTAACCACGGCTTCTATGACTCGACCGGCCATCTGATATTCGGCGACTTCGCCTACGATCCCTATATGTTCTACGGGCATTTGCCGCATATCCTCGCGGCCGGATATGCCTTTTTGTTCCAGTGGATGGGGGCAAGGGCCATCGACGGCCTGAAGGCCGTGGCCTTGGCCAGCGTCTTCGTATCCGGGGTTTATACCTACTGGCTATCGCTCAGGATTACGAAGTCCGGGCCTTTGTCCCTGTCGTTTGGACTGGCCTACGTTTTCATGCCCTACCGTCTTTTCTGCTTCTTTTACCGTTTCGCCTATAGCGAAGCCGTCGCAATGGCCTTTATCCCGGTGTTTTTTTACGGCCTTTACCGTTTGCTGAACGACGGGCGGGTAGTTCCTGCCACGTACGTTAGTCTCGTCCTTGCTTCCGTCTTCCTTCTCATGAGCCACCCGTTTACCGCGCTTATTACCGCCGGTTCCGGAATCATCTATCTTCTTTTCAACGCCAAAAAAGCCCTCGGACTATTCAAAAACCCGAAAAAGGCGGCCGCATGCGCCGCATCCTTGCTTCTCATCTTCCTTTGCACCGCCTATTGGCTTATCCCTATGGCAATTGCCACCGAAAGCGGCGAATACGTCGTCAGCGACGAGGAAGCCATGTGGACCACGGTTTCCGACCTGATTTACCGGCTTTACCAGACGAATCAGTTTTCCGGCTTCATCAATTTCGACTGGCTGGATGTCTACGGCAGCGGGGCCGCCCCCGACACGAAAGCGCTTTGGGGAGTCGGACTGGCCGTCTATCCTGTTTGCTGCCTCGCCGTCTACGGCCTCGATCTCTACCTCGAGAAAAAACTTCCGAGAAACAAATGGACTTCCTATTTTTCCAGGGTTCTCGTCTCCGTATTCGTCTTCGTAATCGTCCTTATCCTTGGCCAGCAGAGAATCGAGCTTTACATGGCCTCCGGGCTATTTCTGCTCGGGATGTTCTATTTCCGCTTTTCAAGGGGCGGGGAAAGAAACCCGAAGCTCAGCAGGGGAGGATTGGAGAAAGACTACCTCCAAATGGCGAAGACCCCCGATTTCTGGTGTTTCCTTGTTCTTTCCGCCCTTTCGCTTCTTTTCCTATACGGCCCGTTCATGTGGGAACACGCCCCGGCGATACTGAGGATGGCCCAGTTCCCGTTCCGCTTCTGGGGCCTATGCATGTTCTGCCTCCTGATGGTCCTCTTGCATCTTGCTAGGCCGTTTGCGAAATCCGAACATGCCGGGACCATCGGGCTGGCCTTGGCCACCATGGTATTCGTCCTCTCGCAAGGTCCTATCGACAAACGCATCTTTTGCATCGAAGGAAACGGAAAGGTCTACGGGGAACCGGATGCCGCCTATTTCCAGGATTACCGTTCCTGGGGCACAGCGAACGAATATCTTCCGAAAATCATCGTCGATATAGCTAACGGGGATGCCGAGAGCGAATACGGGGAAGAGTCCCTCGTCTATGTCGCCGCGGAGATTATCGTCGAAAAGAAAGGGGGGCTGCCGTTTGGACTCGGGGATTACATCAGCCCCGTCTTCCTTACGGGTTATGGGGAAGCGGTGGCCACGATGGTCAAGACACCCGAGGCCGATTTCGAAATCCGGACGGATGGAGGAATTCTCCAGATACCCCATATTTATTACCGTGGCTATATAGCGACGGCCGTCTACGGAGACGGACTTAGGGAAAACCTAGGGACCTTCTCCGCGGACGGTTTGGTCGCGATAGAGCTGCCAGAAGGGGAGTACCGTCTCGAAGTGCGGTACCCGGGCCCTTTGGAGAAACGCGTCCTATTCCCCTTCTCGGTCGTCTCTTTCCTCGGCCTCCCGGCTTGGCTCCTCGCCCCCTCCCTCGCCAAAAAAATTAGGAGAAGAAAGACGTCAAGTACCACTTGAACGGGCTATTGCCGCTGCCTATAATAGCGAAGCGCTTCGGCGCAAAGCGGTTGGGTGTATAGCTCAGCTGGGAGAGCATCTGTTTGACGTACAGAAGGTCAGGGGTTCGAATCCCTTTGCACCCACCAATCGCATCTGTAGTTCAGTGGTAGAACACCAGCTTCCCAAGCTGGCTATACGGGTTCGATTCCCGCCAGATGCTCCAGCGGGCTTCCGCCCGGATGATTCTGGGCTTATCAAACTAGGGTCGGAAAGGCCCTTTTTTGTTTTGTTCTCCGGCGAAGCGGCTCCCGGGCTCCCTTCTTCGGCTCGAGATTGCCCAAAGGAAAAAAGTTTTATTGAATTCGCAGGGCAAAAAGCCGCGGTTTCTTCAAGAACTCCGCAAAAGGCTTTTATGTGTTCCGAAAATCGGGAAAAATGACCGCTCCATCGGATATTTTTCGCCCTTTTCGCCCTTTTCAAGCGGTTATTGCCTAGGTAAACTAACACCGGTTATGGACGATAAGGTATTGCAGGACGACTACAGCGGCCATGCCGTCGAACTATTGAAGAGCCGTGGCGTCACCCTCGACGACATCGCCGATTGCGCCAGGTATCTTCAGGCCGACTACCACGTTGACCTGAAGGCCGGGGAATTACTCGAATCGGTTAAAAAAGTCATCGAAAAACGGGAAGTTCAGTTTGCCATCATGACCGCCGTCGAACTCGATAGGCTTGCGGAAGAAGGGAAGATGCACGACAAGGCCCTCGAAAACCTCATGCTCCACGACGCGCCGCTGTTCGGGACTGACGAAGTCCTGGCCTATGGCATCTGCAACCTCTATGGTTCCATCGCCCTCACCAATTTCGGTTACATCGACAAGAAGAAGTACGGTGTGATCAGTAGGCTCAACAAAGCCGGCAAGGGAACAGGAACCTGCACTACTTTCCTCGACGATATCGTCGGGGCCATCGCCGCGGCCGCGGCCAGCCGTTTTGCCCATCGTTGGCAGAGAGATTGAAGATGATTTTGATCGGAGCTACGGGTATTTCGAATCCAAGCACTTTGGCGGCGATTATTGTCAGCTGCCTCGTTTTCCTTACGCTCGACGGATTTTTGATGATAACCCTCCGCAAGTGGATGGTACTAGGCGTCACGGCGTTCCTTCAGGTATCGATTCTCGTCAGCGGCTATTTCGGGGCCGACATCCTCTTCTTCGTCTGCATCGTCCTTTTCCTCGTTTATCTCTTCGGCCTTATTTTCTGCAATCTCGGCGCCTTGAGGTGGTTCTTCTCCGCGCCGGGCAGCAAGGGCAAGGGTCCCATAGGCCTCAAGAGGAAAGAGAAGAACTCCGAGCCGAGCTTCGACCGCGACCGGATCTACGAAAAGGTCAAAAACGCGGTTCTCACCCTGAGCCGTCAGAAAATCGGGGCCCTGATCACCTTCGAAAGGCGCGACGATCTGACCGACCTCATCAAAAACGGGACCATCGTCAACGCCCCGGTTTCCAGCGAACTTCTCCAGACCATTTTCTATCCGGGGACGCGCCTACACGACGGCGCGGTCGTAATCCGCGGCGACAAGATATTGGCCGCCTCGGTTTATTTCACCCCGACGAGCCGGCCCCTGACCGGCAAGTTCGGAAGCCGCCACCGGGCTGCCTTCGGCATCTGCGAAACGACCGATTCGGTTACCATAGTCGTAAGCGAGGAAACCGGAAGGATATCGATTGCCTACGACGGCGACCTTACTTCGGTAAATCCGGATAATTTCATGAGGATCTTCAAGGAAGACATGGAAGGTTCCGACAAGGAAGAAAAGCAAAGCAGCAAGGAAGACTTTTAAATGGGGAAATACTTCGGCACGGACGGCGTCCGCGGGATGGCCGGAACGGTTTTGACCGCTTCGATGGCCTATCGGATTGGACGTTACATAGGCTATTACGGAGGCAAGAAGAACATACTCCTCGGCCGCGACACGAGGCTTTCCGGGCCGATGCTTTCCGGGGCCCTTGTTTCCGGCATCGCCAGCAGCGGGAGCAACGTCGTCGATCTGGGTGTTACCACGACGCCGTCTATTTCCTATCTCGTTTCCCATGGCGATTTCGACTACGGGGTGATGGTCAGCGCTTCCCACAACCCGTATTTCGATAACGGCATCAAGATATTCGCCAAGAGCGGTGAGAAGCTCGGTGTCCAAATCGAGGAAAAGATCGAAGAGTACATGGACCGGCCCGAAGACGATTTGCCCTTGGCCGATAAGGAAGACACGGGCCGCTATATTTCCGGCGGGGATTGCCGGAGGCATTACGTGGAATGGCTGCGGGAGAAAGCCCCAAGCGCCAACTCCGTCAGGCTTTTGGTGGACCTTGCAAACGGCAGCGCCTCCAATATAGTTCCAGAACTCTTTTCGGAGCTAGGATACCGGGCCGATTTCATTAGTGGGGAGCCAAACGGCACAAACATCAACGATAAGTGCGGCGCCACCCATCTGGAAACCCTCCAAGAAACCTTCGCGAAAGGCGGTTACGACCTGGCTTTTTCCTATGACGGCGACAGCGACCGCTTCATGGGCATCGCCCCGGGCGGCCGCGTCATCGACGGCGATGCGGTCATATACCTGCTTGCCCTAAAACTAAAAAAGGAAGGGAAATTGAAAGGCAACAAAGTCGTCATTACCGTGATGAGCAACTACGGACTCCGGAAGGCCTTGGAGGAAAAAGGCATCGGCTACGAGACCGTGCCGGTGGGCGACAAGTACGTCCAGGCCGACCTGAAGGAACACGGGCTAAGCGTCGGGGGAGAGCAGAGCGGGCACGTGATAATCTACGACGACCTCAATACCGGTGACGGCATATTGACCTCCCTGGCGGTGCTCGACATCTTCGAAAACCACAAGGATGTCTTCGCCCGGCTTTGCGATTTCAAGGTGTATCCCCAGGTCCTGGAGAACATCTCTTACCAAACCAGGGCGGAGATGGAAGAGAGGCTTGGCAATCCGGAAGTCCAGGCGGCTTTCCGGGAAATCGAAAGGAAACTCGGAAACGAAGGCCGTCTTTTGGTCCGGACTTCGGGCACCGAAAACCTCATCCGCGTCATGGCCGAGCACCTCGATGATGGCATCTGCAGGAAAGCCGTCGACGAGGCCACCGCGGCTTTGAAGGAATAAAGGAGCAAATTTATGTGTGGTATCGTCGGTGGCATCGGCAAGGCCGATTTCCGCAACTTCGTCATTTCCGGGCTCAAGAAGCTCGATTACCGCGGCTACGACTCCGCGGGGATAGCCTATCTTCTCGACGGGGAGATAACCGTCGTCAAGACGGCAGGAACCGTCGAGATGCTCGACGAGAAGGTATCGGCTTTCCAAGGGGCCTCCATGGCCATCGGCCATACCCGCTGGGCCACCCACGGCGATCCGAGCGAGGTAAACGCCCATCCCCAGTGGAGCGAACATAAGCTCGTCTATCTGGTCCATAACGGGGTCATCGAAAACTTCCGGGCCCTGAAGACCAGGCTCAAAGCCAGGGGCTATAGGTTCCTTTCGAAGACCGATACCGAAATCATCGCCGACCTCCTCGAATTCCATTTCGAGTCGAACGGACGTATTTTCCTAAAGGCCCTGGAAGAGACGATGGACGATCTGGAAGGTTCATACGCCCTCGCCATCATGGTAAGCGGCGACGAGCGCCTCTATTTTGCCAAGAAGGGAAGCCCCCTTCTGCTAGGCTCCGGCGACGGTGCGGCCTTCCTCGCCAGCGACTGCGTGCCGATGATGGGCATCACCAAACGGTTCGTCGATTTGAACGACGGCGACTACGGCTACCTCGAACCGGAGAGGATCGCCCTTTTCAACTCCGGCCGCCAAATCCGGCCCGTTTTCTCGGAAAGGAAGATCGAGGACTTTGATTACGACCTCAGGGGTTATCCCCATTTCATGCTCAAGGAAATCGAAGAAGAACCGCAGGTGCTTTCGCGTCTCGTGGACAACTACTTCGATCCCGAAACCGGCGATTACCTGTTCGACAAATCGATGCTCCGGGCCATAAGGGAAGCCGACGAAATCATCTTCCTCGCCTGCGGTACCAGCCATTATGCCTCTTTGTTCGGAGTTTCCTTCATGGAATTCATGGGCAAGCCCGCCCGCAGTTACGTCGCGAGCGAATGGGCCTACCATCCGGTCTGCCTTTCGAAAAGGCCGCTTTACATACTTATTTCCCAAAGCGGGGAAACCGCCGACCTCATAGCCTGCCAGAAGATAATCAATTCCGAAGGCAGACCCAATCTGGCCGTCGTTAACGTCAAGGATTCGAGCCTGGCCAGAAGGGCAACCTACTTCTGCCTTGTCTACGCCGGCCTCGAAGTCGCCGTCGCCGCCACCAAGTCCTATATCGCCCAAGTCGGCTTGCTGGCCCTTTTGCTAGGAGCCCTAACCGGCTCCTCCTCGCCGGTTCGCCATATCGAGGGATTGATCGGTGGAATAAACGACATCATCGCTCGCAAGGGCGAAATAGAAAACCTCGCCGAAAAGGTCTACCAATCCCGCGATGCCTTCTTCGTCGGCCGGGGAGACAGCTTCAAGGCGGCCTTGGAATGCTCGCTGAAGCTGAAGGAAATAAGCTATATCCACGCCGAGGCCTATCCGGGCGGAGAGATAAAGCACGGCCCCATCGCCCTCATCGAGGAAAATACCCCGGTTGTCGGACTGATTTCCGACGGTGCTACCGCGCTTCCCCTGCGAAACAACATCGAGGAACTAAGCTCCCGCAAGGCCGCGACCTACATCGTCGCCCCGGCCTCCCTATCCGCCAAAGGGGACGCCTTCGTCACCAAGGACATCAAGCCCTATCTCCAAAGCCTCCTCAATGTGGTATTCGGCCAGTACCTTGCCTACTACGTTTCGCTGAAAAAGGGCTTACCGATCGATAAGCCCCGCAACCTCGCCAAATCCGTCACGGTCGAATAACCGTGACGCCCCTAACCTCCAGGCCGTAGCCGGGGAGGTCTTTTTTTATCTTCTCTTCGGTGCCCTCGGCCTTCATGGCCGCCTCGAGCGTGTCCTCGATGTCGTAACGGCTTTCGTAGTACTTCGAGGCATCAACGACCCGAACCTCGATCTTGGCCTGGCATTGGTTCGAGGAAACGAAATCTATCGTTTCTCCGCCGGCCCTAAGTTTCTTCCAAGGTGAATAGAGTATGGGCAAGGCGTAGTGCCATCCCTTGCCTTCGATGGTCTTGCCGTATTGGCCGAATTTGCTCAGGACGATCGACTCGCCCTCTTTCAAACGGTAAAGGCCCGTCAAAAGAAAGCCCACGAGGGCCAAGGCTACTATCGCGGCCACTATGCTGACGAACGCACCGGGAGGCATTTGCCGTAATTATACATATCCAAGAGAAATATCAATCCCATAATTAGAAAACTTTTGACTAAATTCGGGCAAATGCCATAATCGGGCCATGGAAACCGCTGTGAATTGCCTTCCGGCTTCGAGCAATCCCTTCAAGAGGATGGTCATCGCCCTCGTCGATCTGGGTTTCGTGTCCTTGGGCTATCTCATAATTTCTATACCGGCCCTCCTCGTCCTCTTCCAGGCCATAAGGATAGAGGGTCCCTATTCGATATTCTCGACTTATCTCATCTCCGCGATTACCGGGGCCGCCTGCGTCCTCTTCGACATCGTCTACCGCGTCCTCATCCCGCTGCGCTTCCAAGGCCGGACCCTGGGGAGCGCCTTCTTCGGGTCGAGGATCGTCACCACGGAAGGGGAAGACCCGGCCTTGCTTCCGCTTCTTCTCAGGGCGGTGGCCCTCGTCTTCATGGTACTATTCACCGTAGGCCTCTACTACGTCGCGGAGGCCATATGCCTATATCTGTCGAAAAGGCACATCGACATGACCGATGTCGTTTCGGGTACCGTCATGTCCGATTTGCCGATTGCCAAGGAGGAAAAGAAATGAGCAACCATATCGGCGCAAAACCCGGCGATTTCGCCAAAGTCGTACTTATGCCCGGTGACCCGCTGCGGGCGAAGTGGCTAGCGGAGACCTATCTCCATGATGCCAAACTGGTCAACGAGGTAAGGGGAGCCCTTGCCTACACCGGCCTGAGCGAGGAGGGGAAAAGGGTATCCGTCATGGCTTCCGGCATGGGGATACCGAGCATCGCCATCTACGCGCACGAGCTCTATAATGCCTACGGAGTCGAATCGATAATAAGGATCGGGACCGCCGGAGCCTACCAGAAGTTCATAAAGCTGAAGGACCTGCTTTTCGCCATGGGCGCCTCGACCGATTCCAACTTCATGGGCCAATACAACCTCCACGGCACCTATTCGGCCGTCTGCTCCTATCCGCTTCTCGAATCGGCGGTCCTCCATAGCCGGGAACTCAATATCCCCCACCATGTCGGGAACGTCTACTGCAGCGACGTCTTCTACGACCATAATCCCCGGACCTGGGAAAAATGGGCGAATCTCGGGTGCCTCGGCGTGGATATGGAATCGTATGCCCTCTACGCGATCGCCGGGGAACAGGGGAAGAAGGCCCTCAGCATCCTTTCCGTCAGCAATTCCTTCCTTTTCAACCAGGAACTGAGCAAGGAAGAAAGACAAAACGGCCTGACCGACATGGCCAAGGTCGCCCTCAAGGTCGCCGGGGATTTCGCCTGATGCCCTTTTCCGTCCGCCTTACCGTCTTCATCGTGGTGGCCATTCTTTCGCTGGCCGGCTTTTTGCTGCTTTTCTTCTACGAGCCGGTCAAAAGGGCGATCTACCGGGCTTCTCCGGCCCGTCTTTTCTATTCGAAGGTAAATGCCGTCGTCCTCGACCACGACTACTACCTCATAAACGAACTCAAGATAAGGGAAGGAAGCTACGAGATGCGCATCGACCACCTAATCGGGGGCGACAAGTACATATACCTCCTCTTCGACCTATACGTCGAAGGCGGGATCTCGCTTCAGCCCGACGACGCGAAATGGGTCGTCTACGGCAAGGCGGGGAAAACCTACATCGACAATCCCCTTATCGCCGCCGAAGGGATACTCGGCAAATTATCCGCGAAGACCGGCATCGACGCCTCGCTGATGGTGGCGATAGTCGCGGTGAACGACGACTGCTTCCTGACCCCGTACCGCAACCGGGGTTCGTCCCCCCTGCTAGTTCCGTTGGGACGGCTCCGGGAAACGATTGGAAACTACGAATCTCGCGAAGTGCCGTGCTTGCAAAAGGACGAACTTTGGCAGACTATACATGACCTCTATGATTTCTACAAAAAACCAAGCGCGGCCTGAATCGATAACGCGCCTCTCTCTAAGGCAACTAAGGGAAAACGCCGGCAAGTACGCGGCGGCCGATCTTTCCTATCTGGCGATGGGACTATTGGGAATCGCCCTGATGTTCCTTTCCGGCAGCCTCGGCTTCCTCTCGATACCTTTCATAACCATTCCCTTCGCCTTCGCGGCCTCCGGCTGCATGGCCGCCATAAGCAAGGGCGGGGATCTAAGCAACGCGGCTTTCTTCAGCGGCTACCGTGCCTATTTCCTGCCCCCGTACCAGGGCTCCTACCGGGTCATTTGGAGCTACGTCAAGGCCTTCTTCATCGGAACGGTGCTTTCCTCGTTCCTTAGCATGCTCGTCGCCGAGATATTCGCCGGGGTCTATCCGACTTTCGAAGCCGATTTGGCCAGTGCCGCCGAAATGCTCATGGGCCTAGACGCCTCCATCGTCGACTTCATCGGCGATTCCGAAAGCCTCAGGCTATTCGTCTTGACGATTGGGGTAATCGAAACCGGTATCGTCTCGGTCATCTACGTCATGTTCCTCGTGGCCGAAGCCCCCAATCCCTTTTTCCGGAACACCGCCAAGGGCTTCAACGGGAACGGCATCAAGGCCTTGAAAAGGCTGATAAACGAAAAAAGCGGCGGCTCTCTCCGCAAGGACTACCTGAAGGCCGTTTGGCCGGTTTACCTGCTGTTGCCCCTTTTCTTTGCGGCTGCTGCGGCGGCCGCCTATTTCGTCCCGGTCTATAATGCCGACGTCGTCCTCAAGACCGATTTCTGCCTGAGCTGCGGTTCGGCCGGACTGTTCCTCTGCACGGTCATCGTGCTTCCCTACGTTTCCCTCGTCTCTTCCAACCTAGCCGACAAGTACCAAAGGGATTTCATGTCGGCGGCCTACGACCTATCCAAACGGGCCATCGACATGGCGGAGATGCAGCGCCGGGCCCAAGAAGACGCCCTCCGCCAGATGCAGAGGGAACTAGACGAAGCCCGCCGGGAGAACGAGGAAGCCAAGGAAAAGCTCAATCCCGACGGCGGCCGCCACGGCGGCACGGACGGCGGTGACAACCAGGGGGCATAGTCGCCCATTTTAGTTTGTCTTGGTATCATTCCCGCATGGAAGAGAAACTGAGAAAAGCGAACAGGCTCAGGGTACGCTGCCTCGTAGCCATGGTTATTTCGATAATACTCGCCGCCGTCTTCGGTGCGGGCGGCTTTGCCGGAATGACGGTTTCGATGATTCTCCACTTCGATCCCGAATACCTGAAGTACCTCACGCTTGCCCTATGCGCCTTCTCCTTTTTGGTGGTGATGACCTTCTTCATATTGGTTGCGCTGAAACAGCCGTCGCGATACAAAAGGCACTTCTACGCCGTTTTTGCGCCGGAAGCCGTTGGAAATACCTACGAACGCTTCGCCTATTCAAACGACAAAAGGAAAGCGGACGCGCTTTGCGGTAGGGCCGGCAAGCTATTGAAGAGAAGCCCGGACGTCGAAAACGTTTCCTATTACGAGGGGACTTACGGGGGAGTCGGTTTTTCTTCCTTTGCCTACGAGTGCACGGGCCTGAAGGCCCGCCACTTCGGCGCCTTGGCCAAGGCAGAGGAAATGGAACGCAAGGGCAAAATCAGCGGACATGGGTCCACGGGGACGGCCAGCCTCTCCGGCCGTTTCTTCCTGCTGGAGTTCCAAGACGACCCCAAGGTTTCGCTTTACCTCCGGGACAAAAGGAACCTGGCTGCCTTCAAGAGACCGGAAAAGGATTACCGGCGTTTCGAAGGCGAGTCCACGCTCTTCGGAAGATACTACGAATGCCTCTACCGCGGCGACATCCAAGCGGCCTACGAGGCAATCGGTCCCTCCTTCCTTAGCCGCGTCTTGGCGCTGGAAGAGGATTACGGCGGCTACCTGACCCTCTTTAGCGAAGGCAAAAGCGTTCTCTGCTATTTCGAAAAATACGATTCCGGCTTGGGACTGGGCCTGGCCCGGAAAGCGACCGAGAACACCCTAAGATACCTTAGGGAGGAGCTGATGCTGCCGAAGCTTCTCATAAAGGCCGTGCTTTAGCCTTTTCCCCGCTATTCCCCTTGGCGGTACCATGTCCCGGACATGGTGTCTTCAAGGCTCCGGCACCCCGGCTTCCGCGCGGCGATGGGCTTCGGAGCTTTTGATTAACTATCGGGAATGGGTTTTGGCCTGGGGCGCTAGGTCAAAAGGAAGCAAAACGGGCTTGCCCCGGCTATTTCCCTATCCTTATTTCGGCGCGCGGTTCCATCGCGAAACCGTCGAATATCACTTCTTTTATTTCCGGGGCGGATATATAGCCGCTTCTCGGGTTTTTGACCGAGATGATCGGGGTGGTGATATCGGCTTCGACGTCGCAGTTTTCGAAAGCCAAATCGGTATTGAGCATCCGGCAGTTGACGAGCTTCAGGTTCGTGCAGTTGACGAAGGGCTGGGTGCCTTCGATCGTGCAGTCGACGAAAGTGAGGCCGTCGCTGTACCAGGCAAGGTATTCTCCTTTTATGTACGAGTTCCTTATGACCCCTCCCTTGGCATGCCAGAAGGCGTCCTTGGTATCGAGCCTCGAATCGGAAACGGAGAGGTTTTCGTTGTACTGGAAGGAATACTTTCCCTTGAATTCCATGTTCCTTATGGAGAGGTTTGCGTTTTCGAAGAAGGCATAGACCCCCTCGAGCCTTAGACCCTCTATCCTCGTGTTCCGGCATTTCCAGCCGAATTCGTCGCTTGCGGCCGCTGAATCTATGATTGTTGTGCCGTCGCATTCCCGGAAGGCCTTTACCACGTTGAACTGGCACGATTCGATTGTCGTGTCCTTGTCGTACCAGAATGGGGCACGGCTGTTTTCGAGGAAACGGCAGTTTCGGAAATAGGCCCCATCGGCATGCCAGCAGGGATAGCGCAGGTTGAAGAAGCAGTCGACGGCCTTGTAGTTCGAACACTCCTTGAGCGGGCTTTCGCCGTCGAGTTTTCCCTCGAAGCGGACGTTCCTTAGCTCCGTGTCCCTGAGCCCGTAAAGGGACCTCTCGGCCTCGTAAGATTGGTTTTCGATCGTTTTCACGGTTGCATTAAAACGCTTAACGGCAAGCAGGTCAAATACCTGCTGGTTATGGGCGTCCATGCCTAAAAGACCCGGATTATTTCCTCTTTGCTGACCCCGGAAGCGGATATCGTTATGACCGCGGTCGAGGGCTCGTCGACCTTGACCGAGGCGATGTAAAAAGAGAGATGCCCGTGATGCAGAGAGGTCGGCTTTTCGCCCCGTATGTAGACGGGACCCTGAAGGTCGATGCTAACGGGGCAGTCCTCTTTCACCATCGTCCCGAAGCCGTCGACCAGCCTTACGTAAATGCGGGCGGAGTCGTAGGTCCGCATGTCGGTCAGGGAATCCTTGTAGAGGTCGACGTAGAGTTGGCGCTCGTCGCTTTTCCCGAAAGCCTTGCTTATGGTCGGGACGCCGGACCTCGAGGAGATGAACTGGTAGGTGCTTTCCCTTTTCGGGTCGGCAGCTTCGAAGAAGATGGACATGAGGGCCTCTTCGCTTATGCCGTGGCGCCTAAGCAGGGAAGAGTAGGGCAGCTTCTGCCATTTTCCCAATGGTTCCGGATAGGAAAGAGCCATCAGGTTAAGGAGCTTTTCGATTTTCCTTAGTTCCCGTTTCCGCAGGCCCTTGAGGGCATAGCCGGCCCTGATGAAATCCTTTATCAGTACCGGGGGATGCACCAACTCGCCGTAATGTTCGCGGTCGCCTTTGAAGACATCCAGAAGATAGCCGTCCTTGTAGACTTCGAGATAGTCGTCGTTGCTATAGGCGACGATGGCCCCGCCTTTCCCTTCCATGAAGGAGTCGTCGACCCTTAGCATCGGGCTCGCCAGCCTATTGGAGGCATAGGCAAAGCCGCTCAAGGACAGGAAACGGTCCTCGCCGGCCAGCCCGTTTTTGGCAAAGGCCTTTCCCGATATGTCCCCCAGGGCGTCCTCCTTATGGGCAAAAGAGAGGAAATCGATCGTATCGAGCCCGTTTTTGCATCTGTTTTCGCGGTCGTCTTCGATAATGAAGGGAATTTCGCTTCTCTTGGCTTCGCTTAGCATCTTCGCCCCTTCCGGCGCCCTCACGCGCGAATATTCAAGTAGCAGGCAGTCGCCGCCGTTATCGAGGTCGCGGCTGACAATGAGCGCCCCCTTGGCGTTTTTCCTTATCGCGTCGACCTCGCCTTTTTCCATGCCTTTCGGGATTATGGCCCCCATGAGTGAAGCATGCCGTCCGTAGAGATCAAGGAAGGAATCAACCCTCCTTAGACTCCCCAGATCGAATAGGGAAAGAAGGCCGATTTCATCCGCCGACTTCAAGAGGTCGTGGCTCGGCTGGTATTGGCGCAGCACCATGAAATCGGCTCCCAGCCGCCTCCTCATGATCAGGACGTCTTCGTAGTGGGGCGAAAAGGGGACCGCGGCTCCCAGGCCGGGGAAGAGGGAACCGTATTCGACGCCGGAAAAACGTTTCTTGCGTCCGGCGATCAAGAGGGTGTTGCCCCGGACGAGGGAACTGTAAAAGCCTAGCCGCACCGATTTGCTTTCGGTTTCCTCCCCGCTATTTATCGTCATGACGAGGTCGTATAGTTCCGGCGATTTGGGACGGTAGAGCAAAATGTCGCTCAAGGTAGTGTGCGGATTATCGAAGTCCACTATCTTCCGCCCCCGCCTAAACAAGGAGAAGGTTATGTCCTTTCTCTCGTAGGGGCCGTCGGCTTTGTAATGGATGTCGATGGTGCCCGAATCGTCCCCCCGGGCATAGAGGTCGCTTATGTGCACCGGGCCGCTCGTCTCTATGTAAAGATAGGTCCTGACCCCGGGCGATTTGGAACCCGGATCCTGCGATACTTCGAGCAGTATTTCGTTTTCACCATCGAGGAAGGGGCCTTTTAGTTCGAGTTCCCCCCGAGTCAGCCTCCCTTCGATTTTCCCTTGGGCTACGCCGTTTAGGTAGACTTCGGCACTTCCTTCTATTCCTTCGTGGATTAGGAATTTCCTCTCGCCTTTTGGAAATTCGAAGGTCCGGCTCATGGAGAAGTGTCCCCCGTGCCTGAACAAAAAAGGGATGTCTAGCAGGAAAGAAGGCCCCTCTCCGTTACGGTTTGCCGAAACTTTCCAGTGCCGGTTCAGGCTGATGCGTTCCATATCCAATAGGCTATACTAAACGGGCAGTTTAGGCAAAGAAAGGAGCCATATGTTTCCACTTACGAGGGAAGCCCGCGCCCTAGCGGACATATCGCGCTCCTCGACCGGGGCCCTGAAGAAGAAGGAACTTCTCGATATACTGCTGATCTACGAGGAAATCAGCGAAAACGAAGGCTTCATGAAATATATGAAAAAGGAGGAAGCCAAGTCGGCTTCCGTCTTGATAGATAAGACCTGCCTGGCCTATTTCAGGGCTCTGGACGGCCCGGAAGCGAGAAGCCTAGTCCTCGAACTCGCAATGCTCGTAGACAGAGTCTACGCGCGGATGATCGTCTCGAAATACGGCTGATTGTACAGTGTAAGAAAAACAAGAGAATCATTCGCCAAACACTGAAACTTTAGTGTAAAACAACTAGAGAAAAGGCCTAATTGCCTTGCAAAGCGACGCAACCTGGGTTATATTTCACCGGCGCGTAGTAGCGTACATCGCGGGGTAGAGCAGTGGTAGCTCGTCAGGCCCATAACCTGAAGGCCGGTGGTTCAAGTCCATCCCCCGCAACCAAAGGATAAAGCCCGGCATTGCCGGGTTTTCTTTTGCTTCCGTTAAATTAGATTATGAACACTTGTCTATTTTTCCTTCGATTGCGCCTAGAAATTTCTAGTTTATAGACACTATTACATGTTTTGTCTATTTTCTTATAACATTAGCCATTTACATTTTTCTTGGCGAAACTATATTCATCTCGCCCCCGGACCTAGCCCCCTCTTCGTCCGGGGCTTTTTGTTTTCTAGCAACCCGAAGCGCTTTATAATGCGCTTAATGAGCAAGATAAGCCGCGAAGAACCAAAACGCACCGCCGCCGCTATCGAATCCTTTGTCCAAGGGGAGTTCGATAGTCCATCCCTGGGTGTGGATTCGGAAGGCCGTTTCTGCATCCCGGTTGATCTGAGGGGCGAGGAGCTTTACGCCCCTTTCGCCGGGAAAAGCCGCCTGAACGACGATCTTTTCGCCGCGGTCGAGGAGGCCGCGAAACTATCGCATAAGCCCATTCACCTCGAGATGAAACTCGAGGAGGAAAGGCTGCCGGAAAAAGACCACGTGAGGCGGGGTTACTGCCGCCACTACGAAGCGGAGATGGAAGAGACCAAGAGGAAAATCAAGAAACTGAACCTCCAGTCGCTGCTCCTGCTCGCCGTCGGCATCTTGTTCCTGGCCGGCTACGGACTGAGCCAATATTACCTCGGGGGCCACGAAATATATTTCATCGTGCCCGAAATACTTTCCATCGTCGCCTGGGTATTCGTCTGGGCCGCCACGGAGAAGTTCTTCTTCGATTCGAGGACCGAAAGGCTGCATTGGCTCAATTACCGGCGCCTCAAGAACGCTTCGATGACCTTCTACGTCGAAAGGAAATAGGATGATCGTCTGCGTTGTAAGCGATGTTTTGGGCGAAGCCAATAACGGCACGACCATCGCCGGCTTGAATCTGATAAAGACATTGAAGGACCGGGGCTACGACGTCCGCATCGTCTGCCCGGACAAGGACAAAAGCGGCCAGATCAATTACTATATCGTCCCGACCTACAGCTTCGGCCCGCTCGATTTCATCGTCGAAGCCAACGGAGTGACTCTTGCAAAAGGCGACTCGCTCGTCCTCATGCGGGCCATGCAGGAGGCCGACGAAGTCCACGTGATGACCCCGTTTAGCCTTGGACGCAAGGCGGTCAAGGTGGCCTCCTACCTCGGAAAGCCCGTTTCCGCCGGCTTCCATATCCAAGCGGAAAACGTGACCGCCCATTTCTTTTTCCTCCAAGACATAAAGTGGGTGAACAAACTCGTCTACAAGGACTTCTGGAAGCACCACTTCCAGTACGTCGACGCCATACATTATCCAACCCAGTTCATCCGCGATACGTTCGAAAGCGCGATAGGGAGGAAGACGCCCGGATACGTCATATCGAACGGGGTCAACAGGGAATTCCATAAGCGGGACGTCGGCCGCCCGAACAATTTAAAAGGCAAATTCATCATCTATTGCACGGGGCGCTATTCGAAGGAGAAGAACCAGAAACTGCTTATCAAGGCGGTTTCCCTTTCCAAGTACGCGGACAAAATCCAGATAATCTTCGCCGGCGAAGGCCCGAGGAAAAGGCAGCTCGAGGCCCTAAGCCGGAAACTCCTCAAAAACCCGGCCATCTTCCAGTTCTTCACGCGGAGCGAACTCGTGGACGCCTTGTCGATCGGCGACCTCTATGTCCATACCTCCTCGGTCGAGATAGAAGCCATCAGCTGCCTGGAAGCCATCAGCTGCGGGCTCGTGCCTTTAATAAACAACGCAAAAAGAAGTGCGACGCGTTACTTCGGCCTCGGCGAAAACAACCTATTCAGGGAAGACGACTACCGGGATCTTTCCAGGAAAATCGACTATTGGATCGAGCATCCCGAGGAAAAGGAGAAATGCGCGGAGTCCTACCAAGGCTACAGCAAGCAGTTCGACTTCGACTACTGCATGCAGAAGATGGTGGAACTCGTAGAAGAAACGGCGAAGATCAAGAAGGAGGGCAGAAGTGGCAGGCAGTAAGGGAAAGGAGAGGATAATCTACTATAGCGATCCGCTGAACGACGACTTCGCGGGAACGGGCCTGAAGAGGGTCCACCTCAAGAAGAACTACCATTACACCAGCCGGAACGTATTTTACAGATTCGTTTCCTTCCTCGTTTATTACCTCATTGCCCTGCCGGTCCTCTATGTCGCCGGAAAGTTCTGGCGGGGAATCCGGGTCAAGGGGAAGAAAAGGCTCAAGGCCCTCAAAGGGAAAGGCGCCTTCTTCTACGGGAACCATACCCAGATAGCCGACGGATTCATGGTCCAGGTCTACTGCGTTCCCTGGCGCCGTACTTCCATCATCGCCGACCGTTCGGCTTTTGCCATCAAGGGCATCGGGTGGCTTCTCAAGATGATGGGGATGCTTCCGGTACCGGAAACCGTCGGGGAAACCATGGCCTTCATGAAGGCCATCGAGGATCTTAACAAAAGGAAAAACCACATCGTCATCTATCCCGAGGCCCATATCTGGCCCTTCTATACCGGAATAAGGCCCTTCAAGGAAAACGCCTTCGTCTATCCCAGCCAACTGCTGGCCCCGGTGGTTCCTTTCTGCGTCACTTATAGGAAAAGGAAGATCTTCAGGAACAAGTCGCCGAGGATGGACATCCACATCGGGCAGCCCGTCTATCCCGATGCTTCGCTTTCAATCCATGATAGGGCCAAGGCCCTCCGCGACAGGACCTACGATTTCATGGTGGAAACCGCCTCGAGCAACGAAAACGTCGAATGGATTAAGTACGTCAGGAAATAGGCGAGCAAATGCCTGGCCTATTCGCCGCGTCTTGATATAATCAAGGGCAAGGAGAACCAAAAAACATGGATTTGAAAGGATCTAAAACCGAACAGAACCTCATGACCGCTTTCGCCGGCGAGTCGCAGGCCCACACCAAGTACGAGTACTATGCCTCCAAGGCCAAGAAGGAAGGCTACGAGCAGATAGCCGCCATCTTCATGGAGACTTCCCTTAACGAAAAGGAACACGCCAAGCTCTGGTTCAAGTACCTCCATGACGGCGACGTTCCCACCACCGAAGCCAACCTCAAGGACGCCGCCAGCGGAGAGAACTACGAATGGACCGACATGTATGCCGGCTTCGCCGAAACCGCCCGCAAGGAAGGCTTTGAGGAAATCGCCCTTAAGTTCGAGATGGTCGGGGCCATCGAAAAGGCCCACGAGGAGCGCTACCTGAAGCTTCTCGAGAAGGTCAAGGGCGGCAAGGTCTTCATTTCCGAGGACGTTACCGTCTGGAAGTGCCGCAACTGCGGACATCTCGTAATCGGCAAGTACGCCCCCGAGATTTGCCCGGTCTGCAAGCATCCGAAGAGCTTCTTCGAGCTTCGCGCCACCAACTATTAATCGATAGCAAAGGAGAAGGGCGGGGAGAAATCCCCGCCTTGTTCATAGACATGGAAAAAATAGAAATCAACGTCGAAGGGATGATGTGCTCCAATTGCGAAAAGCACGTTGCCGAAGCGCTAAGCAAGGTGCCCGGCGTCAAATCCGCTTCCGCCGACCGCGAGAAGAAAGCCGCTTTCGTCGAAGCCGAGGACGGGGTCGGAGACGACCTCCTCAAGGCCGCGGTGGAGGAAGCCGGGTACAAGCCCGGGGATGTCGCTAGGGCCAAAGAGAAGAGCCGTTGCTTTTTCTCGCGGCTATTCAAACGATAATCGCTCTTGATTTATCTCGGTTAGACCTTGATAATATCGAGGCGCTGGACCATTGGTGTAGCGGCCTAACATGCTTCCCTGTCACGGAAGAGACCACGGGTTCGAATCCCGTATGGTCCGCCAGCGTTTGGCCCGATAGCTCAGTCGGTAGAGCAAGGGACTGAAAATCCCTGTGTCGGCGGTTCGATTCCACCTTGGGCCACCATTCCGTCAGTCTCGACCTTCGAAAGGGTCGTTGCAAGTTATAGCGAAAGGTCCGGATTTGCCGGGCTTTTTGTTTTTTCCAGCCGCGGCCGGGATCTCGGACAAACACCGGGCGAATGGCGTTGGGCATCTTTTCCTTTCGAGAAACGAAATGTAAGCATTTTTAAGCCGGCGAAAATAATCGTTGCCTATATTGCCAATGCCGATATCCTTTCATCATCAAAGGAGAAACACATGGAAAGCAACAAACTATTATTGGCTTTGGCGGCTTCGGCCCTGGTTCTGGCTTCCTGCGCAGGGAATGCCTCTTCCTCTTCGGCCACCCCGCCGCCCGGGCCGTCGACTTCATCGACCGGTAGCGATCCCGAACCGGCCACGGCCATCGACGATGCCTTCATCGCCGCTTTATCTGCCAATTCGATTGTCGGAGAAGGAACTTTGGCCAACTACGGTAGCGAAACGAACGTCGAACTGTTCATAGGAACCGAATCCTACGAGTTCTTCGACTATGACGATTTCGGATACTATTACCAAGCCCAAGTGCTGCACAAAAACGCGGACGGGACCGTCCAGAGCTACTACCGCGACATAACGAACGAAATCTTCGATTCCCAACTCCTGCTGGAAGGGAGCAAAACGGCGGTCCTTTGGGATAACAATTTCTACAATCCCTTCGGAAAGATCGCCGCTTCCGACTTGACGGAGGACGGGGCGGGGGGATACGACCTCGCCGCCGACAAGGTCAATGCCTTCTGCATACCGCTTATGTTCTATTCGGTCGGAACCTACGATTCCGTAAGCCTCTCGCGGCTGGGCGATAGTCTTGCGATTTCCATAGCGGCGACCGACGCGCGGGGAGATGACATGGACATGTCTATCGAGGTCAGGCAAGGCGAAGAAGCCGACCGTGCGGTTCCCGTCCCCTACGAAACGGAAGAGTGCCACGAGGGCATCGATGCCGCCTTGTACGATTGGACCATGGCTTTGGCCGGTCCGAGCGACACGACCGGCTTCGTCTACGAAAAGACCATGACCCCGCTCGATGACGACAGCATGAGCGTCGCTAGTAGCAAATCGACGGTAACCTACAATGCGGTTCTTTTCGCAAACGACGGCGGGATCACCAGCGAAAACGACTGGGGTTATGCGCTTTATAGCGACGGGAAGTACTACGAGTTCGAGGTAGTAGACGGCACGGCGGTCCGGGGAGAACCCTACGAGGGCTCATCTTATTATCCGATTCCGTCTCCGAACATCATCGCCGCCGAGATGTTCGTTCCGACGAAAGATCAGGATACCTACCTCTATCGTGATCCGGCCACTGCCACCGAGGCCCTCATCTTCCTGCTGGAGGATGCCAATGTAATCGGCCTTGTTTCCTATCTGGGCGCCAAGGACCTCACGATCCACATCGGCCCGGACGGCTACGTCGACAATTTCTCGTATACGTCCGGCATGTACAACTACGGCGGTGGCCTTTACCACGAACGCGTAAGCGTCGACATCGCCGAATTCGATACGGCCACCATCGATTACGATTTCACCATCGAGGAAATCGCTCCGATTCCCGACATGTACGGCACGTGGACCGGTACCGACTATTGGGAGGGGACCGAGTATACTTTGGAAATTTCGGAGGACAGCGTCATATTGAACGGCAACGCCGCCGAACTCGTCTTGACGGAAACCAACCAGTGGGGTTACTACATCGGGACCCTGACATCCGGTCAAGATACTTTTGCTTTCGAGTACTATCCGGCGAGTTCCGGTTATCCGAAGCAAATCCTCCTCGAAAACGATACCTGCAGCGTTTACCTCGAAATAGCGGACAACGAGCCAATCGCCATGCCAGATGAGCTAATCGGTTCCTGGCACGGGGAAGAGGAGGGAAGCGGCTTCGCCTTCGACGTCGTCATCCTCAGTGGATCCGATATCAGCATCAACGGCGTCTCCGCCGAAGTCGGCGAATGGGGCGAGACCTCCGACGGACTCGGCTACAAAGCCGAATTGACCGTCGAAGGCACCGTCTACGTTTTGACCTACCGTCCGGCGGCCGGCACTTTCCGCCTCACGGACGAAACCGGGGCCTTGGTCGTCGATCTCGTGAGGACCGGGGAAGCCGAACCCGCCATCGATCCGAAGTTCGTAGGAACCTGGCAGGGGATCGACGATGCCGGCGGCGCAAGCCATACGCTGGTGATAAACGCCGATGCCACCGCCACCTATGACGGCGTTGCTTTCGACGAACCGTTGGAATTCGTTAAGACCGTGTTTTCCGAAAAGGCCACCGCTACCCTCGGCGACAAGGAGTACGAAATCGAATACCTTTCGGGACTTGAGGGCGATTACATAAAAGTTACCGACGAGGATTACGTCGAAGCCACCCTCTACAAATCCTTTCCGTCCTTCGACTTCCCGGACGAATACGTCGGGACGTGGTCCGACGGTACCCATGAGTTGGTGATGGGCGGGGACGGGACGATCGTATTCGACGGAACGCCCGCGACTTCCTTCGTTTCAACTGGCTTCGAAGGCGAATACGTTGCGGTCATCGGCGGAGAAACCTACGACATAAGCTACGTTGACTATTCCGGCCAGCAGCCCTTCTTCAGCGTACTGACTCCCGACGGAAACCCCCTCATTCTCAGGAAAGCCTGATAAGCCAAACGGTCAAAAGCCCTCCTTTCGCCCAAGAGGATGGGCTTTTTTCCTTGCGGGCAACCTGCCGGAAGCGGGAACGGCGAACGGCTCGAAAAAGGGATACGGGCGGCTTTTCTATTGGCCCTTGGCTTCGGGATATCCCTTTATCTCCCTTCGATGGCCTTTCCTGACCTATACGCCTATATATTCAACGCGGACGAAGAAGTCCTTGGACTCGTTAGAACATACGCCCCGTTGTTCCTCGTGGGGACGATAATGTTCCCGATCCAAATGACGTTGCAGAACCTGAACGTCGCCTTTGGCCAGGCCAAAAGCGCGATTGTCCTTGCGGTCATGAGAAAGGTCGGCATACTCATTCCACTATGCTTCGTCCTTTCGCATTTCCTTTCCTATCCAGGGGTCTACATGTCGGAAGGCATAGCCGATTTGGTTGCCGGGACCATCACCGGCATCGTGATATTCTCGACCTTTCCGCGGATCATAAGAAGAAGGTCGGAATCGGCAAAGAAATACGTCGGAAACGACTCCTGAGGGCTCCGGCGCTCCTTGAGTCTAAGAGATTTATACATAGTAAAGACACTGGATATTTTTTGCCGAAAAGAAAACGCCCCGCCGGGGCGTTGCTTCCTATTGGAGCAGGTGACGAGAATCGAACTCGCATAGTCAGCTTGGAAGGCTGATGTTCTACCACTGAACTACACCTGCGTGGCGGACCATACGGGATTCGAACCCGTGGTCTCTTCCGTGACAGGGAAGCATGTTAGGCCGCTACACCAATGGTCCATTCGCGTAGCCCGGCTAATATAGCACGGACCCGCGGGCGATTAAAGGTTTAGTAGAGACAAAACGCTCTCTTTCGGCATATAGCCCATGCGGACAGCCAACGTTTTGCCGTTTTCGAAGGCAATGAGGGTCGGGATGGCGCTCACGCGGTAGACGGAAGCGAGTTCCGGGACTTCGTCGACGTTGACCTTTAGAACGTTGATTTCGGGATGTTCCTTGGCGATCTCTTCGACGATGGGGGACAGCATCTTGCAGGGCCCGCACCAGTCGGCATAGAAGTCGACTAGGACCTTGCCCGATTGGATTTCGACATCGAATTCCGACTTGCTAGCAATGTGTTTCAGCATGTTTTTCTCCTTTTTGATCTTATGGTTCTACGCCGCGCCCACGCAAAGGGCCACGATAAGGAATATCAGCCCAAGGTGTATCGGGTAATAGGCATAGCAACCGTACTTGAACCATTTGCCATTGTAACCAAGTCTTCCGCTATAGCAAGCAACTAGCACCGCGGAAAGGCAGGAATAGCTTTGCAGCCCCATGCTCCAGATGTCGTAGGGCCCCGAGGCGAATAGTTCGGTGGCGCCGATGGAACATAATCCCCAGAAAACGAGATTGACGACGATGATCGATCCGGCACAGAAAAGATCTAGCAGAAAGCGGTAGTCTTCCGTCTTCCTATACTCGTCCATCATTTCCTCGCCTCTGATGGCCGAGACCGACGAGACGAGCATTTCCAGAAGTTTCGGGGAGTAGTAGAAAAGCATGAACAGGGCAAAGCCGTAGATGTTATAGCCTCCGAAGAAAAGCCGGAAAGGCGCATAGGCGATATCCACGCCCGACATGAACCTTATGAAATACGACGCCCCGACATAGGCCAAAGGCAAAAGCGCCAACGTCCGGATTTTCCGGTTTTTGCTTTCCAACAGGTAAATAAACAAGGCGTAGGGCAGCAAATCGGAAAAAGCCTGGCTACCGACATTTGTGGAAAAGCCGAACTGGATGACGCAGGAGACGGCCAAAACCGCAATCCATACTGCCGAGAGCCTCAGTAAATACCTTTCCCTGGAATGGGTATGGCGGAGGCCTTCTGCCAAAAGGAATACGAATAGCGGGAAGGAGAGCCGACCTATCATCCTCAGGACAAGTATCAGGTTATCGAGCCAGCCACCGGAAACGATTAGTATCCCGGCGCTAGGAAGAACGTTCTCCAAGGCCAATCCGACATGGTCGACCGTCATGGTAATCAGGGCGACGACCTTTAGCCAAAACGAATCGATGACCAGGTGTTTTTTCTTATTTAGCGTTTCTTCCATCAGACGGCTCCTGCGGCGATAAGTATAACCGAGAGGAGGTTATTGAGGGCATGGGTCGTTAGGGAGGCACCCAATCCCTGCTTGTCGTAAACATAGCAGAGTATGAGGCCCGGCACGATGTAGGAAGGCAGGTTCAGCCATTCGTTAAGGGAACCGATATTCGTGAAGTCGAAATGGATGAAGCCGAATATCGCCCCGGCAACTATGTATGCGATCCAGTCGTTAGCACGTTTAAGCACCCCGAAAAGTCCGACCCTGTAGATGAGTTCTTCGGCGAATGGCCCCAAAAGCCCAAGGAAGACGATGGCCAGGGCCGGAGATGCCAGTACGATCTGATTGACAAGAGTCTGGTTCTGGTTGTCGGTGACGTTGGCCCCTGCAAGGCTAAGTACCAGTCCATAGAGGAAATTAAACACATAGATCACAATGAAGCCGACGAGGCCCAAAACAGGTCCTTTCCAGGAAAATTTGCGCAATATCCCCTTCCATTTGTCGAAAACGATAAGGCACAGTAGGACTAGGACCGTCCCATAACTCACATACTGTGCAATCGAAAGGTTCACGGGGTCCGTTACGGCGCTTTGTCCGCCGGCAGAAAGCTGAATCAATTGGACCGCCGTTGCTACGAGGGAAAGCAAAAGATAGCCACCTAGCGCAAGCGCGATTTCCCTCGCGGCCCCGACCGGATAAAAACCGGAGAATCCCCTGGTGGATGCCGGATCGTCGTTTTCCTTTCCGCACTTCGGGCAATCCTTCAGCGCAGCATCGTAAGTCGACCCGCATTCCTGGCATTTACGGTAGGTGACAATCCGCATGTGGCAAATGTTATCATTTGCCTAGTGCTTGTGCATATTTCTTTGTGCGATAATTGCAGACATGGGATCCCTATTCAGAATTTTGGCCGACGCCGTCGACGTCGGTTCGATAGTCGATATTTTGACGACTTCGCTCAACGTTGCCTTCTGGGCGATAGTCGCCCTGCTCATACTAGCCTTCCTTTGGGGCCTTCTCCACGGCTGGCGTTACGGGGTCTACCGCCTCGTTTCCTTTGCCATTTGGATCGCCGTCTTCCTGATTTGCCTTGAACCGCTTGCCGATTTCGTCGGCAACTTCGATCTATCCGGTTTCGGCTTGCCGGCTATAAACCTGGCCATTAACGGTGCGACGGTTTCGGTTTCCTGGACAACGCCTTTCGCGACCATCGGAACGCTGGTTAGCGAGGCCATGAAGGCCCTAGGGACAAACCTCGATCCTTCCGAGCTTGCTTCCTACGCCATTTCGCTGGCCACAAACAGCGTCAAACTCGTTCTTCTTTTGGTCTACGGGCTGCTGTTGCTAACCCTCGTAAATTTCGTCATCTGGCTTTTCTGGCACATCCTTTTCAAGTGGCTCACCCCGAAGAGAATCCGTAGAAACCGGAAGAAGATGAACAAAGGACGCATAGTGAACGGCCTTGTCCAGACCGCCTTCGTCTTCGTCGCTGGCGCCTTGGTTATCTACCCGCTGACTTCCGTTGTGAATACCATCAACCAAGCCGTGGTCCGCCCCGACGAAGAAACGATGGAACAGATAAGGGCGGATAACGGAACCTACGCGACGGTTGTCGACGTCCTAGATGCCTACGACTCTTCGATTTTTGCCCAGGTTTTCTTCAACTGGAGCGAATCGGAAGGCATGACGTTCGACGCGAAGCTCATCGATCTTCTGATAAACAGCAATTATGGCGACATGTCGGTGTCGCTTCTTCAGGAACTGGGATCAATCGCTTCCATTGCCGCGACGGCGCTTTCTACCGGCGTCGACTTAAGCGGCAGCCAAGGCGAAATCCTTTCGACATTGATTACCGCCAATCAAACCCCGGAAATACTTAGGCTTTTGGCCGACAACCAACTGGTGAGCATCGCCCTTCCCTTCGCCTTTCAGATTGCGGTTAACATCGACGAGGTTTCCTCTTATCTCTTGACCGACGAGGGAATCGCCGCCGACAGCGAGGATTTCTCCAATGCCCTCGATTCCTTGGCGGATCTATACCAAGGCGTCCTCGATTCGGGGACCCTCGAAGGCCTATACATCGACGATAACGGCCAAATGAGCTTCGACCTGGATTACGTCTTCAATCTTTTTAACGAGGAAACGAAGGCCGACTTCGATGCTTTCTTCGACTCGATTGACGACGGCAAGCTTGCCCTTTTCGAGAACATACTCGACAGTTTCGCCTACGTCCAGGCGGTAGCTGCCGATAAGCAGTTCGGAGAAGATCCCAACGTCCTTACCATCGCCGACTTTTTGCCGGAAGCCACCTTCGTCGACACGAACAACGACGGTCGTCCGGACGCGGTGAGCCAGGATTTCAAGGACATCGAGTGGGGAAGCGAATTACGCTACGTCTACGACTTCGTCTACGAAGCCAATTCGATCGATCCAGATTTCGCCCCGGCCCTGTTGTCCGGCCTCATGGCCTCCGGCGGGACGGGCGAGGTGAACATGCAGCCGGTCATCGACTTTGCCGTCGACAACATCACCGACATATCCGACCTCTTCGTCGGCGATCTCGGCGACATCGATTCCGAAACCGGGCATTCGAAGACGGAAGGGGAGACCTGCCTCCTCGACTCGTCACTCATCAACAACGCGATGCCGAAAATGCTTTCTTTGCTTGGAACCGGCATAAATTCCGGTCTATTCGAGGACGAGGAAGTCGTCGACATGCAGCCCATCACCGACGAACTGGAGGGCGCGACGGTCGCGGAGAGCATGATCAACTACAAACGCGAGCTCTCCTCTCTTCTCTCCGTCATGGAGGAGTTCCTCGTCGGCCATCCCTCCGCGTCCGCGCTTTTGAAGGATTTCGAGGAACATCCGGGCGTCTACATCGATCCCGACAACGTCTTCCAAGGCATGGAAGGCGATATCTATGACGGGGCAATCGACGCCCTAAGGGTTATGGATTCCTCTTTGATAGCGAGCAATATCCTGCCGGCGGTCTTCTCAAAATTCCTCGACGGGGACGGCAATTTCGTCAATAACCTGCTCGGGCCCGAAGCCTTGCCGCTTGATTTCGGCGTCGAAAACCTCGGTGGGGAACTGGCCGACCTATTGGCCGCGGTTAAGGAACTGGACCCCTATATCCCGGTTCTTACCGGACTTGGTAGTTCCAGTTTCTCCTCCTCCCAGATCAAGGACCTCCTTTCCGTCGAAATCGGCGAGGGGAGCGATGCCAAACCCCTTCTTGGATACCTGCTCGATTTATTTGCCAACAGCAAGATCCTCAATCCGGTCGACGAAGTCGACGGAGTGACCGTGATAAACACCAACTACTACTGTCTCATGAAGACCGTGGCCGATGCTGCCTTCGGGGAGGGCAGTTTCCGGCTTTCCATCGGCGATTTCCAGGATGCTTCCTTCGCGGAAAGCGAAAACGACGCATTCTTGAGGGTCCTTGGCGAAATCGTCGATACCGGGCTGCTCGATAACCTCGGCGATGTCGCTTCGGGCGAGATTACCCGGGTCCTTCGGGTCCTCAACGCCATTCCGGAAGAGGATTTCGTCTCCCTGTTCGGATCGCTTGGCGATTCCTTGGTCCTGAAGAGCTGCATAAGCGACTTCCTCGACGAGAACCTCACCGCCGCGTTGTTCGGGACCGATAGCGGCATATCCTTCGGAAACGTGACCGATTGGGTCGAGGAAGGACGGTCGCTCAAGGCCCTTATACGCTTTGCAAGCGAAGTAGGGGATCTTTCCAATATCGACTTCTTCAATAGCGACCCCTATGCCGTGGAGGGGATTATACGGGTCTGTGCGACCAGCCAGTTGTTCATAAAAGACGGCGATTATCTGTTCCCCGGTTTCCTCGCGGATACTTTGGGAAAGTCCCTCGAGGGCACTTCGGTCACCCTGATAGAGGGTTCGTATTTCGATTATGGGACGCAGTCGTTTGCCGTCATCGAAGGCAACGAATACGGCTTACTTAAGGCCAACGTCCTTTCCCTCGACAATCCGGACGATTGGGTCGCCGAGTCCGCCGTCTTGGGCGACGTTCTCGAATCGGCCCAGAAACTAGGTGGACTCGAGAACCTCTCGATCTACGAAATGGACCCAGACCTATTCGAAGAACTCATGTCCTCGGCCTCCTACTCGGAGGTTCTGGGAAATCTTCTTGTCCCCAACGTCTTTGCCATGGTGGAAGACGATTTGGCCGCTGCGCTGGTGCAATACGGCGGAATCAGCGTCGAAAACGCCAACATCGCCTATGTCTATGACGGAACGCCCCAGGAAAGGGCGGCCGAAACCGTCCTCCTTTCCGATCTGCTGGCCGCCGTAACCGATCCGACGTACGGCCTGATGGACGAAGGCCAGGTGGCGAGTTCGGTTTCGCTCGCTAGCCTTTCGGGACGCCATACCCTTAAACCGATCCTCGACGCCTTGGCGGACAGCCGGGTCTTCAATTCATCCTACGTCGAAGGCACCGACACGGCCTTCGAATCGCTTTTGGCCAGCACGCTTTACGGAACCGGGCTCTACGGCGATGCCGTGACCGGCCAGGAGGTCCTCGAAAGGGTCCGGGAAGTGACGGACTGGAACTTCGAGAACGCCTCCATCGCCGATGCCCTGGATTCCATGAAGGAGATTCTCGGCGGCGGGACCGACTTGGGGAGCCTCGACTTCGCCTCTTATTTCAGCGGTACCGCGGCCGAGGTGGAAGCAAGGAAGAGCGATTTGGCCGCCCTGCTCGACAACATGGACCAAAGCCTCTTGCTCTCGCTCGCCATGAGAAGCCAGCTCGCCGGCATGGCCTCTTCCTTCGAGGTTCCGCTTGTCGAAGGCGGCTTGGCCACCGCCAACTTCGCCTACGAAAACGGGGAAGGCCGCTACGGGCACGAGGAAATAATGAATTTCGTGGACGCATTGTCCATATTGGCCGGTCTAGGCGACGATCCGCTTTCCGGCGACATGAGATCCTATGTCGACGTAGCCAAGCTTTTGGCCCAGAGCCATATTTTCAACACGGTTAAGGACGGGCAGGAAAGGACCTTCTTCCAAAGCACGATGTACGCGATTATCGGTAACGAGGCCATATCTGCCTATCTTTGCCCGGTGGACGACGCGGGCCGCCCGACCAGTCCGAAGGCCGAGGGGTTCGCCACTTCCGGCGATTATATCGCCAACTTCATCTACAGCGTCAATTTCCCAAGCAGCGCCGATGGCGTCGCCACCCCCGACAACCAGGTCGAATTGGACAGGCAGCAGGGGCTGATAGATTCCTTGGGGGACGTCCTGCCTTCGATTTCCGCCTTCTTCGGGGCCGGCGATTTCTCTCCCTCTAGCATCGATACCGAGACCCTCTACGGGTTGCTTGACGCCATCAACGGCAGCGATTTGCTTTTCGAAATGGTGCCGAACATCCTCTCGTCCTATTTGACCGGCGACAACCTCGACATCGAAATCGAAGGCATAGACATCGCGTTGGCCAATCCCTATTTCTCCTATTATTACGACGAATCCAGCGGGGTCCTCGATTTCGATAGCCCCGACTGGAGCCGCCATTATCCGGCCAGCGAAATCGAGAACATCGTGGACCTCATCTCTTATCTGCGCGATTTCCGGAACGTCCTTGGCACTATCGATTTCTCCTCGGTTTCGCCCATCGCTTTCCACGACGTGCTCATGCTTGCCCACGACTCCTACGTGTTCAACCTGGCCGGTCCGAACCAGCAGAACCTGAGCCATGCCCGCAACGCGATCGACCAACTGCCGAACAACCTGACCGTGTTCGAACAGCTGATGCTAAAGGTCTACGATGCCACCGCGATAGGATATTTCTCCTTCGACGTCCAGGAGGATGCCGTATTCCTGCTCTCCTTAAAGGACAATAACGGCAATCCGTTCCTGGGAAGCTATTCGGATCTTCTGTCCTTTGCCGCCCGGGAAGACGCCAAGGAGGTAGGTTCGAGGGCCAAACTCTATGCGAGGATAATCGAAGGGCGCGACGGCGGCTTCGACTATGAGCGCGAAATCGCCGCCCTTACCATCGGAAGCCCGACCGAAGTCGGTTTCTTCGAAGCCATCCAGAACAGCGACCTGCTCGGCAGCGACAGCGACCTTTCCAACGTTTCCACGAGCTTCGAGAACCTTTCGCCCGACGATCTCGGCCTCTTGCTGCGGAGCCTCAACGAACTCGAACTGGTCGACCTTCCGGCCGCCTATCTGGCCGATTCGATGGTCAACGGCTTGCCGGACGAAAACTCCTCGTCGAGTTTCTCCGGGATGGGAATGCAAAGCTATTCCAGCTATTCCGTAAAAAGCGGTAGCAGCCTCTTCGGCGAAGGCCGCATCCTCTCTCTCGACATAAGCGAGGTCGACGAGACCCTCCTTGACGGCCTTACTTTCACATTGCACGGCAAGGACCGGGAAGGTACGGCGGCGAACGTTTCCGACTTACCCCATAGCGGCGGGCACTACGATTTCGGGGACCTGCTCCCTTACGGCCTAGAGGTCAGCGGCCTTCCGGAGGACTCGAATGCCGCGTTTACCTACACGGTCGACAGCTCGGACTACTTCTTCAGGGAAGAAAAGACCATTGCGGCGGCCGCGCAGCGTTACCGCGAAGGCGGCATAGAGACGATGGTCGAGATGCTCGACGCGCTCTATATCGACGGCGACGGCGACGGGACCGAGGACAGCTATTTCGCCTTCGACGCCTCCAGCCGGGAAGGCATCACCCAGGCCCTCGACATCGGCACCGCCACCATCTTGGAGTTCCTCGGATCCAAAGGCGGTTTCTACGTGACCCCGTCCGGCGATTATACCGGCGGCGCCATTACCCTATATAACCTGCTTATCGTCTCCAGCGACCTGAGCGGCCTCGCCGATCTGCTACCCGGCATCGAGATCCCGGCATCCGCGAATGTCCCGCTAGGGGAAGCGGTAGTGTACGGCGGCATCCCCATGGGAGAAGACGGCCTTCCCGTCGAGGGAGCCGAGGGAACCGCGACCGACGATCCGCTCGCAGCCATCGGGAACATCCTAAGCCTTCTTGAGTACAATAGCGGCTTCGCTGATGGCAGCGGCCACCATCCTACCTATGCCCAGGAAGGGAAGTGGCTCGACGAAAACATCGCGGGAATCGTGGCCTTCGAAGGCCTCTATTACGGGTTCGAAGCCGCGGCCATCGCGGATGCTCCGTCATACCTCTATTTGATGAACCTCCTGGATCAGGCGGATTCGCCTTACGGGGATTTCTATTCCTCCCTTTTCGGATCCGATTCCAATCTTGTTGCCGACAAACCGCTGTTCGGGGCGAACATGATCGCCAACTTGGCCGGCGAGATGACCGCGGGCTTCCGCGGCTATGCCCGCGAGGCCAGCGGCCTGCCTTTGTCCACATCCCGTCCCTACATCATCCAAAAGGTCGGCGCGGATCCGGCCGCCTTGGCGAGTTTGCCGGACAATCTCGCATTCGCCCTTGAAGACGGAGATTTCTTCAAAGGGGCGGACGTTGCCTTGCTCTGCCAGTCTGACGGCGGCCTCGCGGACCTGCTGAAGGTGATGGGGTCGTTGGTAAGCGGCGATCCGGTCGAGTCCATCATAGACGGGTTCGCCGAACTGCAGCCCGATAGCCCGGATGCCTGGGGATTCGCCTACGAGGCCGCGGTGTCGCTTCTTGTCGGACCGCTGTTCGACGAAATGGCGCTTTCGGGATATCTCGATTCCAGTAGCCAAGCCAACATTCCCGACTTCATGGATTTCGATTCCAGGTTCCTTACCATCGGGGAAAACGGCCCGGAAAACGTCTTCGCCTATCTTTCTGCCAATGTCCGCTAAGTTCGGAATCGTCGCCGAAAGCCGTTATGAATGCAAGGTGCTTTCGTCGACTTTCCGGTTCGCCTTGATTCCGCTTCGCGGCCGTTCCCCCGAAGAAACGGCCGAGGAATTCAAGAACGAGGAAAAGGGCGCCAGCCACTATCCATATGCCTACGTGGAAGGAAGCCGGGAGCGCTGCAGCGACGACGGGGAACCCCACGCGGCCGCGGGTCTTCCGTTCCTCAATTTGCTTAGGAGCAGGGAACTCGACGGCGTCTTGCTCATCTGCGCCCGCCATTTCGGCGGGACCAAGCTCGGCCTAGGACGGCTCAAGCACGTCTTTTCGGACGGCGCCAAGCAAGTAATCGCCTTAGCCAAGGTAGGGGAAATAGTCATAACCGATACCTACGAGGTCGAGGTTCCTTTCGAGAGGATGGCGGCCGCGGAAAACCTGCTAAAGCGTAATGGCGTCGCCCACCGGCGCGAAATCGGGGCCGAGATGGCCGTAGTAAGTTTCGACGGCAATGCTAATATATGCGCGGCTTTGGAAACCCTCGGCCTCAAGCCCTCTTTCCTTGGCAGCAGGAAGTCAGTAAAGGAGATTTGAACATGATGAACTACGATGAACGGGTCGACAGCTGCGAATACCAAAGGCGCCGGCGCGACTTGGCCAGGAAGATAAAGGAAGACAGTCTCATCGTCCTCTTCTCGGGAGTCGAAAAGAAAAAAAGCGCCGACGAGAACTATCCATTCGAAGTCAACAAGAATTTCTATTATCTGACTGGCATCGACCAGTCCGATTCCGTCATCATCATCTCGGTGAATGGCGGCATCTACCGGGAATACCTTTTCGTTGCTCCTTACGACGAAAAGAAGGAGAAATGGACCGGCAAGCTCCTCACTTTCGCCCAAGCCAGCGAAATAAGCGCCTGCCAAAACGTCCTGCCGACCGGCGCCTTCGGGGCCATGCTCGAAAGGGCATTGGGGGGAAATAGCGAGGAGCTCGAGGAGCCCAAGCACCTTTATTTCGATTTCGAGAAGGAAAACAAGATTGCCGAGGAAACCAGCGTAAGCGACTTCCGCGGAAAAATCGCCGGCATGTTTCCGGCCATTCCCCAGTTCGATGTCTATCCGTACGTCACCACGATGAGGCTCGTGAAGTCGAGCCAGGAAATGAAACTGTTCAAGCGGGCCGTAAGCGCGACCAAGGCAGCAATCGAAAAAACCGTCGCCGCCATCCGGCCGGGCGTCAGGGAATACGAGCTAGCCGATGCCTTCCTCCACGAGGTAAACGACCAAACCGGTTATCAAGGACTGAGCTTTGCGACGATAATGGCATCGGGGAAAAACGCGGCTATCCTGCATTATCCGACGCCGAAGGATACGTGTCTGGACGGCGATCTGATCCTCATGGACCTAGGGGGCCGCTTCGGGTATTACAACGCGGACGTTTCCCGTACCTTCCCGGTAAACGGCAAGTTCGACGACCTGCAGCTCAAACTCTACGAGATGGTCCTTAACGCCAACAAACTTGTCATCTCGTTGGCCCGCCCGGGAGTGACCATCCGGGAACTTCAAAATGCCACCAAGGCGCATCTGGCCAAAGGCATGGTCGATCTGGGGCTCATGGATTCCGAAGACGATCTCATCAAGTATTACTTCCACGGCGTGAGCCACCTAATCGGCCTCGATACCCACGATCCCTACGAATCCATAGAGGGGAGTGTTGATTACCACGACATCCCCCTGCAGCCGGGCATGATAATAAGCGACGAACCCGGCATATACATCGCCGAAAGGGGAATCGGAATCAGGATCGAGGACGATCTCTACATAACCGAGAGCGGCTGCGTTAACCTGACCAGCGAGATCCTGAAGGAGCCCAAGGACATCGAAGCCTTCTTTTCCAAACTACAGGGCACCCGTTAGAATAAACGGGTGGAAAAGTACATAATCGCGATAGACCAAGGGACCACCTCGACCCGGGCCCTTTTGGTCGACAAAAACGGCCGGATAGTGGCAAGGGCGAGCAGGAACGTCGATTGCCTTTATCCCAAACCGGGCTGGGTCGAAGCCGATCCAAACCAGCTTTTCGTCTCGCTCGTGGACGTGGTAAACGAGGTACTGATCGTTTCCTCCAAAAGCCTTTCGGACATCGATAGCCTTGCCATAACCAACCAGCGGGAGACCGCGGTCGTCTTCGAACGCGATAGCGGCAGGGCCATCTACAACGCGATCGTTTGGCAAAGCAAGCAGACCGCCGGGCTATGCGAGGAGCGCAGGGCCTACGAACCTTTGATACACGCGAAAACGGGATTATTGGTGAACCCCTATTTTTCTGCTTCCAAAATCCGTTTCATCCTAGACCGCGTCCCCGGTGCCCAGAAAAGGGCGGAGGAAGGGGAACTTCTGGCCGGCACGGTCGATGCCTGGCTCATCTACAAGCTTAGCAAGGGGAAAAGATTCCTTACCGACTACACGAACGCGAGCCGCAGCCTCCTATTCGACATTTCCAAGATGGAATACGACGAGGAACTCTGCCGCATCTGGAACATTCCCATGAAGATGCTTCCGGTGCCCCTTCCTAGTTCCGGGGACTTCGGCACGGCGGACTTTTTCTCCGAGGACCTCCATATCCGCGGGGTGGCCGGCGACCAGCAGGCGGCGCTTTTCGGACAGGGCTGCCACGAAAAGGGGGAGGGCAAAAACACCTACGGCACCGGCTGCTTCATGCTCCTCAATACCGGGACCGAACCCTTTTACAGCCGGCATGGCCTGCTTACCACTTTGGCCTGCTCCCTCGACGGCCGTCCTAGATACGCCTTAGAGGGATCGGTTTTGGTCGGCGGAGCGGTCGTCCAGTGGCTCCGCGACGAACTCCGCCTGTTCAAGGAAAGCGGCGACAGCGAGGAATATGCCTCGCGCCGGCCCGATACCGCCGGGGTTTATTTCGTGCCGGCGTTCGTCGGACTCGGCACGCCCTACTGGGACGACGAGGCCCGGGGCGCCGTGTTCGGCCTGACCCGGGGTTCGGACCGGCACAACATCGCCCGGGCGGCCTTGTATTCGATTGCCTACCAGAGCAAGGACGTCATCGAAACGATGAAGGAGGAAACAGGTCTAGGACTCAAATCCCTCAAAGTCGACGGCGGGGCCAGCGCAAACGGGATGCTCATGCAGTTCCAAAGCGACATCCTCGGCACCGACGTCATACTACCGCGTTACCGCGAGACGACTGCCCTCGGGGCGGCCTATCTGGCCGGGTTGTCGTCCGGTTTCTTCAAGGATCTCGCCGCGATCCGGGGTCTTAATCCGGTCGAAAGGCGCTATGTCCCCAAAATGACGCAGGAAGAGCGCGATAATCTCTACCGGGGCTGGAAAAAGGCCGTGGAGGCAACATTGGCATTCAAGATATGAACGTTAGCTTAAACGGAAAGCTTGTCATCGTTCCTTATGGACTGAGGGATTCGGTACTGTCTTTAAGGCGGCAAAACCCCACCTTGGATTTTCTTCTTTTTTCCTACGAGGAACTGGAAGGGCTGCTCGGCTTCCGGGCGGGAGACAAGGCCCTTGGCTATCTGGTCGGCGAAAAGGGATACACGATTGCCAAGGCCGAAAAAACGCTTTCCGCGATATGCAAGATTGGAAAAACCACCGCAAAAGGAGCATTTTTCGAAAAAATATCCGCAATCCGGGATGAGTTGCTCGAAAAGGGCCTGCTTTATGCCCATCCCAATCCGCGTCTATTGCTCGAACACCACGAACCGTTGGTTTACGGATATCCGAAATGCCGAAAATTGGAAAAACTGATCGCGAGGCTTGGCTTGGGAGATGCAACCTACGTCCCCCTTTCGACCAACGAACGCGTCAAGCCCGCTAGGCTCTACGACGACTTCTACATGGAAGGCCTGGCCCTTCTTTCCGAAACGGCGAAACTGCTCCGTGAAACGGACGACCCGCGGAAAGTACACATCTACGGACTTTCCGGGAACCTCCGTGAATTCTTCATGCAGGAGGCCCCGGCCTACGGCTTTTCGATTCCGAGGAACGTGGCGCTCAGCGATACGCTTTTGTTCCGGGAGTTCATTTCCGGTATCGGAAGCGGAGACGACGAAAAAAGGCTCGAAGATCTTTTTTCGGGGCTAGCGGAAAACACCGGCGCGAGGCAGCTGGCTTCTCTGGTCAATTCCTTCTCCTCCATAAAGGACCTGGATAGGCGCAAGGCCCTCTACATGGAATCGGCCCGGGCGGTAGAAGTCGGCATTCCGGCGGTTTCCGGGGGACCTGGCGAGATCACTTCTCCCTACGTTCCGGAAGAGGAAAAGATCATCGTCGTTTCGGCGTATCTCGGAACCCTCCCAAGGACCAGCGTCGAGGATACCTATTTCAAGGACGAGTACAAGGAGCTGGCCGGGCTTCCCACTTCCGTGGACGAAGCCGAGCTCCGGGCCTTGGAGGGCGGGATGCTGCTGAGGCACAGGGGCCTAGTTTATTCCTCGCTTAACAAGGAAGGCGGAAAGCCCTCCTATCTATACGGCGACGCCGACTTGCTGCCTTCCGACGTCGCTACCGTAACGGAGAACGGGGGAGATGCGGTGCTTTTCGGCTTCCTCAAGGACCTTCAGGAGCAGACCCTGAACGAAGACCCCCGGATTAACGTTCTTTTGGAAAAAAGGCCGGATTTGAAGGATATCCACGGAACTTTTCCCTATGATTTCGGCGGAAACGGCGATCGGAACTTTGCCCGCGGAAAGGCCGCCCGCAGGTATTCCTATTCCGGTCTCAAGATATACCGCCTTTGCCCGTTTTCCTATTATCTTTCCCACGTTCTCGGATTGAAGGACGGGGAAGATAACTTCGGCGCTTTCGTCGGCAATTTCTTTCACCACATGCTGAAACTCCGTGACGATCCCTCCCTCGATGCAAAGCAGCTGAAGGACAAGGCGGCTTCGGAGGCCGCCGCCTTGAGGAAGGAACCGCTTAGCGAAGAAGAAAAGGTGCTATTCGCCAAGGTCTATGCTTTCGCCGACGAGATGCTCAAGAGGATCGCCGCCTTCGAAGATGCGCTCGGTTACCGCGGCATCGAGCGCGAGGCCCGCTTCGATTTCCGCCAAGGCGGCTTTTCCGTGAACGGTTCGGTCGACGAAATCATCCACGTCGGCGGCCCGTTGCCCTACGATGTCCTGATCGATTTCAAGACCGGTACCGAAAAATTCGATCCCGACATATTCCGGCAATACCGGGTCGAAAGCCAGCTTCCAATCTATTCCTGGGTCCACGATGCTTCCAGCGGGCCGACCGATCAGACCGGCGCCGCCCTCATTTTCCCGCTCGCCCCGGCCAAGGCCTCCTTCTGGCCGGATTCGTGGTCGCAGGGAACCAAGAACAAGAGGAAGGCCGATTTGCCAAAGGTAAACGGCATCCTCCTCGACGAGCCGCGGGTCTACGAGCCCCTTAACGCGAGCGAAATAGTCGCCGGGGCCACCAAATTCAAGGATGACGGGACTGTCCGGTCGGCCTATCGCGGCATATCCCAAAGCGGCATCGACGCCATCAAAAAGGAAGCCCTCGGCTATCTTGCCGACCTCGATTCCTCTATCCAGGACGGGGAATTCGCCGTGAAGCCGGTCGAGATAAAGAAAACCGGCGATAACGCCTGCGCCAATTGTCCCTTCCGGGACGTCTGCTACCGCCGGGACGGGGTCGTCGAACACATTTAACGGAGATAACGAACATGGCATACAAACCTTCGTCGCAGCAGCAAGCGGCCATATCCGCCGGCAAGGGAAGATATCTAGTTGCCGCTGGAGCCGGTTCGGGGAAGACCGAAGTACTATCGCTAAGGACGGTGGAACTAATCAAAACCGGGCAGTGCAAACTCGGAGAACTGCTCGTCCTTACCTTCGGCAACGATGCCGCCGCGTCGATGAAGAAGAGGATATTAGAAAAGCTTTCGGCCGAAAACGACCACCACTGCAAGGAAGCGGCCAGGAGCATCGATTCGGCTTCCGTGATGACCTTCGATGCGCTGGCCTACCGCATCGTCTCTTCCTATGCGCATCTGCTGGGGCTTTCCAGTTCCATTGCCATCGATGCCGACGGCATCCTGGATTTCGAATGCCAACGCCTCATCGATTCCTATAGCGAGGAGCTTTCTGGGAAAAAGGACGCGAAGTATCTGAGCCTGCTTTGGCGCTATTGCTACAAGACCGCCGATCCGATCAAGAATTATGTTCTGGACCTCTACAAGGCCTCTCTGCTCAGCCCCGATCCCCTGGAGTGGCTGTCGAAAGAAGTACCAGGACGTTTCCTGACCCCCGGATATTACCGGGAATGCGAGGAAAGCATCAGGCAATGGGCAATCGGCCAACTCGCGGAAATCATCTCGGACTGCCATGATCTCCTCTCCTTCGAATCGGACTACCGCGATGCCTTCGCCTTTGTTCCGGAAGACCTTAGCTTGGCCTACCGAAAGTCCTTGGAAGAGGGCAACGGGTTCCAGCTGGCCGGCCGTTACCCTACCTGCGGCAAGGCCATGGAGGAAGCCTATCCCGGCATAAAGGGAATTTCGGAAAGCCTCAAGGCAAGGGTCGCCGCCGTGCAGAAAAAGACAAAGCTCCTTGGCGGGCACCCCGAGGAGTTGGAAGAGGAATTCCTCGCTTCGAAAGACGATATCTCCTTCCTTTGCGGATTGGCCGCCCGGCTCTACCGCGACATGGCGGCGGTTATGGAAAACGCCGGGCTTTACGGCTTCAACGACATCTACCACATGGCGTTGGAAGCGATGGACAATCCGGAAATCAACAGGGATTTTGCGGGGAAATACAAGTTCATCATGGTGGATGAATACCAGGATACCTCGGATTTGCAGCAATCATTCATCGACAAACTCGGCATCTCGAACGTCTTCTACGTCGGCGACGTGAAACAGTCGATCTACGGTTTCCGCCACGCCAATCCGAAATACTTCTCGAAACTAAGCGGCGACTACGCCGGAAAAAAAGACGGCACCCTGCTCCGCATGACGTACAACTTCCGCAGCCGCGAGGAAGTATTGGAAGGCATAAACGGGATATTCGCTTCATTCATGAGCGAAGGGCTCGGCGGCGTCGATTACGCAGACGGCCAGGCGCTGGATTACGGAAACAAATCGTATTCCCCCTCCTCCAGCCTAGAAAGATACGGCATCGAAACGGTTTCGGTGAAAGACGACGGCAAATCCCCGCTTCCTTGCTACCGCTATATCGCCGAAGACATCGCCCGCAAACTCACAAGCGGATTCAGGGTGTTTTCGAAAGACGAAGCCGGAGGAGGGAGACCCTGCCGGCCCGGCGACTTCGCCGTCCTATGCATGACCAGGAATAACTACGACGATCTGATAAAGGAACTCGAAAGCCGGCACGTCCCGTACGTCTCGGATGCCCCAAAGGGACTTGGCGATTCCGACGTCCTCATGGCCCTTTCCTCCCTTGCCAAGTTCTACCTATACCTCGACGAAAAGGACAACCTCGACGATTTGAGGCATAGCTACGCCAGCATCCGCCGTTCCTTCCTCTATATGGACAGCGACGAAGACATCTGGAAAGCCCTTTGCGGAAACGCCTTTCTTAACGGCGACTTCGCCCGGGACGTCAGGCAAAACCGGGCGGCATTCCTGAAACTCTCCCTTCCCGAGGCGGTCCGCTATCTTTCCGAGCACCACGGATTCCGGGAAGGATTATTGCGGGTCCGGGGCCTCAAGAAGGCCTACGCCTCCCTTTATTCCATCTACGGCGTCGCCGAGAGTTTCGAAAGGCTCGGCTACGGCCTCGAAAAACTGACCGGCCTTCCCGGTTTCCTGCGCGAGCAGAAAAGCGACCTGGGGGGAGACAAGGCGAACATGGATCTCGATGCCGTCAAGATCTACACCATCCACAAGTCTAAAGGGCTCGAGTTCCCTCTCGTCTATATCGGCGAACTCGAACACCGTTTCAATTTCCGCGATTTCAACGTCGGGAAACTGGCCGACTGCGAGTACGGCGTGGCCTTGGAACCCTACGATACCAGCCTGGCCTTCGCCCCTTCGGTCGATGCGTCGATCAAGAAGAGGGCCGGAGCCCTTTCCGAGTACATCCGTCTCTTCTACGTGGCCCTTACCCGAACCAAGGAAAAACTGGTACTCGTCGAAACGGATGTCCCGGATCGGCCAAACGAGTACGGAAAGGCTTGGAACATAAGGTGTTTCCGGGATTTGCTGGAACTAGCGGGGATAAAAGCAAAGGAAGCGTCGCTTCCTTTCCCCGGCGGGGAAACCTCCTACGTTTCCGCTTTCGCCGCTTCCGGGACCGGTACGGTCGACCTCATCAAAGCCAAACCGGTCGGCGGGAGCGAAAAGTCGGCCCGCTACAGCAAGGAAAGCCTCTTCGTGGACGAATGGGCGGCCGAACGCGGCACCATGCTCCATAGCCTCATGCAGCTCGTCGATTTCGCTACCTTGGATTGCTCCTTCGTCGCGGATTTAGATCTACGGTCCTCTCTCGAAAGGGCCCTGGCGCTTCCTCCCTTCCGGGAAGCCAGGGGCTACAAGGCCTACAAGGAGTACGGTTTCGTCGACGAAACCGGAAGGGAAGGATCCATCGATCTCCTGCTCCTAGGCAAGGACAGGGCCGTGGTGATCGACTACAAATCAAGCAACATCGACGACCCGCATTACGATGACCAGGTAAACGGCTACCGCAAAATCGTCGAAGGGCTGTTCGGCCTGCCGACGTCCGGATATCTTGTTTCCCTAACGCAAGGCCGCTATAAGGTAGTAGAGTAAAGGGGTGCCGAACTCCACGCTCAAACCCCTTAACGGCGATGCCTTTGCCGCCCTCTGCAAGGCGGTCTTGGGAAATCCCGACGCCAAAACGGTCGGTTTTCTCTACGGCGCCTATTGCCTTGGGGTCGACGGCTTCAGCAGGCTTGCCGGCACCAACAAAGCGCTGTCCGCCCTGCCGCTGAACCACGTGCAGCTGCTTCTATACATATACAACGAGCACCTCTTTTACCTGTCCACCCACGGCGGAAAGGAAGGCGAAGGGGAGGGGTATGTCTCCTATCTGGTGTCCGCCGCGCTCGACAAATACGCCACCAACGAGCATCTCAGCTACCAAAGCGTTTCCTTTTCCAACCGCTTCAATCCCGAGATATCGACCATCTCGCTCTATCTGAATTTCATATTGGGGATGCTTTCCCGCTACAAGAAGGGCGATCCGGCCAATACCCTGGTCGTGGACGTGATGAACAAGGCCTTCCAGCTTTGCAAGTGCATCGTCTTGCTTTTAACCAACGGCTTCCCGACCGAAGCCTTCTCCACCTGGCGGACCCTACACGAAAACGAATGCATACTGCTGGCCCTGATCCGTTACGGCAACCCCGCCGTGGAAGGCTATTTGCGGCACCTGACCTACGCGATGGCGTTCCGGGGAGGGCTGGGCAACAAGGAAAAGACCGATGCCTGCTTCCTCGAGATAAAGGAAGGCATGCACGCGGCCGGCCTCAAAAGCAAGGACATGAAGCGCTTCATCGAGTACGGCTGGCTCCTCAATATACCCGATATCTCGTCGGTGGAGGACTTCAAGCTCAATTTCCGCGACGGGGTGGAAAGGATCGCCGGCCTCCATGCCTACAGCAAGGTGTACGAAATGAGCAGCGAACTCGCCCATAGCTCGCCGCTACTGATATATTCGAGGAAGAACTATTTCCATCTGGTGGCGATGCTTAACCTCTACGAGTCCTTCTTCCGGCTCGAAAAGGTCTTCTCGAGCCTATACCTGAGCAACGTGGACGAAGGGGAACGCAACCGCTACAAGGCCCTGCGTCAGGTTTATTTCCCCCAGCTATTGGCCGTCCACGAAATACTGAAGGCCCGTTTGAAGAACCTTGGCAAGAAGGTTCACACGTCCGCGTAGCAGCTGCCGCCGATGAACTCGCGCATGAGCGAGTTGCTCGGTACCCAGGAATCGTCCATGCCGACGAAGAACTTGAGCATCCTCATGAGCCTTTCGGCCACCGGGAAGTAGGGGGACTCGCGGTCGATCGCGGCCAATAGGGGCATGGCGTACTTCTTCATGACCGGCAGTTCGTAGCTGAGCATCGAATTGTAGACGAAGTCGCTGCCTTCCTGGGTCGAATATATCCACTTGAACTCGCCCTTGCGGACCCCGGGCCACATGGATAGCGTTTCCTCGGCCGACGCGCCGCGGAACTTCTTGTCGCGGACGAGCCGGCGGATAAGCCGCAGGTCGGTAATCGAAAGCGGGTTGTGGTCGTCGATGTTTATCTGGGCCTGCGGCGCAATGAAGACCTTGAACTTGTTGTGTTTGGGTATGGAAGTGGTAAGCCGGTCGTTCAGGGCGTGGATGCCCTCGATGATGATGGGATCGCCTTCCGCGATTTTCAGCCTGCGTCCCGGCACCCGGCCTCCGCGGTTGAAGTCGAATTTCGGAAGTTCGACTTCCTCGCCGTTTATGAGGTCGACCATGTTCTGGTTGAAGAGGTCGATGTCCAGGGCATCGATGCTTTCGAGGTCGGGTTTGCCCTCTTCGTCGAGCGGGCACTGTTCCTTGCTCTTGTAATAGTCGTCGATCGAAATGCGGATCGGGCGGATGCCGCGGCTGAGCAGTTCGATCCTGAGCCTGTTGGCGAAGGTCGTCTTGCCGGAACTCGAAGGACCGGCGACGCATATCAAACGGACGTCATCGCGTTCGTCTTGGATCAACTGCCCGAGTTCGCACAGCATCCGGTTGTGGCGGGCTTCGCAGAGGTTGATGAACTCGATGTCGCCGGCCGTCTCTATCGTCTTGTTTATGCCGGCAACGGTGTCGGCGCCGACGATCTTCGCCCAGTCGTGGCTTTCCTTTAATATCCTATTAAAGGTCGGGGCGTCCTCGAATTCGGGTATTTCCCCTCCGGTTTCGGAGCGGGGGTACTGTATGAGGAAACCCGGTGTATAAAGCCTCAGTTTGTATTTCTTTATGTAACCGGTCGAGGGGACGAGGTGGCTGTACATGTAGTCGAAATAGCCGTCGCAGTCGTAGAGGTGGACCGTCTTTTCGGGACGGTATTTCAATATGGCGAGTTTGTCGTCGTATCCCCTTTCCCTGTATATCCTGGCGGCTTCCTCGTTGCTGACCACGTTCCTTTTCAGCGGAAGGTCCGCTTTCACGATCCGGTCGATCTCGTGGTTCACCTTTATGAGCATGGCGGTGTCGCTTCTGACGCCCGGGTCGAGGAGGTTGACCTTGACGCAGCGGCTCACGTCGTAGCTGAAGCGTATCTTGAGATCGGGGTAGAGGTTATGGAAGGCCATGGCCACGACGAAACGGAGGGACGCCTCGTAGGTGTTTATGGCATCGTGGTCGCTGAGGGTCAGCGGTTCCACCTCCGCGTCGTAATAGATTTCGTATAGCAGGTCCCGCACGCGGTTATTGACCCTGGCGGCCACGTAGTCGTAACGCTTCTCTTCCGGAAGCAGTTCCAATATCGAGACCTTGCGGTCGTAGGTTTTACTTGTTCCGTTTAGCTTGATGGTAAATGACATATCTCCTCCCGAACACGAGATTATGGCCTACCTTGTAAGCGCTTGCAAGCAAGCAAAACAGCGCCTTTTTGCGTTTTTCCCCAAACGTTGTCCCCGGGCCGCGATTACCCTATGATTTAAACATGAAACGCTTGTGCTACCTGCAGTCGGGGGGACCGACCGCCGTCATCAACTCTTCCCTTTACGGTGCCATCGAGGAGGCCAGGCTCCACGAGGAAATCGGGGGCTTCTACGGAAGCCACTACGGTATAGAAGGGCTGATCAAGGACGATCTCTTCGATCTTTACGGCGAGGACGACGAGCAAATCGCCCTCTTGCCCCAGACCCCGGGGGCCATTCTTGGGACCACCAGGCGGAAGATGCCGGAGGACCTCCACGATCCGGTCTACCTTAAGATAATTGACACCATAAAGAAGCACGATATCGGCTATCTTTTCGTAAACGGTGGCAACGATTCGATGGATACCTGCTCGCGGCTTACCCGCCTATTCGCCGAACACGGAGTGCCTTGCCTCGTCCTCGGCATTCCCAAGACCGTCGACAACGACCTCATGGGCACCGATCACAGCCTCGGTTATCCCAGTGCCGCCAAGCATGTCATCAATACCGTGAAGGAAGCGGTGATCGATGCTTCCTGCTATCCGCACGGCAAATTGGTGCTCCTCGAGATCATGGGCCGCAACGCCGGCTGGCTTACCGCTTCAGCGGACCTCCTGCCGGAGCGTTACCGGCCCGACCTGATATTCCTGCCGGAAATGCCGTTCGACGAGCAGAAGTTCCTCGACGTGATTTCGAAGACCTACTGGGAAAAGGGCTATGCGGTGGCTGCCCTGAGCGAAGGAATAAAGCTGCCGAGGGCCCCGAAGAAGGTCGACAGTTTCGGCCACTCATCACTAGAAGGGGTCGCGGCTGCCCTGAGCGAATTGATCGAAGGGAAGTGCGGCATCCCCACTAGGACCATGGAGCTGAGCCTTCCGCAGCGGGCCGATCCGTTGACCGTTTCGAAGGTCGATAGGGAAGAGGCCATAAACCTCAGCCGGTATGCCGTTAGGGAAATACTGAAGGGCGAAACCGGGAAGATGGTCTGCATAAGGAGGCTCGCGGATTCCCCCTATGAATCGGAATTCTTCCTAAGCGACGTACACGTTCTTGCAAACGGGGAGAGGACCATCCCCCCTTCGATGATCAAAGACGAACGCGGGATGGACCGCTCCTTCAGGGATTACCTCCGGCCGCTGGTCGAAGGCGAGGTCGAAATATCCTACGAAGGCGGAAGTTTCCGCTCGGCGGAATTCCGTTACGTCAAAGTGGAGTAAGCGCTTTCAAGGCCTATCTTTAAGATAGGCTAATATACTTTTCCCGGAGCCAATATGTTACCGATTCTAGATGCCGTCCAAAACACCGCGGACGGCGAGCCCTTTGAAATACTCCTGCCGCTTGGTCTGATCCTCATTTTGGCCAAACTGCTCTCGACTGCCTTGGCCAAATTCAAGATCCCCCAGGTCATCGGCTTCTTGTTTAGCGGGCTTCTGATCGGCCTCCTCTATTTCATACCGGGGGAGACGGTTCTGACCGACTATACCCGCGGGGGAATCGACATACTCGCGAAAATCGGCGTCGTGCTGATTCTCTTCTCGGCCGGGGTGGAAACCGACCTCAAGCAGATCAAGGCCGTGGGGAAGTCCTCGGTCGTCATTACCGGCCTCGGCGTTTTGATGCCCCTTCTTTTCGGCTTCCTGGCCGCGTTCCTCTTCAGGGTATACGGGGGAATGGACACCTCCTATTTGCCGGAAAGCGTCGATCCCGTCTACGGCGACCTCTATTACGGGGTCATCCTCACGGCGACCAGCGTTTCGATTACCGTCGCCACCCTCAAGGAACTGGGAAAACTCGAAGGGAAGGTCGGCAGCGCCCTTATCAGCGCCGCCATATTGGACGACATCATCGGGATCGTCCTGCTTTCCCTTATCATATCGCTTTCCGGTTCCTCGACGAGCGACGGCAATTTGCTGGAAATGCTGATAAACGCCTGCGGGGGCACCGTCGAGGGCCCTTGGACCGTCGTGGTGATTGTCGCGAACATGGCCATCTTCTTCGGGCTTTCGTTCGGCGCCTATTTCATCATCAAGCCGATTTTCAATTACCTCGATGCCAAGTTCCCGCATCACCGCCGCATCCCGATCTTCGGACTGGCCTTCTGTTTCGTCTGGGCGTATCTGAGCCAGGAGTTTTTCCAGATCGCCGACATCACCGGTGCCTACATCGCGGGGCTGCTTCTCTCGCTGACCAAGTCCAAGGAATACATCGACCACCGCACCGAAACCACCGCCAACGTCATGTTCGTGCCGGTATTCTTCGCCTCGGTGGCCTTGAAAATGTACGATGCCTCCTTCGATTTTTCCGATTTCGCCTTCATCGGCTTCGGGCTGCTTTACGTGGTACTCGGCGTGCTGGGGAAGATCGTCGGGGCCGGAAGCGGGGCCAAGATGTGCCGCTATTCCCTGAAGGATTCCCTTCGCATCGGAATAGGGATGATGGCCCGGGCAGAAGTGCTTATCGTCACCGCCCAGACCGGCGTCGACGTTGGACTCGTGTCCCCGCAGATAATCCCGTTCTGCCTGCTGCTCATCCTCCTTACTTCCTTCCTCACTCCGATTTTCCTCAAGCTTCTCTATAGAAACGAAAACGGCGGCGCCTCTTCCGCAAAAGCGGAAGTTGAAGGCGGGAGCCCCTCAAACTAGAATAAGGGACCCGGGGTAAGATATGCTCAAGAAGTTCATGGCCCTAAGCGAAGAGAAGAAGACACTCGCGGTGCTTCTTGCGATTTCGCTTGCGGTCTTCGCCTGCCTTTGCCCCTTCTTTTTCCTGAGTCTCGGACAATACCCGATCGGATGGATAACCGGCAGCCTCATCGCCTGCGTTTGCTACCTGAGCATGTACAAGGGCAACGAGTTCCTGCTTTCCATGGACGGCAAGAAAGGTGCCGCCGCTTATTCCGTGCTTTTGTATTTCTCGCGTTTTTTGCTCATGGGCGCCGGGCTCGTCGTCGCGGCGGTCTGTACCTACAAAAGCGAGTGGTTCGGTGGTTTCGACGCCTTCAATTTCTGGACGGTTTTCGCCGGATACCTCCTTTTGTTCGTGTTGGTGCCGGTTAAGACCTTCATAGCCAGCTCGATCGCGAACAAGAAGGAGCAGCGGGGCCGGGAGGAGGAAAAATGAACCTCGGCGAACGTCTTTCCGAATTCTTCTCCTTCGGCTGGGAATTCCTCGATGCCCCTCTTTTTTCGAGCCTCCTGGTCATGCTCGTCATTTTGGCCTTGGCGGCCGTAATCGGGCTTTTGGCCAGCCGCGCCGATCCCAGGAAGCCCAGCAAGGGCCTTCTTTTCCTGGCCGAGTGGGGCTACGAGAAACTGGAAGGCTTCGTCCAGGAAAACATGGGCGCCGCGATGCTGAATTACCTGCCCTACTTTTTGGCGATGGTCCCCTATTGCGGCTTGGCTTTCCTCGTCGGCCTGACCGGGCTTCCCAGCGTAATCGACTGGATGGCGGCGCCGCTTAGCATGGCCGTCATCATGTTCGTCACCATCCATTTTACGGCCGTCCGCTACCAGAAGTGGGGATATTTTTCGCGTTATACCTCGCCGATTTTCTTCTGGCTGCCAATCAACCTCATAACCATGTGGACGCCGATCATCTCGGTATCCATGAGGCTTTTCGGCAATTGCCTTAGCGGTACGATAATAATCGGCTTGGTGCAATGGGCCCTGACCGGCCTCGGGCAAAGCCTTTTCCCCATGATGTCGGGCGACAGCGCCGGCGCGATTTTCGCCCCGATTCCGATGGGGGTATTGAACCTATATTTCGGCCTCTTCTCGGCCTATGTCCAGACGACCGTCTATAGCTTCCTCTGCGCGCTTTGGTTTGCAGGGGAACGCCCGGAGGACATGCCTTCTCCGGCTATAGAGGAAGGACGGGGTCGCACGCTAGAAGCGGCCAACGCATAGAAAGGAGCTAAGACCATGACCGATTTAGGACTATGCGCAATCGGAGCGGCACTCGCCATGATGTGCGGGAACTTCTCCGCCTTGGGAGAAGCTCTCATCTGCTCCCATGCCATCGACGGGATGACCAGGAATCCCGAGATGAGGGGCAAGCTGCAGAGCACGATGATGATCGCCGTCGCCCTCGACGAGTCGACCGGCATCTACTCGCTCATCGTGGCCATCCTCATCATCTTCGTTTTGGGTCTGGCTTGATAAATGAGATTGCCCTATCTGTCCGGGGCACCTTTTTCGCCCGAGGACTTCCTTGACAAGATAATACCCAATTTCTGGTCTTTCCTGATCCAGCTTCTGGCTCTTGCGGCTTTGATCGTGGCCGTCTACTTTTTGGCGTACAGGCCATTGAGGAAACTCATAGCCAAGCGCCGGGAGTACGTCGAGGAAAACCTGGACGGGGCCAAGCAGGCCAGGAAGAAGGCCGAGGCCGCAGAAAGGGAAGCCGTTCACCGCAAAGACGACGCGAAAGCCGAGGCCGCCGCCATAGTGGCAACCGCCAAGGCCGAAGCCAAGAAGGAAGCGGAGGGCATTTACCGCGAGGGCAGGGAAAAGCTGGAAAAGGCCGAAGCCGAAAGCCGCTCGAGGATAGCCAAGGAAGAGGAAGACGCGAAGAAGGAACTGAAGCGGGCCGCCGCCTCATTGGCCATGGACGCCACCGGCCGGCTGTTGAAGGAGAAAGTCGATTCCGCCAGCGACAGGAAACTGGTCGAAGGCTACATCGACGAACTTTCGGATGAGGGAAAGTAAGGCTGACATCGCGAGGGCCCTCGGACAGGCCTATTACGAGGCGCTCTGCGAAGGCGGGACTTTGAAGGAGGGCTACGAAGCCTTCTTCCGCCTCGAGGAGCTGCTACGGGAAGTCCCTTCGCTAAAAGACGCCCTTTCCGGATACGGCGACGGGGAAGAGGAGGCGTTGCTACTAGGTGAAGTCCGATCCTCCATCGGCGGGCCAAGGGAATTCGCCAATTTCCTAAAAATCGCCCATTCTCGGAAACTATTCGGGCGTTTTGCGGACATTTCGCACGTCTTCGGAAGACTCGCCGACGAGGCACTCGGCATATGGAGCGGAACGGTCTATTCGGCCCACCCCCTGTCGGAGATTGAAAGAAACGGCATCCTCGCCGCGCTCGAAAAGGAAACGGGGCGGGAACTCTCGCTCGAATTCAAGGTGCAGGAAGGACTCCTCGGGGGCTTCAGGGCCTACGTGGGGGGAAAATGCTACGACTATACCCTCGAAGGCTCGCTGAAGCGGCTTTCGGCGGATTTGCTCAGGGAGGCAGAGGTATGAAATTCGACGTATCCAAGTTGGCGGCGTCGCTTAAGAAGCAGATAGAAGGCTTCGAGGACAAGGGCCGCAAGGGCGAAGTCGGGCGCGTGATAAGCATCGGGGACGACATCGCTTCGGTCTACGGGCTCAAGGACGCCATGCTCGGCGAGCTCCTGCTATTTCCCGAAGACAGGTACGGCCTCGTGATGAACCTCGGGGAAGACAGCATCGACTGCGCGCTCATAAGCGGCGAAGGCAACATCAAGGAAGGCGACGAGGTCAAAAGGACGAAGAGGGTCGTCGAGGTACCGGTGGGCGATGCCTTGCTCGGCCGCGTTTTGGGCGCCCTCGGAAACCCGATAGACGGCAAAGGCCCCCTCGGCAACACCGCGACCCGGCCGGTCGAAAGGGTGGCCCCGGGCATCATGCGCCGCCAAAGCGTCGATACCCCGATGCTCACCGGCATCCGGGCCATCGACGCGATGATCCCGATCGGCCGCGGCCAAAGGGAGCTGATTATCGGCGACCGTCAGACCGGCAAGACCTCGATTGCCGTCGACGCGATAATCAACCAGAAGGGAAAAGGCGTGAAATGCATCTACTGCGCGATAGGCCAGAAGACGTCATCCGTCGCCTACCTTGCCAAGCAGCTCCGGGACGCGGGGGCCATGGAATATAGCCTAATCGTCAGCGCGACGAGCAGCGAGCCGGCTCCCCAACTCTATCTCGCCCCCTATAGCGCGATGGCCATGGCGGAAGAGTGGATGGAAAAGGGCGAGGACGTCCTCATCGTCTTCGACGACCTTTCGAAGCATGCGGTGGCCTACCGTACGCTTTCGCTTCTGCTCAGGCGCTCCCCGGGCCGCGAAGCCTATCCTGGCGATATCTTCTATCTCCACAGCCGTCTTCTCGAAAGGGCCTGCCGCCTCAACGCGGAAAACGGAGGCGGTTCCATCACCGCGCTTCCCATCGTCGAAACCCAGGAAGGCGACATCTCGGCCTATATTCCGACGAACGTCATTTCGATTACCGACGGCCAGATCTACCTGACCTCGGATTTGTTCAACGCCGGCCATAGGCCCGCCATCGACTCCGGATTATCGGTCAGCCGCGTCGGTTCCTCCGCCCAGCATCGGGACATGAAGGAAGTAGGCGGAGGGCTCAAGATTGAGCTCGCTTCCTACCAGGAAAACCTTTCCTTCGCCCAATTCGGGAGCGATTTGGACGCTTCGACCAAGGCCATTTTGACCCACGGGGCGGTGCTCGAGGCCTCACTCATCCAGAAAAACGGCGCGCCCGAGGCCGAGGAAAAGCAGGCCCTCTTGCTTTATGCCTGCAAGGCCGGGTATTTCGATGCGGTTCCTCCTAGCGAGGTAGCATCGCTTCTCGAAGAATACTTCGACTACCTGGAAAACGCCGCCCCGGAAGCCGTAAGGGAAGTCGCGGAGAGCCATGAACTGGGCGACTCCGTCAAGGAAAGGATCAGGGAAACCGCAGCCGATTTCCTGAAAAACAGGCAATAATGGGATCTCTCTCCGGGCTTAGGCACAGGCTCAATGCCGTCAGGGGAACGAGGGAACTCGTCTCCTCGATGGGCCTTTTGGCCAAAGCCAAACTGGCCCGGCTTTCCCGTAGCGGCGCCTATGCCGAGGACTACTGCCGCAAGGTTTCCGAACTATTCCAAAGCTTCTATTCGGAGGACAAAAAGAAGGCCGGTCCTCTTAGGAAGTACTATGTCCCGGAAAGCGAAAACGGCCGGCTCCTCGTCATTATAAGCAGCGATTTGGGCCTGGCCGGAAGCTATAACTCAGAGATATTCAGGTTCGCCGAATCCCATCTGAGGGAGGGTGACGAAATCGCCGTCTACGGAAAGAAGGGGATATCCCATTTTTCCCGCAGGGGATATCGAGTTTCCGCCGAAATCGGGGGAATCCATCCGAAAACAAACGCCGATATCGCCGCTTTGCGGGAATATCTCCTGAAGGGATACCTCGATGGCCGCTACGGCGAAATCTCGTTCATTTCGTCGTTTGCGGTAAATCCATTGAAGGCCGAAGCCCGCCTTACGCGGCTGCTACCGCTAGATAGGCCCGCCGCCCCGGCGAAAAAGGCCGACGTATTGTTCGACGAGGATCCGCTCGCCATGTTCATGAGGCTACTTCCGGTTTACCTCGATTCGCGAATAAATTCGCTGTTCCTGTCCTCGAGTTACGCCGAACAGACGAGCCGGCGCGCCGCCATGGACCAGGCCAAGGACAACGCGGACGATTTGATCAAGAACCTCAACATCGAATACAACAAGGCCCGCCAGGGCGCCATCACCCGGGAAATCACCGAAGTGGTGGGCGGCTATGAAGCCAATTAGGAGGATTTATGGGAAAAGCAAGGAAAGACGTCGCGGTGGTGTCCGAAGCCCAAGGGCCGGTCATCGATTGCTACTTCGGGGAAAATTCGCTGCCTAGCCTTCTCAATGCCCTCAAGGTCGACATGGGCGGGGGCAAGACCATCACCCTCGAGGTCATGCAGCACATCGGGGACGACAAGGTCAGGTGCGTGGCGCTGGAAGCGACCGACGGGGTTTACCGCGGGGCCAAGGTCACCGATACCGGCGGACCGCTGGAAGTACCGGTCGGCGAAAAGACCCTCGGCCGCATGTTCAACGTCCTGGGCGAGCCCATCGACGGCCTGGGCGGGGATTTTTCCAAGGAAGAACACCTCCCAATCCACCGTCCCGCGCCTTCTTTCACCGAGCAGAAGGTCGGCCGCGAGATCCTCGAAACCGGCATCAAGGTCATCGATTTGCTCTGCCCGTACATGAAGGGCGGCAAAATCGGCCTCTTCGGGGGCGCCGGCGTCGGGAAAACGGTCCTGATCCAGGAACTGATAAGCAACATCGCCACCGAACACGAAGGCATTTCGGTGTTCGCCGGGGTCGGCGAGCGTTCCCGCGAAGGCAACGACCTCTACCGGGAAATGAAGGCTTCGGGCGTTCTCTCCCATACCGCCCTTTGCTTCGGGCAGATGAACGAACCCCCCGGAGCCCGTATGAGGGTAGCCCTGAGCGCCCTCTCGATGGCCGAGTATTTCCGCGACGAAAAGAAACAGGACGTCCTGCTTTTCATCGACAACATCTTCCGCTTCACCCAGGCCGGGAGCGAGGTCAGCGCCCTGCTCGGGCGCATGCCCAGCGCCGTCGGCTACCAGCCGACCCTATCGACCGAAATGGGGCAGCTCCAGGAGAGGATAACCTCCACGGTCAACGGCTCGATTACCTCCGTGCAGGCGGTCTACGTCCCGGCCGACGACTTCACCGACCCGGCCCCGGCCACGACCTTCAGCCACCTCGATGCGAAAACCATCCTCGATAGGCACATCGCTTCGCTTGGCCTATTCCCGGCGGTCGACCCCCTCGCCAGTTCCAGCAACATCCTCGAACCGGAAGTGGTGGGCGAACGGCATTACCGGGTGGCCGAAGGGGTAAAGAGGCTCCTCCAGAGATATAGGGAACTCCAGGACATCATCGCCATCCTCGGCATCGACGAACTTAGCGACGAGGACAAGGCCGTCGTGGCCAGGGCCCGGCGGATCCGCAACTTCCTTAGCCAGCCCTTCAAGGTCGCCGAAGCCTATAGCGGCTACAAGGGCGTCTATGTACCTCTCGAGAAGACCATCGCGAGCTTCGAGGCGATACTCGAAGGCAAATACGACGGCTATCCCGAAAAGTCCTTCATGTACTGCGGCGGCATCGAGGACGTCGAGAGGAAAGGAAAATAATGTTCGACTACGAGTTTTCGAGACTCGACGAACCCATCAGGGGGAAAGCCGATTCGGTATACATGGAGGCCACCAAGGGCCCGCTCGGCATTTATACCGGCTATGCCGACTATGCCGGCATGCTCCGGAGTCCCCTTTCCGCGGTCAGGGTTACTTTAAATGCCGTCGATACCTATTATCTGGCCGAAGGCGGCGCCTTCGTTATAAAGGACGGGACCCTGAACGTGATCAGTCCATCTTTCAGAAAATGCAAGGACAGGCAAGAGGCCGTAGGCCTATTGTCCAAAAGCGGCTATAATCTCTTGCTGTAGGGAGAAAAACCATGAACTTCATATTCATTTCTCCGAATTTCCCGGTCCGCTACTTCAAGTGGGTCGAGGCCTTGGCCGACCACGGCGTGAACGTCCTCGGAATCGGCGATTCGCCGACCTACGACGTCCATCCGCGCCTTTCGCGTGCCCTTAAGGAGTACTACTTCGTCAAGGACCTTTCGGATTATCCGAAGATGCTCGAGGCCTGCCGGTACTACGAAAAGAAGTACGGGAAGATAGATTTCATCGAATCCGACAACGAGTGGTGGCTCGAAAGCGACGCGAAGCTAAGGGAAGACATGGGGGTCAACACCGGCTTCCATCCCGGCGAAATGCGGCACATCAAGGCCAAGTCGGCCATGAAGACCTGTTTCAACAAGGCCGGGGTCAAGACCATGCGCTACGTTTTGGCCGACGGACCCGACGATCTCGGGAAGGTGCTCGATTTCGCTTCGACGGTCGGCTACCCGCTCTTCGCCAAGCCCGACGTCGGGGTAGGGGCCAACGATTCCTATTCGCTCAAAGACGAAGCCGCCGTCCGGAAAATGCTGTCCAAGAGGCTTCCCGAAACCTACATCATCGAAGAGAAGATCGACGGCATCATCGTTTCCTTCGACGGCATATGCAACAGCCGTTCCGAAGTTGTTTTCGCCACCAGCGACCACTTCATGACCCCGATTGCCGACGTCGTCAACGAAGACACCGATTACTACTATTTCAACAATCCCTTCTCCCTTCCTTTCCACGACGTCGACGGGCAGGAATTCTACAGGAAGGGATGCGAGGTCGTGAAAAGTTTCGGCATCCGCAGCCGCTTCTTCCATATCGAGTTCTTCGTTTTGGCGAAGGACAAGCCCGGCTTCGCCGGCATGGGGGAGTTCGTCGCCCTCGAGTGCAACATGAGACCGCCGGGAGGCTACACGCCCGACCTCATCGACTACGCGAACTCCGTATCGTGCTACGAGATATACGCCGACGTCATCTGCTACGACGAGAACCGGCAGGACATGGGAAAGACGAAGTACTATGCCTTCGCCAGCGCCCGCAAGGACAACATCGCTTACCTCCATAGCGAGCGGGAAATATTCGACCGCTACGGGGACAAGATCTGCATGCACGGCCGTTACCCGGAGCACATGGCCAGGGCCATGGGCGACATCTACTACTACGGCAAGTTCACGGACTTCGAAGAGGGGAAGAAATTCGCCGCCTTCGTGGCCGAAAGGGCTAAATGATCAGCGAGGCACCTTCGCCAAGGGGTGCCTTTTCCTTTCCGACCTTGATGTAGGCTTCGTAGCTTTCGAGGCCGAATTCCTGCAATGCGGCAAGGTCCCCTTCCTCATAGAGGAAAATACCAGCGGTACCGTCAAGCTTCGGATATATTTCCGACATGAAGGTCATCCGTCCTTCCTCGTCCCCTTTGGCCAGCAGGACGAGCGGAGCGGAAGGATATTCGCCCGCAAAACTCACGAAACTAGTTTCCTCGTCGAAGAAGTAGCGGCCGCTCAGTTCGCAATCCCTCTTCAAAAGGCTGTTCAGGAGGTTGCCGTTCCAGTCGCCGGCCGGTCTGCCCCGGATGTTGAGCCTCTCGATCCTGTCTTCGTCAAGCAAAAAGAAACCCGGCGTGAATATCTCTTCCTCCGAAAGCCCGTAACGGGAGGCGATGGCCGCCGCGTTTCGCATGAATTTGGCGTTTTCCCATTCGTCCAGGCTGTTGGTGAAACTGAATATAAGCGGCTTGTCGATGTTCGCGAACTCGGAGTAGGCGTCCTCGAGCATAAGGCAGGGATAGCAGTTTTTCCCAAGCAGCGCGAGATACACGTCCATTCCGGCATCGACCATCGACAAGACGGTCGCGGCATCGGTTTCGACGGCGACATCGCTATATCCCCGTCTTTCCCCGTAAAGAAGATCGCCGTTCCGGTCGATGACGAATCCCTTTTCCCGATAGCAGGATGTAAGAAGGAGCGGTAGGGCCGCGAGGACAAAAAACGACTTTCTTTCCATGTCACGATTATAGCACGGGCGCGCTTTCGGAATGGATCCCGAAGGCCTTGACTTTGTCCATGGCAATCGCTAGGAAGGCGCTGTTCCCGGTTGCCTTGTAACGCAAGAGGGCCCAGTAGTACCAGAGGGCATCGAGAAAGGGGGAGAGGGAGAGGACCTCGGAAGTCTCCTCCTTGCTCGGGGTTCTCCCGAAATAGCCGGTCAGGAGAGCCTTGGACAAGTCGGGATCCTCTATTCCGTTTTCGCTTAGGACGCTGTTCAGATCGAAAAGCGGGAGATTGGTTCCCGCGAACTCCAAGTCGAGGAGGACGATTCTTCCGCCGGGGGTTTCGAGTACGTTCCCCTCCACCAGGTCGTTATGGCATGGACGGGTTCCGTATTTGGCCAGAAGGCTTTCGAATACGGAGACGGCCGCATCGACTTTTCCTTTGTCCAAGTAAGGCCCTTCTGCATGGTTTTCATAGTACTTGAGGCGCCTAACTGCGTAGAATCCGCCTATGTCGCCTGATTTATATCCATGCAGTTTCCGTATCGTCCGGCCGAGTTTTTCCAATTGTCCGGCGGTGGGGGCCGAAAGGAATTTCCTTCCGTCTATATATTCCTCCACGTAGTCCCCGTTATCTTCGTAGCGGTAAACCCGCGGGAATATATCGCCTTCCCCCAAGGCATATGTTTTCCTTTCGTTTATAGCCGAAAAGAAATCCGGGTCGCTATCCAGTTTCTTCCGGTAGACGAAGCCTTTGTCCCTGTATATCAGGTTATTCAATCCGCCGCCCAGTTCTTCCATCAGCGTTTGACGCCCGCTTCGTGGAAGGCCTTCAGGTATTCGTCCGGTATCTTCTTAACGAAAAGGGATTTGTATTTTCCCACGATCGCCTGTCCCGGGACGTTTCCTTTCCTGACGTCGCCCCTAAGGGCAACCATGACTTCGCCTTCGTCCCTTCCGGAGGCATAGACCGCCAGGCAGGCGGCGAATTCGGTCTCCTCCTCCGTGGGGGTTTCCTTCCTGATTACCACGTGCGGTCCGGTCGAGTCCTTGACATGGAACCACAGGAACCGCGGGTTCTTGCAGAAAGCAAAGGTCAGGGCGTCGTTTTCCCTGGCCGTGTGGCCGTAGTAGGCCTTGAGGGCGCCCATTGCCACGAGCCTGGGAAGAACCAGTCGCGATTTGCTTTTCTTCTTTTTTCTCTCATCCGCCGGCTCGCCGAGCATTTCCTCGAGGGTTTCCTCGTCGAGGTCTTCGTAAACGGCAAGCCGCGAAGCCACCTGTTCGAGTTCCCTTTCGGCTTTTTCCCGGTTGACCTTTATATTGGCGAGGCTCGTTTTCGCCTTCTTGGCACGCCGGTAGTACCTTTCGGCGGCGGTGCTGATCTTTTCCTTCGGATCGAACGGGTATTCCCTTCCTTCGTAGGAGAGGATTCCCTTTTCGGCATCGAGTCCTTCCCCGACGTAGAAGGCATCGCCGATTTCCCCGTCGCCGATGTGGCAGAGGGCTTCCTTTTCGTCTTTGTCGAAGGCCGAAAGCTTCCTTATCAGGAGCTTCTCCCTTCTTTTGTCTTCTTCGATGAGGCTGCCGTATCTGTCCCGGCGGCGTTCCGAATCGATTTCCCTTTCCTTTTCCGCGGCCTGCTTTTCGTATAGTCCGAATTCGCTTGGGTCGACGGGCCCGCCTTCGGCAAACGGGCATTCGGGCGGCACGTAGGAAAGGCCCCGTATAAGCGGCCTTTCCGAATCGAGGGGAGACGGTCTATAGGCCGTGAGTATTTTCCCGTCTTCGTTCAAAAGGACGAGATTGGCCCTTTTCGGGAGTCCTTCGTAGACCAGCGTCCTTTCGATTTCGCGGTAGGCGGCGTCGTTGACGAGGCAATCGAAGGCCAGAACCCTGTCGTGGCCGAGCCGCCTCACGGATTTGACGAACGCGTTTGGCAGTTCCTTCTTGACGACATCGAGGAAAGGGGATTCGAAACCCCGGCATTTCCTGGCGTTTTTCGAAAGATAGACCATCGGCGATACCGCGTCCAAGGCGAAGACAAGGCGCGAGTACCCAGAACCCGAGACGGCGAAACAAAGGGCCTTTTTGGCGTAGAGCATCGGCCTCGCGAGGTGGTGGCCGCCGAGGGCGGCATCTAGTTTCTTCGACAGCAAATCGTAAAAAGGCGCGCGGAAATTCACCGCTAGACTATAGCACATTTGCCTTAAGGCCCCAAAAAGGCCTATAATCCCATAAATAGATGGCTAAGCGGGGACTTTTGATAATACTGAGCGGACCCAGCGGGGTAGGCAAGGGGACCGTCAGGATGGAACTGATGAAGGACGAAAGCCTGAAGCTCTACTATTCGGTGTCGATGACGACCCGCAAGATGAGGCCCGGCGAAGTCGAAGGCCGCGAGTATTATTTCGTGAGCGAAGACGAATTCAAAAAGAACGTCGAGGAAGGGAACCTTCTGGAGTGGGCGAAGTTCGTCGGGAATTACTACGGCACCCCGAAATCCATCGTCGAGAAGATGAGGGACGAAGGAAAGAACGTCCTTTTGGAAATAGAGGTAAGCGGCACCCTGCAGGTTCTCGGCAAGCTCCGGGACGACAAGGGGCTGATTTCCATTTTCCTCGTGCCCCCGAGCATCGAGGACCTCGAGAACCGCATAAGAGGCCGCAAGACCGAAACCGAGGAAATGATCGCCGAAAGGCTAGAGAAAGCCCGGGGCGAGCTCCGCTGCGGGCACTATTACCAGCACGAAGTCGTCAACGACGACTTGGCACGGGCCGTCGGGGAGATAGCCTCCCTCATCAAGGCCCGCATGGCCGATGACGATCGTTGAGGTCCTGACCGAAATAGGGAAAAGGGGCCTGATGCGCCCCTTTAGCTATCTTTACGACGGAAAGCAGCCGATCGGGCCCCGCTTCCGCGTCATCGTCCCTTTCGGCGGCCGCGAGATCATGGGATTCGTCACCGGTGTCCGCCAGACCGGCTTTTCAAAAGAAGAACTCGAAAGCCAGCTTGGGCACGAACTCCGCTTCGTGTCGTCGGTCATCGACCGGGAGCCGCTGCTCGGGGACGAACTCATGGAACTGGCCAAAAGGGTAAGCGACTATTACATGTCGCCCCTCGTGACCGTTCTTCAGGCCATGCTCCCGAAGTCGCTTTCACCCCGCAGATCCTCCCTCAAGGCCCCGAAGATCGCCTATGAAAAATGGGTCAGGACGGCAAAGGAAGAGGTTCCATCCCTTACCCCAAGGCAAAGGGAATGCCTGAGGCTTGTCTCACGCAACGGGGAAGTGAGGAAAAAGGAAGCCGGCACGCCATCGGTCGTCAAGACATTGGTAGACAAAGGATATCTACGCGAGTTCAGCAGGGAGCGCCCCCGTTTCCATATACCCGAAGCCGAAAGGGAACAGGCCCACGAACCGACGGTCGACCAGCAGAAGGCCATAGAGGAGATACTCTCTTCCGGGAAGAAGACCGTCTTGCTGCAAGGCGTCACCGGTTCCGGGAAAACGGAAGTCTACCTTAGGCTGAGCGAGCATTTCCTCCGGGAAGGCAAGAACGTTTTGATGCTGGTCCCCGAAATATCGCTTACGCCGGTCATGGTCGAATATTTCTCGAGGCGTTTCGGCAGCATCATCGCGATTCTCCATAGCGGCCTTACGCCCGCCGAGAAATACGACGAGTACCGGCGCATAAAAAGGGGAGAGGCCCGAATCGTCGTCGGGGCCAGAAGCGCCGTATTCGCCCCCCTCGGCAACATAGGTCTGATCGTCATCGACGAGGAACACGTCGATAGCTACAAGCAGGACACGCCCCCTTATTACCACGCCCGCGAAGTGGCGAAGATGCGTTCCGAGATATCCGGGGCGAAGGTCGTTTTGGGCTCCGCCACCCCGAGTCTGGAAACCAAGGCAAGAGCCGTAAAAGGGGTATACGGCTTTGCCGAGCTCAAAAGGAGGATTTCGAGCCAAGGCCTTCCCTCGACCACGATAGTCGACATGCGTGAGAAGTCCTCGCGCGGCAGCGAAAAGCACATTTTCAGCGCGGAACTCATAGCAAAGATCAGGGAAAAGCTCTCCAGGCACGAGCAGATAATCCTCTTGTTGAACAGAAGGGGCTATTCCTCTTTCATAACCTGCGAGTCCTGCGGCTATATCTTCGACTGCCCCAACTGCGGCGGCCACCTTACCTACCATAGGGAAGACGGGATGCTCAAATGCCACCACTGTGACTTCCTCATGGATTTCCCGGCCCGCTGCCCCGAATGCGGCTCGGCCTCCTTGGCCCGCGTGGGTTTCGGGACGGAGCGCGTCATGAAGGAAATAGGGGTGCTTTTCCCGGACGCCAAGGCGGAAAGACTCGATAGCGACTCCGGGAAGGTCGCCAAAGCCGCCTCCGGCATAACCAGGAGGTTCCACGACCACGGGTTCGACATACTCGTGGGAACGCAGATGATTGCCAAGGGGCACGATTTTCCGGACGTCACTTTGGTCGGAGACGTTCTGGCCGACATCGGGTTGGGCCTGCCGAGTTACCGTTCCTCGGAAAGGACCTTCAACCTCATCGCCCAGGCGGTCGGGAGGGCCGGGAGGGCCGAAAAGAGGGGAGAGGCGATAATCCAGACCTACAACCCGAACCACTACGCGATAGTCTTCGGGGCCAGGCAGGATTACGAAGGCTTCTTCGGCCGGGAGATGCTCTCGCGCCGCTCCTACGGCTATCCCCCATACCGGAACCTCATAACCCTGACCTTCCTTTCCGAGAAGGAGGAGAAGGCCGCCGAATTCGCCGCCGATTTCCGGGAAATGGCCCTGAAGCAGGGCTTCGCGGACGTCGAAATCGTCGGTCCCGGTACTCCTTTCCTTGCCTTCTTCGCCGGGCGCTACCGCCGGACGTTGCTTTTCAAATTCAAAAAGAGTGAGGATTTGCGAAGATTTCTCTATTCGGAAACGCAAAGGCTTTCCGGAAAATCGGGGGTTGAAATAGAAATAGAAGTTGACCCCTTAGATTCCTAGTCTTTGTGATATACTATCACAACGTGAGGACGTCAAAATGGTAACCCTGACCTTCCTTGGACTCGACCAATTCGTGGTCGGCCACTATAGCAAAGACCATACCAAGGCCTTGGCAAATCTATTCGAAGTAGAAGAGGACGATCTCGACTTCGTGGCACCGAACAACATGGTGTTCCATAACGGCGTCGAACAGACCTCCTGGAACGTGACCGTGAAGGTCTTCGCCCCGGAGGAATGCCAGCCGCTAGAGGGAAAAGTCGCCAAGTACCTGCTAGATACCGTGAAGGATTTCGCGATCAACGTCCGGGTCGTGTTCGAGTATTTCCACGAACACCGCATCCACGAATCCCTGAATCCCGATTACCCGCGGTTCATAACCGAGAGCAATATCGTCAGCGACGAGTACGACCCCGGATTCGACGACGAGGACGGGGACATGCCCGACCCGAGGGACAGGGCGGATCTCGACCCCAATGACGAAAACCAGCTGTTCCTCGGCAATGCCTTCGAAGGTTTCGAGGAGAAACTCGAAAAGGCCCGTGCCGAAAAACTAGAACAAGAGAACCTTGATAAGGAGAAGAATAGCGCCAAGTAGCGCAGGAGGTAATCCACAATGCAGGAACTCGATTTAGCCGCCAAGATACTAGACGACATCATCGACGAAGGTACCCCGTTCGGGGAAGCCCTGAAGAAGGTATTCCAGCCTAACCAGGAACTAAGGCCCCTGAGGGCGACCGTTAGCGGTCTTGTGGGGTGCGAACTCAGGCACCACCTGATGTTCGAATACATAATGGAAGCCGACGAATACAAGGACTGGGAGATGCCGGCCAAACGGCTGGCCTACCTTTCGCTTGCCGACCTCTATTACTTCAAGCGCATCTCGCCCGAGGACATCAAGGCGCATCTCGCCCAGGCCATCGGCGAAGAGAAAGCCGCCGCCCTCGAACCGCTTTTCGCCAAGGCCGGCAATCCCAAGGAGTACCTGCCCGAACTGCCGCGCGATCTCCAGCTCTCGCTCCGCTTCAACGTGCCGGAATGGGTTTTGAAGGTCTGGCGCCACTTCGGGAACGGGAAGATGTACAACATCGCCAAGGCCAACAGCCGCCCGGCCAAGTTCTACGTCCGCGTCCGCACTTCCATGATTTCGGCGGAAGCCATCCTCTCGAGCGGCGAGGATTTCGAAAAGACCCCGGTGGAAGACGTCCTCCTCTACAAAGGGAAGACCCCGCTTAGGAAGGTCGAACTATACCGCAAGGGGATGATATTCGACATCAAGCCCGCGACCAAGTTCATCAGCGATACCTTCAAGATCGAAGACCCCAAGCAGGGGCTTCTCTACCTGAGTGCCCGCGACCATTCCATGATCGAGGAATGGATCGAGACCTACGGGCCGCGCGTCGCCATGAACATCGGCGTGAAGGACGTTAGCAAATATCCCGACGTCACCCGCCTGATAAAGGCCGAAAACCTGAAAAACGTCAATTTCTTCGGCGCGGAGCCCGACGCGATGGAAGCCGCGATCAGCAAGCCGCAGGACCTGGTCTTCTGCGTCCCCGCTTCCTCCTCGTTCGACAATATCCGCGAAACCCCGGATTTCCTTCTGCATTTCTCGACCGAAGAGCTCGACCAGGCCTACGACGAACAGAAGAAGGCCCTCGAAGGCTGCTCGAAGTACGTGGCCGAGGGCGGAACTTTGGTCTATATCATCTACACCATCTCCCGCAAGGAAGGGCATAACACCGTGAAGACTTTCCTCGAGAACCATCCGGAATTCCAGCTGGTCGAAGAGAAGCAGGGCTTCCCCTTCGAAGAGCTCGATACTTCCTATTACTATTGCGCCATGAAGAAGGATTCTTCCTTGGCGAAGGCCGAACCCCCGCTCATCGATCCCGCGATGATCCCCAGCGAAGAGGCGCCGCAGGCCCAGGCCGAAGGGAAATAAGATGCGCCCCTTGCTCTGCCTTACGCGGGAGGAGCTTGGGGAAGCGCTTGTAAGTCTCGGAAAGTCCCGCTACGTCGGCGACCAGATAGCCGATTGGGTTTACAGAAAGGGAGTATACGACTACTCCCGGATGACCAATCTCTCCTTGGCTTATAGGGAAGAGCTTCCTTCCCTTTTTCCTATACGCCTTCCGAAGGTATTCGCCAGGCAGGATGCCAAGGACGGGACCGTCAAGCTCCTTCTCGAAATGGAGGACGGCTCGAAGGTCGAAACCGTCTTGATGCGCTACGACTACGGCAATGCCGTCTGCGTTTCCAGCGAGGTAGGCTGTTCCATGGGGTGCGCTTTCTGCGCCTCGGGCCTGCTCAAGAAGGAAAGGGGCCTCACCGCCGGCGAAATGGTGGGGCAGGTCCTTTGCATAAACGAAATACTCAAGGAGACCCGGGAGCGCACGACCCACGTCGTGGTGATGGGAACCGGGGAGCCTTTCGACAACTACGACGAGGTAATGCGCTTCATAAGGATCCTAAACGACCCGAAATGCCTTGGTCTCGGGGCCCGGCACATCACCGTATCGACCGCCGGGCTGGTGCCGGGGATACTCAAGTACGGGAAGGAAGGACTCCAAGTCAACCTTGCGATTTCCCTGCACGCCCCGACGCAGGCCAAACGCGAAAAGCTCATGCCGGTCGCCCGCTTCTTCCCGCTCGACAAGCTGATGGAGGCGGTGAAGCAATACATCTCCGATTCCGGGCGAAGGGTGACTTTCGAATACATAATGCTAAGCGGCATGAACGATACGCCGCAGGACGCCAAGGAACTTTCCGAATTGCTCCGCGGCATTCTATGCTATGTCAACCTCATCCCCTATAACCCGGTCAAGGAAAAGCCTTTTAAAAGGAGCCCTCGCCGGGACGTGGACGCCTTCCGGGACTATCTCGTCAAGCACGGTATAAACGTGACCGTCCGCAAGGAGTTCGGCACCGGGATCGACGCCGCCTGCGGACAACTCAGGGCCAAGGAGCACGGGCTATGAAACGGATGCCGGTAGGAACCTATGCCAGCCTTACCGACATCGGGCGGGTCAGGCTGGCCAACGAAGACCAGGCCCTCGCCGCGGTCAATAGCCACGGCGAGGTCCTTCTTGCCGTCTTAGACGGCATGGGCGGCAACAACAAGGGGGACTTGGCCTCGAGCCTGGCCAAAGACTTGATTTTGGATGCCTTCTATAGGAAAAAAGCGACGCCGTTAGCGATAATGGCCCGTTTTTGGCTTGGCCATGCCTTGGCATCTGCCAACAAAAAGGTCTATACCAAGTCGGAATCAAGCCCGCTTTACAAAGGGATGGGCACTACTTTTTCCGGCGTCCTTTTGATCGGGAAGAAGGCCGTCGTCGCCAATGTCGGGGACTCCCGCTGCTATCTTTATGGCGAAGGCGGACTGAAGCGCCTTACCGAAGACCAGACCTACGTTTCCTTTCTCCTTAGGACCGGGAAGCTGAAGCCCGAGCAGGCTGCCGTCCATCCCGACCGCCACGTCTTGCTTAACGCCCTGGGCATATACCCCTCCCTTTCGCTATCCTATAAGACGATATGCTACGAAGGGGAGAGCATCCTCTGCTGTACCGACGGGCTTTATAATTCGTTAAAGGAGAGCGATATAGAAGCCGTTTTGCGGCTCGATTCGCGGGCCGACCAGAAGGCCGGCATGCTTTGCCGCATGGCCAGCGAATTCGGGGGAAGCGACAACGTCGGCGTTTCCTATTGGGAGGCCATCCGTGATTAAGGTCGGGGACAAGATAGACGGGCGCTACCGCGTGGTGAGCCGCATCGCCCGGGGCGGCATGGCCGACGTCTACGAAGCCGTCGACGTCTTCAGCCACAAGCCGGTCAGCCTCAAGGTCATGCGGGAGGACATGATGGATAGCCCCAGCAACGTCGCCCGCTTTTCCCGCGAATGCGTCGCCGCGGCTTCGCTCGACAACCCGAACATAGTGAAGGTCTACGGGCAGGGCATCGCCGACGGCCGTCCCTACATGGCCAACGAATACATAAAAGGCCAGACCCTGAGGGACACCTTGAATTTCTCGACTACCCACTCCCTTTTGCCGCGCGAGGCCTGTTCCGTCATGCTCCAGCTGACCAGCGGCGTCGAATACATCCACGAGCACGGCATAATCCACCGCGACATCAAGCCGGACAACCTTTTCTACCTGCCGGACGGTTCGATAAAGATAAGCGACTTCGGCATCTCGACGATGATCGGGGAAAAGAACCGCGGGGACGGCGTGAGCGGGACCATCTACTACACCGCCCCGGAAATAATTCTGGGTAAGCAGTGCGGCGTCGCGAGCGACATCTATTCCATGGGCATCGTCTTCTACGAACTGCTGACCGGATCGGTCCCCTTCGACGCGCCTACCCCGGAAGAAGTCGCCCTGATGCACGTGAAGCGCCATTTCCCGGAACCGAGCAAACTGAACCCCCTGGTCGGAAAGCCCATCGACATGATCGTCATGAAGGCCACGAGGAAACGTCCCGAGGAGCGCTATCATAGCGCCAAGGAAATGCAAGACGCCATCGAGACCGCGCTCAAATCGCCCAACTCCTACAAGGAAAAAAGAGGCTTCCTCAGCCGCCTCTTCGGATTCAAATGAGAAAGTCCTTCGTCGCCCCTTCATTGCTTTCGGCCGATCCTAAGGATCTACGGGGTGCCGCGCTTTTGGCGAGGGACTCCGGCTGCCGGTACATCCATTTCGACGTCATGGACGGGAAGTTCGTGGAAAACAAATCCTTTTCGCCGGAGGACTTCCAAGAAATAACCGGGATCGAGGGACTTGTCTACGACGTCCATCTAATGGCGGAGGACCCGCTTGCGCTAGCCAAGGAATACGCAAAACTGGGAGCCGATATCGTCACCTTCCATTTGGAAGCCGCCAAAGACCCGGAATACCTAAAGAAGGCGGCAAGGGAGCTGCGCGGTTTGGGCATCAGGCCCGGCATCAGCATAAAGCCCCGTACCCCGGTGGGCGCCCTCCGGCCCTACCTCGGGGAATTCGGCCTCGTTTTGCTGATGTCGGTCGAACCGGGGAAGGGCGGACAGTCCTTCATCCCCGAATCGCTTCCGAGGGTCTCCGAACTAAGGAAGCTCATAGGGGAGAGGGACATCCTCCTCGAAATCGACGGCGGCATAAACGACGTCACCGGCAAGGCGGCCTTCGAAAGGGGGGCCGACATACTCGTGGCCGGATCCTATCTCTACGGACACCCGGATTTTTCTAGACGCGTGGAATCGCTTTGCTTTTATGCTTTATAGCGTCCTTTCCTTCATAGCCGCCCTTATAGGCCTGCTCGGGTTCTTCTTCCTGGTTTTCCCTTACGGCAAGAAGGGAGGCTTTTTGAACCGTTATCCCTTCGAAGGGGGACCAAAGCCCCTGTTTCCGATGGTTTCGCTCGGAATCGGGGTACTGGGGCATTGCCTCGTCTACATAACCGTTTTCGCCCTTTCCCCGGCCGGGGCGTTCCCGATATTGCTCTCGGCCCTCGTTCTCCTCTCGGGGATATCCTATCTGGCGGCCTTCTATTTCGGATTCGACAAACCGGTTTGGCACCTGAGGCTGGCCGCCGCCGCGTTTGCCCTTAATAGCGCGGCCGCCGCGGGGCAGGGGTTCTACCTGATGAGCCTCGACGCCCTGAACGTCCCTAACGGCTACGGCGTCGTGCTCGGGGCGGCTTCCTTCCTGCTTTCGGCCCTCTTCCTCGTCCCTTTGCTCGATAGGCGCATCCTTTCCTCGTTCCGCAACACGGAAATCGCGGTCGGGGAAGAAAAGGGATACGTCCGTCCCCGTTTCGAGCCGATGGCCTTCTACGAAAGGCTATATCCGGCCGTCCTCGCGCTGTCGGCCGCCTTGGCCCTGGCCTACGCGCTTTTGATGCTTGCCTAGTTGCCGCGGCCCCGCCCCGGCCGTCCATAGAAAAAAGCGGGGGTTACCCGCGGTCTTCCGACAAAAAAGCGGCCCGAGGGGCCGCATCCACGACTTAGGCGTTTTCCTTTTCCGCTTTGGCGGTGGACTTGTTGAGGGCGCGATAGGCACGCGCGCTCATGCGGATTTCGACCATCTTGCCGTTGATTTCGACGTGGTACTTCTGGAGGTTCACGTTCCACTTGCGGCGGGTGGCGCGCAGCGAGTGGCTGCGGTTGTTGCCGCTCATCGGTCCTTTTCCGCTAACGGGGCACTTTCTAGACATCGTTAAACACCTGCTTCCTTTTTTAGCGGGCGTATTTTATCACCGCCCACCCCCTAGTGGCAACGGAAAGTATTCCGGGCCCTTCTTTACAAGAAGGAAGCCGAAAACGTGCCATCATTGTGGTATCATCTAGGAGGTTTGGGCCCGCTGGGCCTTTTAGGAGAAACATGAGTAACAGAATTGCCGCGATGATACTGGCCGGCGGGAAGGGGACGAGGCTGCAGGCCCTGACCCGGAAGGTGGCCAAGCCCGCCGTGAGCTACGGCGGGAAATACCGCATAATCGATTTTCCGCTTAGCAACTGCGCCAACAGCGGAATCTACGCCGTGGGCGTCTTGACCCAGTACGAGTCGAGCGACCTGAACACCTACGTCGGCAACGGGGAGAAGTGGGGATATAACGGCGTCCGGTCCATGGTCAGCGTCTTGACCCCGAAACAGACCGAGGAAGGGAGCAACTGGTACGCCGGAACCGCCGACGCGATAAGCCAGAACCTCGATTGGCTCGACAAAGTCGATCCGACCTACGTCCTTATCCTCTCGGGCGACCACATTTATTCCTGCACGTACAACGAGATGCTCGACCGCCATATAAAGTCCGGCGCCGACTGCACCATCGCCGTCTACCCGGTGCCCTGGACGGAAGCCCCGCGCTTCGGGATCCTCATAACCGACAAGGACGGTGCCATCACCGACTTCCAGGAAAAACCCAAGAACCCGAAATCCAACCTGGCTTCGATGGGCATCTACATATTCACCTACAAGACGCTCAGGGCGGCGCTTCTAAGCGACATGAAGGACGAACATAGCGACCACGACTTCGGCAAGAACATCATCCCGAAGATGATGGAGGAACACAAGAAGCTGATGGCCTATACCTACCACGGATATTGGAAGGACGTCGGCACGGTCGCTAGCCTCCACCAAGCCAACATGGACCTGCTTCTCAATAACCCCGGCGGCACCAACCTCTACACGGTCCAGGGTGCCAACAAGATATACAGCGAAGACACCTACAGCGCCCCGCAGTACATCGGCCGCAAGGCCAAGGTCATAGATAGCCTCGTCAACCAAGGCGCCTACGTCCTCGGCCTGCTCGACCACTGCGTGGTCTCGGGCTCCTGCGTCATAGAAGAAGGAGCCGAGGTCTACAATACCGTCGTCATGCCGGGCGTCCGTGTCAAAAGCGGCGCGAAGGTCTACGACGCGATACTCGCCCCGGACGTCACCGTGGGCGCAAACGAAGTCGTCAACGGCGGGCGCGAGGGGATCCTCCTTTACGCCGGCGGAAGGGGGAACAAGTGATGCTTAGGGACGTAATCGGGCTCATCGACTGCCACAACTGCCCGGAACTGGGGCCGCTGACCGCGAACAGGCCGCTGGCCTCGACTTCCTTCCTCGGCCGCTTTGCCTTCATCGATTTCTGCCTTTCCAACTTCACCAATTCCGAAATCGGCAACATCGGCATTTTGGTCAAGGACCACCAGCGGTCGATCCTCAAGCACCTGGGGAACAACACCGCCTGGCTGAGGAACACCAAGACCGGCCTCGAACAGATTCTCACCAACGAGCGCGGCATCCTAAATCCGCCTTACAACCACGACATCAACAACCTGAAGGAAAACGACTGGATACTCTATTCTTCCAACGCCTCCTATCTCGTCTTCGTCGACCCCCATATCGTCACCAACATCGACTTGCGCCCCATCATCGAGGAGCACATCGACCGGCGCGAAACCATGACCGTCGTCTATAGCGAGGTCCCGGATTCGGACACCTCGTTCCTAAACGAAAACGCGATCGAACTCGACGAAGACAACTACGTGATCCATACCGAAAAAAACGACGGGAAGAGGAAGAACGCGAAGGTCTCGCTTTCGATTTGGATAATAAACCGCACGGGGCTTGCCGAGATAATAAAGCGCCACGGTTCGGTGAACCCGCTTTACGGGCTCAAGCAGATGATCCCCTACCTTCTAAGGGCCTCGCCCTTCAAGATCCACGCCCACCGGCACGAGGGCTACGTCCGCTGCTTTGATTCCCTCGAGAACTACGTCCGCTATTCTTTCGAACTGCTGGAACCGGATGTCTACGCGCAGCTATTCCGACCCGACTGGCCGATATACACGCTGACGCACGATACCCCGCCGGCCCTCTACGGCGAAACGGCGGACGTCCGCAACTCCTTCGTCGCAAACGGCTGCATCGTCCAGGGCAAGGTTTCCCATAGCATCCTCTCGCGCGAGGTGAAGGTGGGCCCGGGCTCGGTCATCGAGGACTCCATAGTCTTCAGCGACTGCGCGATCGGCAACGACGTCGTCGTGAAAAACGCCTTGATCGACAAATACTGCGTCGTGACGCAGCGCCAGAAGGTCGTCGGCCGCGAAGGGGCGACGGCCTATCTCAGGCAGGGGGCCATACTATGAAGGTCGCGATGATAGTGAGCGAGTGCGCCCATTACGCCAAGACGGGCGGCCTGGCCGACGTGGCCTACGCCCTCAGCGACGCCCTCGGGAAACTCAAAGACGACGTCATGCTCGTCATGCCCTTCTACAGGTGCATGAAGCAGAAGTACATACCCCTGAGCCGGAAACTCGGGCAGTTCGACGTCTACATGAGCTGGCGGAAGGAAGAGGCCCACGTCTTCCTATACCAGGACAAGCACTTCCGGGCCTACCTTATCGCCAACGACTACTACTTCGAGCGCGACAACCTCTACGGCTATAACGACGACGGGGAGAGGTTCGCCTTCTTCTCCCTCGCGGCCAAGCAGCTGTTCCGCTTCATCGGCGAAAAGCCCGACATCGTGCACGTCCACGACTGGCAGACCGCGATGGTCCCATGCCTATTCAGGGAAGGGCCGCGCTTCGACGATTTCTATGACGGCATCAGGTGCGTCCTCACCATCCATAACCCCGCCTTCAAGGGCATGATCGACCGTTTCTTCCTAAACGACTTCTACGGCCTCAGGGACGAACTCTTCGATTCCGGGAAGGTCAGGTTCGAAGGCATGGTCTCGACCCTGAAGTCCGGCATCGTCTATAGCGACGCCGTGACCACCGTGAGCCCGAACCACGCCGCCGAACTGCTGACCCCGATGGGAAGCCAAGGGCTTAACGGGGTCCTCGGCCTCCGCAGGGACGACTTCCACGGGATCCTTAACGGGATAGACACGGGCGAGTGGAATCCCTACCGCGACGGGAAAATAGCGAAACGCTATAACGGGGATAACCTCGAGGAAGGCCGGCATTTGAACCAGGCCGACCTCCTTAAGTCGTTTAGGATCGGCTTCTACGGGGGACCGGTCTACGGCCTCGTCAGCCGGCTGACCTACCAAAAGGGCATCGACATCGTCCTTCCGGCGATCAGGTCGGTGCTAAGCAAAGGCGCGAGCTTCGTGATATTGGGCTCCGGCGAGCATCCGCTCGAAGCCGGCTTCGAAAACCTGAGGAAGGAATATCCCTCGACCGTGGGGATCTACATAGGCTATAACGACGACCTGGCCCACAAGATCTACGCCGGGAGCGACTACTTCCTGATGCCTTCGCTCTTCGAACCCTGCGGCATCGGGCAGATGATCGCCCAGCGCTACGGCAGCCTCCCCATCGTCCGCTATACCGGCGGGTTGAAGGATACCGTGGCGGGCTACGACGGCCATAACGCCGAAACGGCCAACGGCCTGGGCTTCTACGACTACGGGGTCGATGCCCTGAAAGGCAGCCTGGCCCAGTCGCTGGACGTCTACCGCGACCAGGCGCTATATTACCGCCTCGCGCGCAACGCGATGTCCATCGACCATTCGTGGAAGAAATCGGCCACGGCTTACCAAAAACTTTATAGAAGCATACTGGACAGGAAATAGAAAAATGCCATACGACCACACCAAAATCGAGTCCAAGTGGCGCTCGTTTTACTTGGAAAACGAAACCTTCAAGTGCGACACGCACGACTTTTCCAAGCCGAAGTACTACGTGCTCGACATGTTCCCTTATCCCTCGGGGCAAGGCCTCCACGTCGGACACCCCGAAGGTTATACGGCCACCGACATAGTGGCCAGGAAGAAGAGGATGGAAGGCTATAACGTCCTCCACCCGATGGGCTGGGACGCCTTCGGCCTGCCGGCGGAACAGTTCGCCATAAAGAACAACGTCCACCCCGAGGCCTTCACCCGGAAGAACATCGCCCATTTCAAGGAGCAGATAAATTCCCTCGGCCTCAGCTACGACTGGAGCAAGGAATTCGCCACCATCGACGAGGACTACTACCGCTGGACCCAGTGGATTTTCGCCCGCATGTTCGAAAACGACTTGGCCTACGTCGCGGACATCCCCGTCAACTACTGCGAGGAACTGGGAACCGTTTTGGCCAACGAGGAAGTCATAGACGGCAAGTCCGAAAGGGGAGGCTATCCGGTCAAGCGCATCCCGATGCGCCAGTGGATCCTCCGCATCACCAAATACGCCAAGCAGCTCGAAGAGGGCCTCAAGACCCTCGACTGGCCGAAGAGCACAATCGAAATGCAGAGGAACTGGATCGGGGAGAGCCACGGGGTCGAAATCGACTTCAAGGTCAAGGGCCGCGACGACGGTTTCACCGTCTATACCACCCGGGTCGATACCCTTTTCGGCTGCACCTACTGCTGCCTGGCCCCGGAACACCCGCTCGTGGAAAAACTCGCCACGCCGGAGCAGCGGAAGGAAGTGGAAGCCTATGTCGAAGCCGCCGCCCGCAAGTCCGACCTCATGCGCACTTCGCTAGAAAAGGAAAAAAGCGGGGTATTCCTCGGCGTCTACGCCATAAACCCCATAAACGGGAAGGAAATACCCATCTACGTCGCCGACTACGTCCTCGGGGCCTACGGGTCCGGGGCCGTCATGGCGGTGCCGGCCCACGACGAACGCGACTACGCCTTCGCCAAGAAGCACGGGCTCGGCATGGTCCAGGTTTTGGAAGGCGACGTTTCCCAAAACGCCTTCGTCGGCGATGCCAAGCACATCAACAGCGGTTTTGCCGACGGGCTCGATATCGCCGGGGCGAAGAGGGCCATAACCGAAAGGCTTATCGAAATCGGCGCCGGCCGGGAGAAGGTCAACTTCAAGCTCCGCGACTGGATATTCTCGCGCCAGCGCTACTGGGGCGAGCCCATCCCGGTCGTGGAGACCCAAGATGAGGTGGAACACGCGGTTCCCGATAGCGAACTGCCGGTCCGGCTCCCGGAAATGGAGGACTACCGTCCCAGCCGCAACGGCAAACCCCCGCTTTCCAAGGCCCCCGACAGCTGGCTTCATACCGTCTATAACGGCAAGCCCGCGGTCCGCGAAACCAACACGATGCCCCAATGGGCGGGCAGCAGCTGGTATTTCCTGCGCTTCGTCGATCCCCATAACGACAAGGAACTCGGAAGCCGGGAACTGCTCGACCACTGGCTTCCCGTCGATCTCTACATAGGCGGCCAGGAACACGCGGTCCTCCATCTGCTCTATGCGCGCTTCTACACCAAGTTCCTCCACGACATCGGGGTCCTCAAGGCGGACGAACCCTTCAAGAGGCTCTTCCACCAGGGGATGATCCTCGGGGCCAACGGGGAGAAGATGAGCAAGGCCCGCGGAAACGTCGTCAATCCCGACGACATCGTGAAGCAGTACGGGGCCGACTCCCTCCGGCTTTTCGAGATGTTCGCCGGACCGCTCAACGAATCCAAGCCCTGGACCACCACCGGGCTGGAAGGCGCCAGGCGCTTCATCGAGCGCGTTTACCGTCTCGTCGAAAACAACCTGGATAGCCTCTCGGACACCAATTCCGGGGAACTTGATTATAGTTACAACTTCATGGTCAAGAAGGTGAGCGAGGATTACGACGCGCTTTCCTTCAATACCGCGATTGCCCAGATGATGGTCTTCGTGAACGACTGCTACAAGGCCAAGTCGCTTTATCGGCCCTACGTCGAGAACTTCGTCAAGATGTTCGGCTGCGTCTGCCCCTTCGTCGGGGAAGAGCTTTTCGAGATGCTGACCGGCAAGAAAGGCTTCGACTACGAGCCGTGGCCGGCCTATGACGAAAGCAAGCTCGTGAAAAACGAGGTCACGATTTCCCTTGCGATAAACGGCAAGGGCCGCGACCTCATCGTCATCCCAAAGGACGCCGACAGGGAAACCGCCCTCAAGGCCGCGCTTTGCAGCGAGAAGGCCGCAAAGTACATCGCGGGCGAACCCAAGAAGGTCATCTACGTCCCGGGGAAGATAATCAACCTCATTTTCTGAAATGCTTCTGGCCATCGACATCGGAAATACCCTGACCAAACTGGCCCTCTTCGAAGGAAGCCTCATCCGCAAGAAGGCCGTCTTTTCGACGAAGGATTTCTCGGGCGGCCCCGCGGGCCTGATACGGGGCTTCCTGTCGGGGGAAATTGCCGATTTCGCGATCGTTTCCCTCGTGGTCGCCCCCTTGGGGGAAGTACTCGAGGAAGCCTTCTTCTCCCTTGGAACGGCCCACCGCGTATTGCTGCAGGGCAGCCGGGGAATCATAAAGGACGCGGTCAAGGACATATCGGAGGTCGGCTCCGACATCATGGCGGACGTCCGGGGCGCCTTGCTTTTGGGGAACGGCCCCTATTTCATCGCCGACCTCGGGACCGCCGACAAGTACATACTGGTCGACGGGGAGAACACGTTCGCCGGCATGGCCATCGATTCGGGACTCGGGGTTTCCTCGCGTGCCCTCGGGGCGAGTGCCTCCGCGCTCGGGGAGGTGGCCTATGAACTGCCGAAGTCCCCGCTGGGCCGCGATACGAGCGAATGCATGAATGCCGGTTTCCTTTACGGGAGAAAATACGAAATCGAGGGTTTTTGCCGCGATTATGCGGCGATATTGGGGTCGGAGCCCCGCAAAATACTGACGGGCGGCAACGCCGTCTACCTCAAGGGGATACTCGGCGGCTTCGAGTATCTGCCCGACCTCAGCCTTTATGGGCTATTGAGCATCGCCTCGGAGGAAAGAAATGGATTATAGGAACGTCTTGTTCGTGGCCGTGGCCCTCCTGCTGCTACTGCTATGCCTCTACATGAGGAACAGGGAAAGGGGGAGGAAATTCCGCTACGACGCCGCCAACATAAGCTTCGACGGCTTTTTGCTCGCGCTTACCGCGCTGCTGGCCTTCGTCCCGCAGATAGGCTACATCACCATCGTGCCCGGCATTTCATTCACGCTGGTGCACATCCCGGTCTTGCTCGCCGCCATGGTGGGCGGCCGCCGGAAGGGGCTGCTCCTCGGGACTGCCTTCGGCGTTACCTCGATGTTCGTCGCGATGACGCAGCCGGTCGGGCTCAACGCCCTTTTCGTCTTGCCTTATATCGCCATACCCCCGCGCATGCTCTTCGGCTATTTCTCCGGGCTACTTTTCGAGGGAATAGGGAAGCTCGGGAAGGGGAAAGGGTGGCTCTATCCGCTTTCCTGCTTCCTGCTTACCTGCCTCCACACCGTTCTGGTCTTCGGCTTTTTGTTCCTTTTCGCCTACGAAGATGTAATATCGATGTTCGCGACCGGCTCGCTTGTCGGAACCGGCCTCTTCCTCGCCTTCGGCGTTCTCATACTGATAGGAATGCTGGGGGAAGGGACCTTGGGCGCGGTCGTCGCCCCGTTGCTTAGCGGACTATTGAAGAAAGCCGTACCGGGCTACTACCGGCGGCTAAAAGGAGAATGAGATGAACTACGTTAAACTCGTCAAACCCTACAAGGAAGACGCGAGGCTTTCCTTGGCCCGGCTTTGCAGCATCGACTCGGTATACGATGCGGCCAGTGCCAAAAAGGGCGCGCCGTTCGGGGAAGGGGTCAAGAAGGCCCTCGACTATGTCGCCGCCCTAGGGGAGGAATACGGCTTTAAAGTCGATAAGTGCGATGGCTACTGCACGGAGCTGAGCTACGGGGACAAAGGACCTTTAATCGGCATATACGCCCACGCCGACGTGGTGCCGGCCACCGGGGATTGGACGACCCCGCCCTTCGAGCCCGATATCCGCGGCAAGAAGATGTTCGCCCGGGGCACGAGCGACGACAAGGGGCCGCTCATCGCCGCCCTTTACGGCGTGAAGGCCCTCAAGGACGCCGGGCTCATCCGCGGCTTCCGCGTCCGCCTGGTCGTCGGCGGGAACGAGGAAAACGGCTCGGCCTGCCTTGCCTATTATTTCGGAAAGCTCAAGAAGGAAGAAGCCGACTATGCCTTCACTCCCGATGCCGACTTCCCCCTCGTCTACGCCGAGAAAGGCACCTCCGGGGACTGCAAGGCCAGCAAGGAGATAGACTTATCTCCGATCACGAAGATGAAGGGCGGGAGCGCCTTCAACGCCGTCTGCGACCGGCTCAGGGTCCATCTTCATAAGGACGATGGGTTCGAAAGCGCCCTGAAGGTCAAGGGCGTTTCCTTTCTAACCGGAAACGACGAGGACGGGGATTACATCGACTTCATCGGTCTTTCCGCCCACGGTTCCACCCCGGAAAAGGGCAAGAACGCGGCGCTTATCGCCTTCGAGGAACTGGGCAGCTACTACGGAATCGCCTTCCTTAGCCTCCTCGCCACTTTGCTCAAAGATCCTTCCGGACGGGGCTTCGGCGGCTACAGCGATTCCCCGGAACTCGGCGAATCGACCTACAACTACGGCCTTTTCGATTACGACTCCAAAACGCTTACCTTCAGCATCGACCACCGTTACGGCGAAAGCGCCGACATGGAAAAGGACCTCGAAGCCTTTGCCGGCAAGACCACGATGGAAGTTACCCACGAAGGCGCCCAGAAGGTCCTGCTTTACAAAAAGGACAGCCCTCTCGTCAAGACACTCATGGGAGTCTATAGGCGCCTGACCGGCGACGTCTTCTCTAGGCCCATCGCCATGGGCGGGGGGACCTATGCCAAGGAAGCCGCCAACTGCGTGGCTTTCGGCTCGGCATTCAAGGGTCACGAAGGGGACATCCATTCGCCCAACGAATACATTTATCTCAAGGACCTCTACCGCCAGATGGCCATCTACGCCGCCGCGGTTTACGCCCTGGGGAGGCTCTCTTGAGGACCCGGCGGAAGAAGTGGGCCGATCCCTATCTCGAAAAGCATAGGGAATTCTGTCTCCCCCTAGAGGAGGCCGCCGCGGTTCTGGCCCGGGCCAAGAAGCCCCTGTATCTCGAAATCGGGGCGGGCAAGGGCGCCTTCATGCGCGGCATGATCGGTAAGACCGGGGGTACGTACCTCTGCCTCGAGCGCGACCATACGGCCGCCGCCTCCCTCGCGAGGAGCTACATCGAGGAGGGGCTGGAGGGTGCCTATCTATTGGCCTACGACCTCGACGAATGCATCGAAGAACTCCCGAAGGACTCCTTTGCCCGGATATTCATGAATTTCCCCGATCCCTGGCCGAAGAGGCGCCACGCGAAAAGAAGGCTCTGCCACGGGCCCCGGCTCGAGGCGATCGCGGCGCTTCTTTCCCCCGGGGCGGAACTCGCGATCAAGACCGACAGCGACGTCTTCTACGAGTACGCCAAGGAACAGTTGCCGTCCAACCTGGCCATCGAGGAAGACATACCCGACTATGCCTTCGACGAGGCAACCGACGTCCAAAGCGAATACGAAAGGAAGAAACGCGAGGCCGGGGAAAGAATCCACCGGCTCCTTCTAAGGAGGATCTAACATGGAAAAATACCGGATTTTCACTCCGGAATCCCTCAAGGGATGCCTGATCTGCGTGGTTAATCCCGATGTCGAACCCGACAGCGTGACGAGGAAGGGCAATCTCGCCATATTGAAAAAGGACGGCGCGGCGGTCGGCTATAACCTCTTCGGCTACGCAGGCGGCGCGCCGCTAGAGGCGCTAAACGCCGCGCTTTCGGAAGCCGGCGAAGAACCGCTTGCCCCGGAAGGCGATGCGGGTAGGACGATAGAGGCGAAAGCGGTCGCCGTCTCCGAACATCCGCTCGATCCCTTTTTGTCGATCGTCGACCTCGACAACGGCAAAAGCGTCGTCACAAGCCTAGAGGGCATCGAGCCCGGAGATAGTCTAGAATACCTACCGGCCGGGGGAATCGCCCCGGACGGTGAAGCCTCGAAGGACGCCAAGGTCCGCAACGTCGCCTCATCCGGCATGGTTTTCAAGAAGGAATAGTTATGGAAGAACTGGAAATCAAACTGAAGGAAGAAGGCAAAATAACTCGCCTTACCGACAAGACCTTTCGGCTGGACGAGAGGATCGGCAAGGGCTATTTCAGCGCGAACTACTTCCTGCGCTCCCGCGAAATAGTCAGGAAGACCATGCCCGGGCACATCGTGACCGAGCAGTGGTTCCAAAGAAACGACCATGCCATCGCCTGCGGCATCGACGAATCGATCGCGATTCTCCAGAAGTTCGCCGACCGCCCGCAGGACCTGGAAGTCCTGGCCCTCGAAGACGGCGACGTGATCAGGGCCGGGGAACCGGTGCTCAAGGTCCGCGGAAGGTACGAGGACTTCGGGTACCTCGAATCGATAATCGACGGGATATTGACCCGCCGTTCCAGCGTGGCCACCAACGTCGGGGAAGTGGTCCGTGCCCTCCGGGGGACCGACTGCTTTTCCATGGCCGACCGGCAGGACGATTATTTGACCCAGCCCGGCGACGGCTACGCCACCTACGTGGCCGGAATAAGGAAGTTCTCGACGGATGCCCAGGGCGCCTGGGTCGGCGTCAAGGGGATGGGCACCATGCCGCACGCCCTCATCGAGATGTGCCACGGGGACGTGGTCAAGGCCTGCCTGCTCTACCACGAGTGCTACAAGGACGCCCCGGTGGTCGCCCTCATCGACTACCACAACAACGTCGTCCGCGATTCCGTCGATGCCTTCCTTAGGCTTAACGGCCTGCTCAGCGGGGTCCGCGTCGACACCTCCAAGGCCCTTGTCGACCACTACTTCGATGGCAAGGACACCTCGTCCTTCGATCCCCACGGGGTCTGCAAGGAACTCATCTTCGCCCTGCGCGAGGCCTTGGACCAAGCCGGCGGCAGCAAGGTCAAGATCACCGTCTCGAGCGGCTTCACCGCGAAAAAGATCGAGGAATGGACGAGGATAGGCGTGCCCGTGGATACCTACGGGGTCGGTACCTCGCTTATCGCCAACGACACCCTCGGCTATACCGGGGACCTGGTCGCCATCGACGGGACGCCCGAAGCCAAGGAAGGGCGCCGGGAAATAGACAATCCGAAGCTCAAGCCGGTGAAACTGCTTCCTCGCTGATAGTTTTTACATTTCGTTTTCCCTAGCAATATCCGAAGGAATTTGGATATTGTTTGAAACCATCTTGAAAATTTTTCAAAATGTTTTATATTGCCTGTGGAGGCTATCCTAAATGGACAACATCAAAGACAGGGTAACCATATATCAGGTCGCGCAGGCCGCGGGCGTGTCGCTTGCCACGGTCAGCCGCGTCATCAACAAGCAGGGCAACGTCACCGCGGCGACCCGCGAAAAGGTCGAGCGTACCATCGAGAAACTGGGCTACAAGCCCTCGGGGCTGGCCCAGGCGCTGGCCACCAACCGCACGACCAACATCGGAATCGTCATCCCGAGCGCGAATTACGTATATATATCCAACTTCCTAAACGGCATAACCGACGTCGCCAAGGAAAAGGGCTTTTCCCTGACCCTCTTCGCCACCTCGCATAGCCGGGAAGAAGCCATATCCGTCATAGAAAAGGTCATTACCACCCACGTGGACGGAGCCGTCATCTTCGACGACGAACTCGACGTCGACGACATCATCAAGATCAATTCCTACAGCGTCCCGACCATCGTCATAAACAACAAGGTACAGGGGGAAAGGGTCGGCTGCGTGACGCTGAACTACGAGGCCGCCCTCAAACAGCTCATCGAGGAGTACTACGAAAAAGGCGGGAAGAAGGAAATGGCCTTCGTCCACGTCCATAACGCCGGCCGTTTGCTAAGCCGCAACGAAAAGGCCTTCCTCGAAACCCACCAGAAGCTCGGACGCCTCTACAAGGTCATAAACTGCGATGATTCCTATTCCCATACCTACAGCGACTTCCGGGAGTATTTCCGGAAAAACGGGTCGGGGTACTTCGTGGCCTACCGCGATTCCATCGCCGCCGCCATCGAAAACGCGGCCACCGACTCGGGCCTCCGGGTGCCGGAGGACGTCGAGGTCTTCTCGCTGGTGGGGACCAAATACGCCAAGATCGTCCGCCCGACGCTTTCGAGTTTCATCATCGACATGTCGGAAGTGGGCAAGCGCGCGATGTACATGCTGATCGATCTCATTAACCGCGAACTGACCGACAAATCCTATCGGTTCGACGCCAGTTTGGAAAAACGCGATTCGACGCTTTGAGGGGCTTGCGGGGGAGCGGGTTCGCTCCCCTTTTTCCTTTGTCGCGGAAAATAGCACTCGGGTGTTGACAGTGCCAAAACCACGGCTAATATATTGCTCGGGTAAACTTACCCGTTTGCAAGGAGCACAAAACACAAAATGCTAAAACCTCTTAACGATTACCTCGTGCTGGAAAAGGCCAGCGGCGAGAAGAAGGTCGGTTCGATCATCCTTACTTCCGAAAAGAAGGTCGCCAATGTTGGGACCGTCGTTGCCCTAGGCAGCGGCCGCAAGGACGAAAAGGGGAACCTCCATCCCATCGAAGGCCTCAAGGCCGGCGACAAGGTCGTCTACCGCGAATACAGCGGTACCGACTACGAGGATGGCGAAAAGAAGTACCTTCTCATAAAGGCCGAGGACGTCTTGGCCGTCATCGAATAAAAGGAGATCAAAATGGCAAAGGAAATCAAGCTAGGCAAGTCCGCCCGCGACGAAATGCTCGAGGGCGTCGATACTCTTGCCAATACCGTCAAACTCACTCTCGGTCCCAAGGGCCGCAACGTCGTTCTCGAAAAGAGCTACGGTTCGCCGCTCATCACCAACGACGGCGTCACCATCGCCCGCGAGATCGAACTCAAGAACTCGTTCCAGAACATGGGCGCCAAGCTGGTCTACGAAGTAGCCAACAACACCAACGAAAAGGCCGGCGACGGCACCACCACCGCGACTTTGCTCGCCCAGGAAATGATCCACAGGGGCCTTGCCGCCGTCGAAAAGGGCGCCAACCCCGTCTTCGTCCGCAGCGGCATCGAAAAGGCCGGGCACGCGGTCGCCGACGAACTGCTGAAGATCAGCCGTCCGGTCGACACCAACGAGGACATCGAATCCGTCGCCACCGTCTCTAGCGGCGACCAGGAGATCGGCGCCCTCATCGCCAAGGCCATGGCCAAGGTCGGGAAGACCGGCGTCATCTCGGTCGACGAAAGCAAGGGCGTCGACGACGAACTCGTCATCACCCAAGGCATGGAATTCGACAAGGGCTACATCAGCCCCTACATGGTAACCGACCGCGAAAAGATGGTCGCCGAACTCGATGACTGCTTCGTGCTCGTCACCGACATGAAGATCAGCAACATCAACGACGTCGTCCCGATGCTCCAGGCCGTGGTCGACAGCCATAAGCCCCTTCTCATCATCGCCGACGACCTCGATAGCGATGTCACCTCGACCCTCATCGTCAACAAGATCCGCGGCACCTTCAACGTCGTGGCCGTCAAGGCCCCGGAATTCGGGGATGCCCAGAAGAATGCCCTTCAGGACATCGCCATCCTGACCGGCGCCCGTTTCTACAGCAAGGACCTCGGCATGGAACTAAAGAACATCTCCATCGAGGACCTCGGCCAGGCCAAGAAGGTCACCGTCAAGAAGGATTCGACCGTCATCGTCGGCGGAGCCGGCAGCAAGAAGGAAATCGCCGACCGCGTCGCCGAACTCCAGGCCCAGCACCAGATTGCCACGAGCGACTACGACAAGAAGGGCATCGCCAAACGCATCGCCAAGCTTAGCGACGGCGTGGCCCTCCTCAAGGTCGGCGCCCTGACCGAAGCCCAGCTGAAGGACAAGAAGCTCCGTATCGAGGATGCCCTGAACGCGACGAAGGCCGCGGTCAGCGAAGGCATCGTCGTCGGCGGCGGCGCCGCGCTTGCCGAGGTCTACAAGACCCTGAAGGGCAATCTCAAGGACGCCAACCCGGATGTCCAAAAGGGCATCGACGTCGTCCTCGGGAGCCTCTATGCCCCGCTTAGGACCATCGCCGAGAACGCCGGCTACGACCCCGAGGAAATCGAGGAAGCCCAGAAATCCGCCAAGGACGGCATCGGCTTCAACGCCAAGACCGGGGAGTGGGTCGACATGTTCAAATCCGGCATCGTCGATCCGACCAAAGTCACCAGGAGCGCCATCCTGAACGCCTCGAGCGTCTCGGCCCTCTTCGTTACGACCGAAGCCGCCGTTGCCGAAATCAAGGAAGAAAAGCATCCTGCCGCCGGCATGTCCGGGGACATGTACTGATAAAATCCCAGAAGAGAGGGGCTCCGGCCCCTCTTTTTCGTTCAAGTATGCTAAGATTCACCGCGTATGGAAAATATCCTCGAAGACCTCCGCTACCGCGGACTTATCGCCCAATATAGCGACGAAGAAAAAATAAAAGAAATCCTCTCTAGGCCCGCGACCCTCTATTGCGGGTTCGATCCTTCCGCCTCCTCCATGCACCTAGGGAATTTCGTGATGATTTCCCTGCTCATGCGCTTCCAGAGGGCGGGACACCGCATCATCGCGGTGGTCGGCGGGGCGACCGGCATGATCGGCGACCCGAGCGGCAAAAGCAAGGAAAGGAACCTCCAGGGCGAAGAGGCGCTGCGCGCCAACACGGCGGCCATCAAGACCCAGCTCGAGCGGTTCCTCGACCTAAGCGACCCCGAGAAGGGCATGGTCCTCAACAACTACGACTGGCTCGGTAACATGAAGACCATCGACTTCCTGCGCGACTACGGCAAGTTCTTCCCGATCAACTACATGCTGAGCAAGGAAATAGTCTCCTCGCGTCTGGAGTCCGGAATATCCTTCACCGAGTTCGCCTACCAGATTCTCCAGTCCATCGACTTCTACCATCTGCTCCATGCCTACGGATGCCGGATCCAACTAGGCGGAAACGACCAATGGGGTAACCTCACTTCCGGACTCGAACTGATCCGCAAACTCGACGGCGACGGGGAAGTCGCCGGCGCCCTTACGGCCCACCTCATCACCCGGGCCGACGGCAAGAAATTCGGAAAGTCCGAGGACGGCGCCCTGTTCCTCGACCCGAAGCTCACTTCGCCCTACAAACTCTACCAGTACCTCGTCAATACCGGCGACGAGGATGCGGTGAAATACCTCAAGGTCTTCACTTTCCTTAGCCGTGACGAAATCGAGGATATAGCGGTCCGGCACCGGGACAACCCGGGGGCCAGGATTGCCCAGAAGCGCCTTGCCGAGGAAGTTACCCGGTTGATACACGGGGAAGAAGGCCTATCAAGCGCCGTGAAGACGACCGAAGCCTTCTTTTCCGGGAACGTCGCTTCCCTTAGCGAAGGCGAGATCGAGGACGTCCTCGGGCACCTCAGGAAGAAGATAACGGCAGGGGAAGACATACTTTCCGTGATGACGGACGTCGGAGCGGCCTCTAGCAAGACCGAAGCCAGGACGCTGCTGAAGCAGAACAGCATTTCCCTCAACGGCCGGAAAATCAACGATGCCGCCTTGAAGGTAGGCCCCGAAAACGCCTTGTACGGACGCTTCGTCGTGATCCGCCGCGGAAAGAAGAACTACTACCTAGGCGAGTTCTAATGGAACTTCGTGTATAGGAAGATTATGACCTGGAGGGGGATGCCGGCGACGAATATGTACCAAAGGTTCAAATCCAGGAAATTGAGGTAGAAGGACAACAGGGCCGTCCAGAGCAGGAGGCTCGCGATGGCCAGGAAGGCCGCGTTTTGGTGCCCCATGTACTTGTTGAGCATAAGCAATAGCGGCAATAGCGAGACCGGAACGGCATAGACGAAGCTCACCCAGGCGATTCCGTTTCCCTGCATGGTAAGCGCGCCGTATATGATGGCGGCGATGCTCCAGACGAAGCAGAACAGCATGGCGGCCGTGATTCCCCAGTTGGCTTTCCTGCGCAGATCTCGGCTTAGGGCCTGGGCCTCCGTTTCGCTATGCGGAGATAGTAGGTAATCGACGCTTACGCCGTAGAATTCGGCTAGTTCCTTCATTATTTCGACGCGGGGAAGAGAAGCACCGCGTTCCCATTTCGATACCGATTTGTCGCTATAACGTAGTTTTTCGCTCAGTTCCTGCTGGGTAAGCCCCCTCGATTTCCTTAGGGCAACCAGGTTGGCGGCGACCGTTTTGGAAAGCAATTCGACGTTTTGCATGACCGAATTCTACTATGGGTAGAGAGAAAAGGCCATTTCTCTATTATGTAGAGACATTCTACCGGATGAAGTAGAGAAGTATCGTGCCTTTGCCCGGTCGCTTTTCTAGAGTAGGGCCGCTATGGAAAACAAGAAAAAGACAAAGGCCATACCCTTGGCCGCGCTGGCGCTCGTAGCGGGCGCCGCGATACTGCTTCCCTCCTGTGCAGGAAGCAACCCGCACTCATCGGTTTCGCTGGTGACTTCCGATACGGACGGCGACAAGACCTCCGAGCCGGAACCCGATACTTCGAGCGTCGACGATCTGCCGACCGATCCTCTTCTTAGGAAATACACCATCGCCCTAAGAAACGGCGAGGACCTTTCCGAAGCCCTTACCATCCAGGAAATCATGGGCGTCGTCGAAAAACTCTGGGCCCAAAACGAAAACAATTCCTGGTACTGCAACGGCGCGGCCGTCGCGATGTCCTTCGTCACCCAGAAAATCCAAAGCGCCGGAATCAAGTCCGGTGATGAATATTTCTCAGAATCCCTCTCCCAAAGCGCGTTCGTTTCGACCGGCGCGAGGACCTACCAATCCACCGGTGTCGACGTTATTAAGGCTTCGGCCGTCCAAGCCGGTGCCGATGGCGTTTTGTCCGGAACCTGGGATGGCGAAGAAACCCATTATGAAACCCCGGAAGCCTATGCCGAAGCGTGGGGCTGGGATCTAAGCCACTTCGGCAACTACTACTTCGGCGATTTCTTCGTGGACGGCATTACAAAGAACAGCATCATCACCGAACCGACCAGCGAAGACGATACCGAACCACTCAGTTCCGCCGTAAGGAACGAAGACGGTTCCTATACCGTATACATCCGCCTCGACCCCGTCGGCGGCGTAAGTAATTACCAAAAGCAGATGGTAACGCTTTCCGGGCTTGCCGAAGTCCCTCCCTTTGACTTCTGCAACCTTACCTACCAGCTGAATTCAGAACTGGAACCGATAAGCGCGACCATCCACGAGAAGTACACGGCCACGATGGCAAGCCTTCCGATTCCGGCTTCGACCGAAGCCAATCTGACCGTAAATTATTTCCCGGGCGTTTCCGCGGAGATTCCCGAAAACGGGGAAGCGGTGGACTATTCCGTCTCCGGATTGACTTTTTCCGCCTGAAAATAAAAACAAAAGCCGGGTTTTGCAAGGAACCCGGCTTTTTTGTACCGTTTATTCGGCTACGTAATCGAAGACTACCTCGTCGAAGTAATCGACGAAATCGGTCCCGCTTCCGAAGGCTTGGGACGCTTAATCCTCGCTGAAGCAGCAGTAGGCCGCGGGGATATAGGAATCGGCGAAGGCTTCCGGATCAAGCTCCTGGAGAGAGGATGGCAAGACGACGTAATCGATGGATCCGTCGGTCGCGTAGGTGAAAGCCCCGTAGACGATGAATATCAACCGTTCGCCGAGGTCGAGAGACGAAATCGATTCGCAGTCCGCGAGGGTGCTATAGTCGATCTGGCTTCCGCCTACATTGATCGTCCCGTTCGCGAACGGGGTAAGCCCGGATGCGCCGGTTAGGGTAGGAAAAGCCGCGATTGGCCAAATCAGTTCGGCAGGCGATGGTGATTTCATCGGTTTCCTCTTTGCTGACACGTGGATGTCAATGTCGAAGGAAGACACATCAATAAAGATTTTTCCAGGATTATCGGGTGAAAATTCTTTAATGAGACAAAAAAGATGTATTAGAACACACCTATTGGAAGCCGGGTCCCCGTGTTTTTCACGCCTGGGTGCAACCGCTTGGAAAAGAGGCGGGGAAACGGCGAGGGAGATTTGCGGCACTTCGTTGTCCAGGGCGGTCCTCGGAGAAAAAAAGAAAGGAAAAGCCGCACCTTCCGATGCGGCCTTTACTTGGGATTTCCAGATTAGAGCTTCCTGTTGTAGAACTCGATGATTTGGCTTTCCTGGATGTCCTTGGGCAGTTCGTTCCTTTCGGGGTAGCGGACGTAGGTGCCCTTGAACTTCTCGGTGTCGACGGTGACGTAGTTGGGAATCGCCGGCTTTCCGTCGAGGGATTCCTTGACGACCTTGAGGGGAGAGGCCTCCTTTAGGCCGATCACGTCGTTCAACGAGCAGATATAGGAAGGAATGTCGACCTTCTTGCCGTTCACGGTGATGTGGCCGTGGTTGACCAGCTGCCTGGCCGCGGCCCGGGTACGGGCAAAGCCGATACGGTAGACGAGGTTGTCGAGTCGGCTTTCGAGGATCCTGAAGAAGGCGAGGCCGGTGACGGTATCCTTGTCCTTCTTGGCAATCATGAATAGGCGGCGGAACTGCCTTTCGTTGACGCCGTAGAGGCTGCGGAGCTTCTGCTTCTCCAATAGCTGGCCGCCGTATTCGGAGGGTTTCCTCTTGCGGTCGGCGCCGTGCTGGCCCGGGCCATAGGCCCGTTTCTTCAGTTCATCCCCGGTTTCGAGGATGGAAAACTGCAAATGGCGGCTCAGCTTCCATTTGCTTCCGGTGTACTTGGACATTGGTATGTCTCCTTTCTTTGCGTCGCAAAGCAAGGGACGTCCTCCGACCCCCGGGTGAATGCCCTTCGGCCCTGCAACCGGGCTTACTCGTTTGGGCAATCGTCTGGCGGGGCCGTGGGCGCCTGCTGCATAACGCAAGGGCAATTCTAAATGGGATGTTGCCTATAGGCAAGGGGGAAAAATCACTTTAGACTATGTGCATATGGTTGCTACATTGGCTGTTTCGCAGGGGCTGGCCGTCGGCCTCGGCATCGCTGGTGGCCTCTTGGCCCTGCTTCTCCTGGTCCTCGCCGTCCGCTTCATCTTCTTCGGGAGGGTCGCGATAAAGAAATCGGCCAACGACCTGCACGGCCGCTACGAAAGAAGCCACGCGCTTCTTTTCGGCAACGATTCCCAATACCTCACGAGGCTAGAGTCCATTTCCGGGATGAACCTGACCTACGTCGGCGACTACCAGAAGTGGAAGAAGACCTTCACCGAAATACGCGACATCAAGGACGCGGATGCCCTCCGGGCCATCAACCAGTTGGCCGATACCATCGGGGAAGGCCGCTACCGGGACGCCAAGGAGCAGCTGCCCGAGGTCCGGAAACTCGTCGACGATTTCGAGAAAGCCGTAAGCGAACTCAATGCCGGGCTTAGCGCCAAGTTCGCGGACGAAGACGCCTGCAAGAGCTTGATACTGAACCTGCAGGAACAGCTGAGGAACCTCAGGACCGCCTTCGCCGCCAAGGCCAACGACCTGCAGCTGGTTACCGCTTCCTTTTCGAAAATGTACGCGAAGATCGAAAACCTCATCAGCGAGGCCAACGAACTCGTCGACGATGCCAAATACGCGGAGGCCAAGCAGATACTGGAAAAGAAAATAGGACCGGTCCTCAAAGCCCTTTCGGATTCCTTCGAGGGCCTGCCCGATACCTGCATCACCCTGACCAGGCTTTTGCCTGATAAGATAGAGGCGCTCGAGGAACGCTACCGCGACCTGAGCGCGAAGGGCTATCCCCTCGGACACCTTTTGGCCAGCGACGAAATCGCCCGCATGAAGAAGGAAGTGCAGGAACTTAGCGACAAGACCGCCCGCTACGAACTGCGGGGCGTATCCGAGGAAGTCAAGCGCCTGCTCGACAAGATCGAACGCATCGGCCGGGGCTTCGACGGCGAAATATCCGCCAAGGAGGAGTTCCAGCGCATTTCCCAGGAATCGTACAAACTGAGCGACGCCGTTTCGGAGAAATACCTGGATTTGCGCCAGGCCATGCCGAAAATTCACGAAATCTACGTAATTACCCCCAAGGCCGAGGAGGAATTCAACCTCCTGAGCGGAGCCGTATCCGAATCGGCGGCCACCAAGCGCAACCTCGATACCTACGTCCATAGCGCCGCCAAGCAGCCGTATTCGATACTGCTAGAGAAAAGCCGCTCGTTGCTGAACCAGTCCGAGGACGCCAAGAAAGCCCTCGATTCCTTCCAGGACTACCTCGCCTCCCTGAAGAAAGGGGCCGAGGATTCCAGCCGGGCCCTGGCCAGCTACTACATGCGGACGAAAAACGCCGAAAGCGTCCTCCGCGCCCTCAACTGCGAAAAGCTGAGCGGGAAGTACAAGCCGTTGCTCGACAACGAATTCGACATGCTCGATTCCCTTTACGGCGTCTTGAAGAAAACCCCGATCGACGTCGAAAAGGCCGTGGACATCAAGGCCTCGGTCGTGGATAACGGCGAGAAGTGCATCGGCGAAATCGAGCAATTGGACGAAGCAAGGCTCGAGGCCGAAAAGGCAATCGTGATCGCGAACAGGAACCGCCATAACTACCCGGGCGCGGAAGATCTGCTCGAACAGGCCGAGACATTCTATTTCTCCGGCGACTACGTTAGGGCCGCCCAGAGCGCCGGCAGCGTCAGTAAACTAAGGCCGACCGACCGGCAATAGGTCCCGACGTATGATTTATTTCGACAATGCCGCGACCACGGCGATGTCCCCGAATGCGCTCAAGGCCTACCTGGAGGTATCGCAGAACGCCTTCGGCAACCCCGAATCGACCCATGCCTGGGGTCGGAAGGCCGAAAGGCTCCTTGGCGAAGCAAGGAAAGGCATCCTCGCTTGCCTCGGACTTTCCGATACCCACGATCTGGTCTTCACTAGCGGCGCCACCGAGGCCAACAACCTCGCCATCAAGTCCGTCTTGAAAGCCTATTCCCGCCGCGGCAATAGGGTCATTTCGAGCTACTACGAGCATCCCAGCGTCCTCAAGACCCTCCGCGGCCTCGCCGGCGAAGGCCTGATCGACCTGGTCCTATTGAAAGGCGATTCGTACGGGGTGGTTTCCCCGCAAACGCTCGGGGCGGCGATGGATAGCTCGACCCTTCTCGTCTGCCTCATGGGCGTCAACAACGAATTGGGGAGCATTTCGCCATACGCCGGATATTCCGAAATAGTTTCCAAATTCCCGAAGTGCTTCTACCTATGCGACTTCACCCAAGGGGCCGGGAAGCGCGCTTTCGGGGCCCCGCTTTCCCATTTCGTCACCTTCTCGAGCCACAAGTTTGCCGGACCCAAGGGGGTCGGAGGCCTTATAATGAAGAAGAACATTTCCCTCAGCCAGGTCACCGGGGGCGGCGAACAGGAAGGCGGGAGGCGTCCGGGGACGGTCGACGTCGCGGGAGCCTATTCCAGCTACGTCGCGTTGAAGGAAGAGACCCGGCAAATGCCGCAAAACGGCGCAAAGATCATGGCCCTGCGGGGATATTTATGGAGCGAACTCGGCCGGATGATAGAGGAAATCACCATCAATTCCCCCTCGGACGGTAGTCCCTACATCCTCAATTTTTCCCTCAAAAGGAAGAAGGCCAGCGTCGTTGCCGAGGCTCTTAGCCGCCGGGAAATATACGTCGGAACCGTTTCGGCCTGTTCGAGTAAGAACGCCCTCTTCAGCTACGTCCTGCGCGATGCCGGGCATTCGGAAGGCGATTCCGAGAATTCCATCAGGCTATCATTCGGGTCCGGGAACGAATTGGAAGAAGGGAAGCTTTTCATGGCGGCCCTCAAGGACATAATAAGCGAGGTAAAAGACCGTGGATAAACTGCTGATCCTCCATTTCGGGGAACTTTCCACCAAAGGGAACAACCGGGCCCTCTTCATAGACTGCCTTTATTCCAACATACGGCGTTTGCTCAAGGACTACGGAGAAGCCAGGGTCGAGAAGAGTCCCGCCCACATCTACGTTTCCCTTCCCGAAGGCTATGCCAGGGAAGTGGAAGTCGTTTCCCTACTAAGGGAAGTCCCGGGCATCCAGCGTCTCGGACTCGGCTACAGGCTAGGCCGCGACATCAGGGAGATAAAGGAAGCCTCCCTTGAAATACTGCTCAGGGAGAGGCCCGCCAGCTGGAAGGCCAAGGTGCACCGGGCGGACAAGAGCTTCCCGCTCGACTCCTACGGGGTGGCGAACGAAGTCGGGGGCTACGTCCTCCAAAACGGCGGCCCTTCCGTCGACGTCCACGACCCCAAGATGTCCCTCGAAATCGAAATAAGGCCGGAGGCGGCCTATGTATCCTACGAAGAGATACCGGGGGCCGGCGGCTATCCGCTCGGGATGAACGGAAAGGTACTGCTTTTGCTTTCCGGCGGCATCGATTCGCCCGTTGCCGCCTATAGGCTTTTGCGCCGCGGAATACTCGTGGAGTGCCTCCATTTCGCCTCGCCTCCCTATACGAGCGAGGCCGTGATGGACAAGCTGCACGACATATTGCGGAAACTCAACCGCTTCCAGGCCAAGATAAGGCTCCACGTCGTGCCGTTCACCGCGCTGCAGGAAGCCATCTACCGGCACGTGGACGAACCCTATTGCATCACGGTAATGCGCCGGATGATGATGCGCATCGCGGCCAAGGCCAGCGAGAAATACCGTTGCCCCGCCATCGCGACCGGGGAATCGGTAGGCCAGGTGGCCTCGCAGACCCTCGAATCCATGAAGACCATAAACGAGGTGACCAACGTCCCGGTCATCCGTCCTTTGGCGGTAAGCGACAAACTCGCCATAATAGAGGATGCCAAGAAAATCGGCACCTACGAAATATCGATAAGGCCCTACGAGGACTGCTGCACCATCTTCGCTCCGCGGAAACCCAAGACCAAGCCGAGGATCGAGGAAGCCCGGAAGATGGAGGAGCGCTTCGACTTCGCCCCGCTGGTGGAAGAAGCCCTGCAGGGCATTTCCGACTTCGTCATATCCGCCGAAGAAGGCGATATTGATATATAAGGAGAGAAAAATGGACAAGAAGAAATGCGCCGTGGTCATGGTCGACATGCTCAACGACTTCGTGACCGGCGCCCTCAAGTGCGACCGCGGGCTCGCGACCGTTCCCCATTGCAAGGAACTGATCGAAGGCTGCCGGAAGCTCGGCGTCCCCGTCATCTACAGCAATGATGCCCATCTCAAGGGCGTCGACCACGAACTGAAGCTCTGGGGCGACCATGCAATAGAAGGCACCTACGGGGCGGAAGTGGTCCCGGAACTTAAGCCGGCCGAGGGCGACTACGTCGTCAAGAAGCGCCGCTATTCCGGCTTCTTCCACACCGATCTCGACCTGTTGCTCAGGGAACTCGGCGTCGATACCGTGATCCTCGGGGGACTGCATACCCACATGTGCGTCCGCCACACGGCGGCCGATGCCTACCAGTTGGGCTATGACGTCGTGGTCGCAAGCGACGCGACCGACTCCTTCACCAAGGAAGACTACGAGTACGGCATCTCCTATCTGAAGGCCACCTACGGGGCGAAGGTCTTGACCACGAAGGAAATACTCGCCGAACTCGGCAAGTAGGGAACGCATGAAAAAAGGACCGGGTTCGTCCCGGTCCTTTCCTTGTCCGGCAATCAGGCTTTCTTGGCGGAATCGCAGATGGCCTTGAAGGCAAGGGCATCGTGGATGGCCATTTCGCTCAGCATCTTGCGGTTGATGGCGACACCCTGTTTCTTGAGGGCACCCATCAAAACGCTGTAGCTGATGCCGTTTTCGCGGCAGGCGGCGTTGATGCGCTTGATCCAGAGCTTGCGGTAGTCGCTTTTTACCTTGCGGCGGCTGACGTAGCTGTAGCGCCAGGAACGCAGGACCTGTTCCTTGGCGGTCTTGAACAGCAAATGCTTCGATCCGCGGTAGCCGCTGGCGGCCTTGAGGATCTTCTTGTGGGCGCTATGGGTAACGGTCCCACCCTTGACTCTACTCATCTTTCGGCCTCCTTATAGCATCTCCTTGATGCGGGAATAGTCGGTCTTGTCGACCATGGCGTCCCCGCGGAGATGCACTTTCTGCTTGTGGGTTTTGTTGCGGAACAGATGTCCCGTGTAGGCATGCTTCCTCTTGAGCTTGCCGGTTCCGGTGACCTTCACCCTTTTGGCGAGGCCCCGGTTCGTTTTCATCTTGGGCATAACGTCCTCCTACTTCTTCTTGGGAGCGATGATGCAATCGTACCATTTCCCTTCCCAATAGGGCGCCTTCTCGACGGAGGCGATGTCGCAGAGGATTTCGCAGAAGCGCTTCATGACGTCTTCTCCGACTTCCTTGTGGGCCAGTTGCCTTCCGCGGAACACCACGCAGACCTGGACCTTGTTGCCGTCCTCGATGAAGCCCCGGGCATGCCGGGCCTTGGTCTCGAGGTCGTGCTGTCCTATCTGGGGCGTCAGCTGAACCTGCTTCAGCGAATTGGTGTGCTGGTTCTTGCGCGATTCCCGGCTGGCCTTCTGCTGGTCGAACTTGAATTTCCCGTAATTGAGGATCTTGCAGACGGGCGGATTGGCGTGGGGCGAGACGCAGTAGAGGTCCAGTCCGTAGCGGATGGCAACCTCGTTTGCGGCCCTAGAGGACATCCTCCCGAGGTTTTCCCCGTTGGGTCCGATGACCAGGACCTCAGGGAAGCGGATCCTTTCGTTGATGGGATCAAGCGGCTTGTTCGGGCGCCGCCGGTCATTGGGATTGAAGTATGCGATTGTCTTTCTCCTTTTCTATCAAAATAGGGTGGCACGCCACCCTAATATCCTCAACGCACTTTCAGTAGCTGAGGGCCGACGGTGTCCACCGTCCGGCGAGCCTTAGGGGGCTGCTTTCTACTTTTGACGTGGGTATTCTAGTAGGCCGGAAGGCTTTCCACAAGAGGGAGTTTCCATTGGCCTTACCCGCGGGGCCGGCCGGCCGGATCAGTCCAGCTTCTTCACGAAGGAACGCCGCCTTTTGTGGACGACGTTTTCGAAACGGCTCCAATTGTTGGTGATGTTTTCGTTGTCCTCGAGGTTGAGGTTGGTCTCGCAGTGCGACACCCCGCCATCGCAGAGCATCTTCATTATTTCGTAGAAGATGCCCCAGGCGACCCCGGCCCCCCGGTACCTCGGGTCGATGGCTACCAGCCCCAAATCGAGTATCTCCGGTTTCCTGACCGCCCTCATTAGCCTTATCAGGCAAAGGGGAGTGAGGTGTCCGCCGGATTTCTGCAGGGCCTTTCCGATGGACGGGAAGCAGACCCCCGCGGCCACGACGTTGTCGTCTTTATCGACTATCACGCGGACGAACTTGGGGGAGATGATCAGTTCGAAGGACTTTATCATCTCTTCCCTCTCGCCGTCGCTGAAGGGGACGGTCATGTAGAGGTCCTTGTAGTTGTCGTCGATGAGCTTGAAGAAGGCCTCGCCGTAGCGGCCTATCAGCTCCTTGGTGTTTTTCGCCTCGACGAACCTCAGGCCACTGCGGTCCATCATTTTCTTGGCGATGGCCCCGATCCTCTCGTCTAGGACCTTCGGGGCGAAAAGTTTCCTTTCGGTCCAGTCGACTTCCTTCACGAAGCCCTCGTTTTCGATGAGTTTCTGGTAGTAGGGGTAGTTGTACTGCTCCTCGAAGGTCGATAGCTGGTCGAACCCCTCGATCAATAGCCCCTCGCGTTCCATGTCGCTATAGCCAAGGGGACCGCAGACGGTGTCCATGCCCTTTTCCCGGGCGAAGTCCTCGACGGCCTTGAAGAGGAGATGGGCGACTTCCTGGTCGTCGATGGCGTCGAAACGGGTGAAGCGGACGCGCCTTTCGCCGCCTTTCTCGTTGCTGGGGAGGCTCAGTATCGCCTGGATCCGCCCGACGACCTTCTTTCCGTCGTAGCAGAGGAAGAAGGCGCTAGGCGAATCGAGGTGGCGGTAGTGGTCCTTCCGGAAAAGGGCCATTTCGTCGCCGTATAGCGGCGGCACGAAATAGGGATTGCCCCTGTATAGCTTCAGGGGGAAATCGCAGAAGGCCCTGGCCTGCCGGCGGGTAGTGACTTTCCTAACGGTGTACATCAGCGGTGCTTGGCGTGGTAGGCGACCCCGAGGCAATCCGGTCCGGCGTGGGCGCCGGCGGTCGGATTGACGATTAATTCCTCGTAGGCGAAGTCGCCGAATTCCTTCTTCAGGGCGGCGTTCACGTAGGAAAGGAGTTCCCGCGAGATGTCGCTATGGATGACGACGAAGGGGTGCTTTCCGACTTCGTCCCCGTTCTTCTTCACGTCGTCGACGATGCGCTTGAGCGCGGCCTTCCTCCCCATGACCTTGGCGACCGGCCGCATGATGCCGTCTTCCCCGATGGAGATTATCGGCTTGATGTCGAGCATGCCGCCGGCGATGGCGCTGAAGCCGGAAACCCTTCCGGAGGCCCGGAAGAACTTGAGGTCGTCGGCGAACAAGGTAATCGCGTAGTGGCTCCTGGCCTCCTCGATGCGGGCCTTCACCTCGTCGAGGCTTTTTCCTTCCTCGTAGAGGGGAAGGGCGTCCTGGACGATGACGCGGGCCAAGGCGGTTATGGCCAAAGTATCCACTTCCTCGATCCGCCTATCGGGATACTGGACCCTGAGTTCGCTTACCGCGAGCCTCATCGCGTTGAAGGTCCCCGACATCGCCTCGGAGAAGTGGGCATAGAGGATGTCTTTTCCTTCCTTCAGGACCGGTTCGAAGTAGGACTTGTATTTTTCCGGCGAGAGCCCGCAGGTCTTCGGCACCAAGCCGCCCCTCAGGCGTTCGAAGAAGGCATGGGGGTCGAATTCCTTCAAAGCCCCTTCCTCGTACGGAAAAGTATCCTGTCCGTCCAGGATTATCGGCATGGAGATTAGCCCGAGACCGTGCTTTTTGACGTCTTCCGGCGTGAAGTCCATGTCGGTGTCGACAAATAGTTTGAACATGTTTCTTGCCCCTAAATAACGGCTCAATTATACGTTTCCGGGGCGTCACTAGAAAGAACGATTTATCGGGGCCTTGCCGCCGTCTCTGCCGGCCTCTCCGGCGAACCTTTTCGGCTTGGCTTTGCAAGATGGCCGCGGGAAACGCGGTCAAAACAAAAAGCCGCCCGGAGGCGGCTAAGCTACCAACCGGTTCAGTTGGTCCATTCGCGGCGCCTTAACCCGATGTAGGTTCCGGCGAAGACCGTGACCAAGGCAAAGCAGAAGAGCAGCGTGGTCACGAGGTTCATGGCGCTGAAGGGTTCGTTGTTCACCGCGCCGATTATGGTCATCACGACGTAGCTCACGATGACGAAGGCGGCATAGACTAGCGAGCAGACGCCGAAGGTCATGCCGAGGACCTTCTTCCTGACGAAAAGGAAGACGAAGCCGCTTACGAGTATGAGGATCCATACCATGTCGCCGAGGCCGGAGAGCACCTTGTTGACCTCCGCGTTGCCGTAGTTCAGCGAGTATTTGCCCCAGACGGCCAGTATCAGCACGATCGGCGCGAGGGCCTTGAAGGAGCCGCTATAGCCCTCGACCCCGAAGGCGAAGTAGCAGTAGAAGCCGATGACGACGATGATGACGAACAGTTTCGCGATGAAACTGAAGACGGAGCCGATGTCGCTCCCGATGCTCAGCGACCCTTCCTCGAGCAGGAACTTCACGAGAAGCAGAAGTCCCGATACGAGGAAAAGGATGCGGGTGATGGGGTAGGTTTGGGTTTTGGTCTTGTTATTGCTTGCCATAGATCCTCCTAAAATCCTCTATACGGATTATAGGCCATGCCTTTTCGTATCGGTTATATGAAAATGCCATTCGGGGCGGCGGCTGGGGCTTTTTGCCGGGTCCTGGCTTGTTTGACAGTTCATGGTGGTATAATAAAAGCCATGGAGCCGATTCTCGAGGCGAAGGGCCTTTCCCGCGCTTTCAAGGGCGTGCGGGCCCTGAGCGGCATGAACCTTTCCCTATATCCCGGCGAGGTCATCGGCTTGATCGGCCTAAACGGCGCCGGGAAGACGACGCTCCTCAAGATCCTAAGCGGCCTCCTGATGCCATCTTCCGGATACTACACGCTCTTCGGCGAGAGGATGGGCAGGATATCCCCCCGGAACAGAAGGAAGGTCGCCACGATGACCGATACCCCCTCCCTATACCCTTCCTTGTCCGCGAAGGAGAACATGGCCATGAGGGCCATCCTATGTGGAATGCCGGAAAGCGAAGCGGTGGAAGCCTCGAGGAAACTACTGGAATTCGCCTTTCTCGGGGAACTTTGTGGAGACGAAAGGAAGGTCAATACCTTCTCGCTCGGGATGAGGCGCCGGCTCGCCGTTTCGATGTGCCTGCTTTCCGGGCCGGAGATACTGCTATTGGACGAGCCGACCAACGGGCTCGATCCCGAAGGGATAAGCGCGGTCAGGGAACTCCTGCTCCGATTAAGCCGCGGAAAGGGCGTCAGCATGGTGGTTTCCAGCCACATGCTCTTTGAGCTTTCCAAAATAGCCACCCGTTACGTCTTCATCGACGAAGGAAGGGTGCTCGAAAGCATATCCGCCGAGGAAGTGGAAAGAAGGTCTTTGAAGCGCATCCGCATGAAGACGAGCGAGGACGGGAAGGCCCTGGAACTGCTTGCCGCCGCCGGCATCAAGGCGGAAACGGAAGAAGGAAGGCTCTCCGTCTACGGCGGAACCGCCGAAACGCTCAGGGCCGTTTCGAATTCGCTTAAAATACTTTCCTTCAAGGAGGAAGGCGGGGAAGTGGAAGACTACTTCCTCAGCCTGCTGAGGAAAAATGGGAAGGATATTTAGGGCTTACCTGAGAAGGCTTTCCAGGACGCCTTCCTTCTACGTTACCTTCGCGGCGTGCCTGGCCTACGCCGCCCTTTCCGCGCTGCTCCTCGATTTCACCGCGAAGCTCGATGCGGAGGCCGGCTACCTGGTTGGCAATGCTTCGCTATTCTTCCTTTCCCCGGCCGGGCTGGTCTGCCTCGTCTTCGTGGCGTTCCTTTCCTCTTTCTTCGGCACCGACTTCAGGTCCAAAGCCATGCTGCTATACCTTGAAAGCGGCGCGGGCAGGAAGAGCATTTATTTCTCGGGCCTATTGCTCGCTTTGGGCATGGCCACCCTTTATTTTTCCGCCTCGTTTGCCGTTTCCAACGCTACTTTGGCCGTAGTTTCCGGCGGGGCCTATACGTCTTCCGGGGCTATGTTCGCCGCCTCCTTCTTCCTCTATTACCTCGGATTCGCCGGCCTTTCCCTTTTGGCCTTTGCCTATTGTTTCGCCTACAAGAAGGGGATAAGCGGCTTCGCCTTCGTCCTTCTCCTGCTCGTCTTTTTCTACGTTCTGCAGTTCACCATCGCGGTAATCGCGGCCGCGGGCGGGTCCTTCGACCAGTTCCCGGTTTCCTTTTCCCCGACCTACATGTGGGGAAGCGTCTTGCCCGCCGGTTTCCAATTCGGCGATTGCTGCGGACTTTATTGCGGAGTGAACTCCGGCATCGTCCTCGCCTTGCTGCTTCTTAGCCTCGGCTTGTCCTTCGCACGTTTCCGGAAGGCGGATCTTTCCTAGCCCGATTTGCCTAAGGTGCCCGTTTTTTGGCATAATCTAGGGAGAAATGGAAAAGAAACTGCCACTTAGGTACTGTGTCTACGACACCGCGATCGGGGACGTCACCCTCATCGCCAACGAGAAAAGGCTGGTCGGCCTCCTCTTCGGCTCGAAGGACCCTTCCGGGGCCGTGAACGACGAAAACACCGCCCTCTACGACGGCATCATCGAACTGAACCAGTTCTGCTACGGGCAACGCCGCTACTTCGACTTGGATTTCGAACCGGTCAAGGACCAGGACGCCCAGAAGGTCTACGACGCCGTCAGGACCATCCCCTACGGGGAGACGAGGACCGTCGCCCAGGTCGCCGAGATGAGCGGGAAACCAATCGAGGTGGTAAGCGACGCTTTGTTCGAGAATCCCCTCCCCATCTTCATACCGACCCACCGCGTGGTCGCCAACGACGAGGAAATCGGGCATCTGGCCGGCTGCGACTCGAAGATGTACGAGCACGACGAAGACAAGAAGCTCAAGCGCCAGCTGATCGATTTCGAAGCCGCGAACAAGGACCGGGTATTCGTCAGCGAAAAAAGGTTCTAGCAAAAACCCTCCGGATCGCTCCGGAGGGTTCTTTTTTGTTTAGAAGCGCATCTTCTTGTCGACGTGCTCCTTAAATAGCTTCAGGAAGTCCCCTTCGGGGAGGGTGACTTCTTCCTTGGTGCCGTAGACGCGGTAGGTCAAGGTGCCGTTTTCCTTTTCCTTGTCGCCCACGACGATGGCGTAGGGGATCTTCTCGACTTGGCTGTTGCGGAGCCGGTAGCCGAGCTTTTCCTCCCCTTGGTCGAGTTCGACGCGGTAGCCGAGCCTTTCCATGTCTTCCTTGATTTTCCGCGCATAAGCGCCGTGGAGTTCGGGATTCACGGGCAATATGCGGGCCTGCACGGGGGCCAGCCACGTCGGGAAAGCCCCGGCGTAGTTCTCGGTTATGATGCCGATGAAACGCTCGATGGAACCGAAGACGACGCGGTGGAGCATGACCGGTTCCTTCCTTTCGCCCTTCTCGTCGATGTAGTAGCAGCCGAAGCGGTGGGGGAGGTTCAGGTCGAGCTGGATGGTCCCGCACTGCCAGGTCCGGCCCATGCAGTCCTTCAGTTTGAAGTCGAGCTTCGGCCCGTAGAAGGCGCCGTCGCCCGGGTTGACCTCGTAGTCGTGCCCGGAATCGACGCAGGCCTTGGCCAAGGCCTTCTCGGCCTTGTCCCAGAACTCCACGGTCCCGATGTAGTCTTTCTCGGGCCGGGTGCTCAGGACGATCCGGTAGGTAAGGCCGAACACCTTATATACCTCGTCGAAGAGGGCCATGATGTTCTTGACCTCGTCCTCGATCCCGTCTTCCGGTATGAAGATGTGGCTGTCGTCCTGGGTGAAGGCGCGGACGCGGAAGAGGCCGTTCAGGGCCCCGCTGGCTTCGTGGCGGTGGACGTGTCCGAGCTCGGCCAGCCTGAGGGGCAGGTCGCGGTAGGAATGGGAAGTGGCGTTGTAGACCAGCATGGCACCGGGGCAGTTCATCGGCTTGATGGCGAATTCCTTGCCGTCGATGGTGGTGGTGTACATGTTCTCCTTGTAGTGGTCCCAATGGCCGGAGGTGAGCCAAAGCTCCTTGCTCAGCATCGTCGGGGTTTCGATTTCCTTGTAGCCGTAGCGGCGGTGGACCTCGTGCCAGTAGTCGAGCAAGGCGTTCTTCAGGAGCATGCCCTTGGGCAAAAAGAAGGGGAAGCCCGGGCCGTAGTCGCTTATCATGAACAGCCCGAGCTGCTTGCCGAGCTTCCGGTGGTCGCTTTCCTTGCGGCGTTCCAGAATCGCCAGGTGTTCGTCGAGGGCCTCCTTGGTGTAGAAGCAGGTGCCGTAGATCCTGGTCAGCTGCTTGTTGCTGCTATCGCCCCTCCAGTAGGCCCCGGCGATGGAGAGGAGCCTGAAGTGCTTTATCTTCGAGGTGTCGGGAAGATGGGGTCCGCGGCAGAGATCGGTGAAGGAGCCCTGGGTGTAGAGGCTGATGGTTTCCCCCTTGCCCGCGTGTTCCTCTATCAGTTCCTTCTTGTAGGGGTTGTCCCGGAAAACCTCCAGGGCTTCCTCCGGGGTTACTTCCCGGCGGACGATCTTTTCGCCGAGCTTGCTCAGGCGGCGCATTTCCGCCTCGATCTTCGTCAGGTCTTCGGGTTTCAGGGCATAGCCGCCGAAATCGACGTCGTAGTAGAAACCTTCCTCGACGGCCGGGCCGAAGCCGAACTTGGCATCGGGGAAAAGGTTCGTGATGGCTTCGGCCATCAGGTGGGAGCAGGAGTGGTTCAGGACCTCGAATCCCTCCGGGTCGCTTTCGTAGACGAAGGAGACTTCCTCCCCGTCCTTCAGGGCACACCCGAGGTCCTCGACCTCGCCGTTGACCTTCATGGCCACGATCCGGTTCTTGTTTTCGGGTAGGGCTTCCTTCAATAGGGCGAAGCCGCTAGCCCCTTCCTCGAGGGCGAATTTCTTTCCACCGCAGGTGATTTCCATCGTTTTCCTCCAAAAATAAAAGGCGGGCAAGGGCGCTTCCGCGCGGTCCCACCTTGCTTCGTCCCCTTTTCGGGGACGCTCTAATGTCCTTAACGCAGACGGCGCCCGGCATTGCCCGGGAGGCTCGGGAGCGGTGTCCCCCGGCCGGGGGTCTCCTTCAAAGCCGCCATTAGTCTAGAACAGGTTTCCCAAAAGGCAAGAGGAAGGCTATTCCAGGTGCTGGAAGGCGTAGACCGCCCCGCCTTGGAGGCCGGCCTCCTCCTTGAAGGAACAAAGCCTTATGTCGCATCCGGGGCAGAGGGCCATTAACCCGTCGAGGAAGCAGTCGCTGCTCTTGGTGACCCCGCCCGTGAGGGCGAAGACCTCGGGGGAATAGTCCTTCTTTACCATGTTGAAGAAGGAAGAAAGGAGATCGAGCCACTTGTCCCGCACATTCAAAGCCAGCGGATCGCCCCGGCGGACGAGTTCGAAGAGGGCCCGCGCGTCCCCGACCTCAAGGCCGAGGGAAGAGGCGATGCGCCGTATTCCTTCGCCGGAAGCGTACTTTTCGAACTCGATGTATTTCCCGTCGAGCTTGAAGACGCTATGGCCGACCTCGTAGCTCGTTTCCTTCAGTTTCCCGCCGACCGTGAGGGCCCCGCCCACGCCGGTCGAAACGGTGACGAAATAAAGGGAAGAGGCATTGCGGTAGGCACCGAGGTTGGCTTCCGCGAGCGCCGCCACCTCCGCGTCGTTGGCGATGTAGGCGGGGAGGCGGAACTCGGATTCGAGGTAGCGGCTGACCGGTATGCTTTCGATGCCGACGTTGGGCAGGGCGTAGACGAAGCCGTCGCGCCTCACGCGTCCCGGCACGCCGCCCCCGATGGCCAGCACGCCCTCGAGGGAAGAAAGGCCGAGGACGGTCTTTTTGACATTGTCCAAAAAACCATCGACCGAGCCACGCACGGTCGGAAGGATCTTGCATTCGAGGATCCTGTGGTTTTCGTCTATTACGGCAGCCCGGGTGTTCGTTCCGCCGATATCGAGGGAAAGTACTTTCTTCATCAGTCGAGTTCCCGGACGTCGTTGACGTTGACGATGCGCATGAAGTTGGTTTTTCCGGCCCCGGTCGGGGTACCGCCGGCGATCAGTATCGGGGTGCCGCTAGGATAGCCCATGTCGCGGGCGATCTTTAAGGCCAGCACTTCCATCTCCTCGATGAAGTCGGGCATCGGCGTCTTGATGAGGACGGAGTAGAGACCCCATTGCCAGGCCGAGCGGAGGGCAACCGTGCGGTTGTTGGTGACGCTCACGATGGGGCAGCAGGGGCGGGCCTTGCTCATGCGGGCCGAGGACTTGCCGGTGACGGTGAAGTTGACGATGAGCTTCGCGCCGATGAGCAGGGCGGTATTGGCGATCGAGTTGGCGATGGCGTCGTTGTTCTCCATGTAGGAAGTGTCGTAGGCTTCCTTGGCCAAGGCCTCGTAGTTGAGGTATTTCTCCATCGTCGAAGCGATCTTGGCCTGCATGGTCACGGCCTCGACCGGGTATTGGCCGGAAGCCGATTCGGCGCTTAGCATCACGCAGTCGCTCGATTCGTCGATGGCGGTGGCCACGTCGCTGACCTCGGCCCTGGTGGGACGGGGATGGGTGACCATGGAATCGAGCATCTGGGTCGCGGTGATGACCGGTTTGCCGGTCTGGCGGCAGAGCTTGATGATCCTCTTTTGGACGACGGGCACCTGTTCGGGCGGTATTTCGTCGCCGAGGTCGCCGCGGGCGACCATGATGCCGTCGGCGACCTTCAGTATGTCGCTGATCTTGGAGACGGCCTCCGGGTTTTCGATCTTGGCGAAGACCGGGATGTCGGGCTTTCCGTGCTTCTTGAGTATCGCCTTTATGGCGAGTATGTCCTCCGGACGCCTCGTGAAGGAGGCGAAGATGCAGTCGACGTCCATCTTGCAGCCGAAGGCCAGGTCCTTTTCGTCCTGCTCGCTTATGAACGGCATGGACAAAACGGTGGAGGGGGCGTTCACGCCCTTCTGGTCCTTGATGGGATGGGTGTTCATGGCCTCGCAGACGAGTTCGCGCTTCGCCCCGTCCTTCTCGCGGACCTTGAGCTCGAGGTTGCCGTCGTCTATGAGGATCGAATCGCCGACCTTGCAGTCGTCGTAGAGGCCGACGTAGCTAATCCCGATCCTCTCCTTGGTACCGATTATGTCCTTGTCCATGGCCAGGCGGATGACGTCGCCGGTCTTGACCTCGACCTTGCCGCCTTCCATGTAGCCGGTCCGGATTTCGGGCCCCTTGGTGTCGAGGGCCACGGGGATGTAGATCCCCTCCTTTTCCAACTTGCGGGCGATTTCGATCTTCCTGGCCTGTTCCTCGTGGGTGCCGTGGCTGAAGTTCACCCGCATGACGTTCATGCCGGCCTTGTAGAGGGCCCTGATCATTTCCTCGGAATCGCTGGCGGGCCCGATGGTGCAGACTATCTTGGTCTTCTTGCTGGTTATCAGTAGCATGGATTTCCTCCGATCAAAAATCAGCCGTTCAGGATGTCGATCAGGCGGAGCATGGAGATGTGCTTGTCGCGCGGCAGGGCCAGGGCCTCGTAGATGTCGTAGGAGACGATCTTGTTGTTGACCATGCCGATGCAGATGCCGCCCTTGCCCTCCAAAAGGCAGTCTACGGCGTAGGCGCCCATGCGGGCCGCCAGGATCCTGTCGAAGGCGCTCGGCGCGCCGCCGCGCTGGACGTGTCCGAGCACGTCGTAGCGGGTGTCGAAGCCGGTTTCCTTCCCGACTTTCTCGGCGAAGGCCTTGAGGTCGGGGAAAAGCTTTTCGGAAACGATCACGATGGCGCGCTTGCTTTCGTCCTTTTCGCGCATGGCGCGCAGGGTTTTCATTATCTCCTCTTCGGGGATGGGGTGGTCGGGGGTGATTATCATCTCCGCCCCCTCGGCGATGCCGCTATAGAGGGCGAGGTCCCCGCAGTGGTTGCCCATGACCTCGATTATCGAGCAGCGGCAGTGGCTTTCGGTGGTGTCCCTGATCTTGTCGACGCAGTCGCAGATGGTATTGAGGCACGTGTCGAAGCCGATCGTGTAGTCGGTGGAGGCGATGTCGTTGTCGATGGTGCCGGGCAGGCCGACGCAGTTTATGCCCATTTCGGTCAGTTTCTTGGCACCCATGTAGGAGCCGTCGCCGCCGATCACGACCAAAGCCTCGATTCCGTATTTCTTCAGCTGGTCGATGCCCTTCTGGCGGACCTCGGGTTCCTTGAACTCCCGGAGCCTGGCGGTACGCAGTATGGTGCCGCCGCGGTTTACGATGTCGCTGACCGACTTGCGGTCCATCTTCTTGATGTTCCCTTCGACCAGGCCCTTGTAGCCGTCGTAGATGCCGTAAACCTCGAGTCCGTAGCGGAGCCCCGCCCTGACGACCGCCCTTATGGCGTTGTTCATGCCGGGCGAATCGCCGCCCGAGGTAAGTATGCCGATTTTCTGGATCATGTGACTTTTGTCCTCTTAGTTCGTTAGAGATTATAAAGCATGGACCCGCCTCCGCCATAGGCGGATTGCCTACAATGGGCCTATAAAAGAAACGCAATGGATATTAAAATTGCTCCGATGCACCTTCTAGACCCTTCAGACATCGTATCCGTCGAGGCTCCCCAGCTCGCCGGCGGAAGCATCGAGACGCTTTCCACCTACTCTTTGGCCCTGGGCAGCCGGGCCGCCGGTCTATATGCCTTCCTTTGGTCGCTGCCCAAAGCGGGCTTGAAGCAAATCGGGGTGGAAGGCCTATGCAAGCTGGCCAAGGCCGACACGCTGTCCTTGAGCGAATCGCTGGAGGATCTCGGCAAGGCCGGACTGGCGAGGATATACCGGGCCCGGATCGCCAACAACTTTTCCTACAAGCTGATGCTTTCGCCGCTTCCTAGCCCGGCGGAGGCCGCCGTCGACCCCTTCTTGCTCCTCAACACGCTCGGCAAAGGGAAGGCCGCGGCGCTTCTAAAGAAGATCCTGGCCTCCTTTTTGCAAGCCGGGGCGCCGGAAGGCTACGACGACGTGACGCCGAGTCCCGAGGAACCCGCCGAAAAGCCGCGGCGGCCGGATTTCCCCGAGGGGAACAACCCCTCCTTCTCGAGATCCGAGTTCCGGGCCCGCTACGAGCAAAACGGGAAGGACTATTCCCTGCTTTCGGAAGCCGAACTCAGCCGTCTGGAGAACAAGGTCTATCGCCTATATCCCCTCAAGGAAGAGGAGTTCGCGGACATTTGCGCCCGCCATGTCGACGAAAAGCAGAAGCCCGGAAGGCGGCTCGACTTCGCGAAGATAATCGGGGAAGCCGCCAATTCCTCCTCCTTCCGTAGCCTCCGCAAGAAGGAGAGGCCCCATGGGCAAGATAACCGAATCGAGAACTTGGAAAGGATGAAAAGCGAGGATTTCCTGCTCGCCCTCGGCGGCAAGAGCCTGGCTTCCCCCGACCGGGCCTTGATTTCGAGGCTCCGCCGGATCGGATTGCCCGATTCCGTCATCAACGCCCTTCTTTCCTATGTCGACGTCAAGGAACAGGGGTCGCTTCCGGCGGCCTACGTCGAGAAGATAGCCGGTACCTTGGCCCGCAACCACATAACCTCGGGCGGCGCGGCCTGGGACTACCTCTCCTCGTATAACCGGGGAAGGTCGCTCCGGAAAAAAGACGACGCCGCGGAAGAGGCAGAAGAAACGGAAGGGCCGGAAATTAAACCCGCGGAAAAGGTCGCCGGGGAATCCGCCCAAGTCGACGAGGAAAACATCGACCCCGCCGCCCTGATCGCCAAGATAAAAGGTAGAAAATGAACAAGGCCATGGATTCGCTGAAGCTTGATTTGAGCCTCGTCGGGGAAAAGGACGAGGCCCCTTTCCTCGCGGAAATAAAAACCGACGCGGCGACGATGGGGAAGATCCGCGAAATGGGCCTTAGCATCCGCCAGGTCAAGGACAACCTCGGAAAGCTTTTGGACTACAAGCAGGACCTCTCGGCCTGCCGGGATTGCCCCGGCCTCGACAAATGCCCCAAGGAGAAGCCCGGCTACGTCCTCGACGTCTTCCTTTCGGAATCTGGCTTTTTGGAAAGGACGCTCACTCCCTGTCCGCACCTCGAAAGGCTCGGTAAGATAACCCGCAATTTCCTCTACCGCGACTATCCCGACTCCTTCCTGGACGCCGGACTCGACAAGGAGGAGTGGACGGCACCCGGGAGGCGGAGCCTCCTGCTCGCCCTTTCGGACGAAGAAACCCCGCTCATCTACCTGACCGGCGAATCCGGCTCGGGGAGAAGCTACCTCACGGCCGCCTATCTGAACGACTGCGCCGCCAGCAACGACCTGCAGGTCGCCTACGTCGACTGCGCCAAAAGGATGCCGGAACTATCCTCCCTCTATTTCAAGGACCGCCCGTCCTTCGACCGGAAACTCGGCGAACTATGCAGGGTACCGGTGCTCTGTCTCGACAATTTCGGCAGCGAATTCGTTACCGACGTCATCCGGGACGGGATATACGCCCCCATCTTCGGCGCGCGCAAAATCGGTTCGTTCAAGACCGTGGTCGCCAGCGATTTCGCTTTGGCCGAGCTTCCTTCGGTCTTCTTCTACAAGGGCCCGAAGGTCAAGGTGGACCGGTTCGTCGGGGCGATAAGGGAAAACTTCAAGAGCGTCGACCTGGCCAAGACGGTCGCCTCCCTGCTTCACAAGTAGGGGCAGGCGTCGATCTGCTTTTCCAAATCCGCCGGGCTTCCGCTTCCGTCGAGGACCAGGGAAGCCTTTTTCTTCAGGTAGCTTCCGGGAAAGCCCTTGTTGAGCAAGAGGTAGCGGTCCGGGTCGACCCCCCGGGCCGCGAGCCTTTCCCTCCGCAGTTCGGCGGGGGCCTCGACGTAGATCGGAAAATCGGTCAGGTCCTCGTAGGGCGAGTGGGCGAACAGGGGTATTTCCAAAAGCACCCGGCCGCCGCTTTGGCGTTCTATCTCGGAAGCCAGCCTATCGAAGACCGCCCCGTGGACCTTGTCCTCGAGCTTCTTCCTGAAGCCTTCCGACTCCATCTTGGCGAGGACCTTCGCCTTGTCGACGAGCCCCCCGGTGAGTATATCCTCTTCGAGATAGGCGGCAAGCATGGCCGAAAACGCGGGGTCCTTGTAGAGTTCGTCTACCGTTTGGTCGGCCGAAAGGACGCGGTAGCCCTTTTTCTCAAGTATTTTCGCCACGGTTGATTTTCCGGAAGCGATGGGGCCGCTAACGGCGTAGACCAGGGGTTTGCCCTTTTCCCTTTGGCAGAAGGGACAGTAGGTCGTCCCGCGGCCGCCGATGCGGATTTTCCTTAGGGGCGCCCCGCATTTCACGCAGGGTTTCCCTTCCCGGCCGTAGGCCCTGAGGAGTTCCTGCATATGCCCGGTTTTCCCCTGGGCGAAGGCATAGCTATGGACGGTGGAACCGCCGTTTTCGATCCCGAGGCGGAGTATCCTTCCGGAAGAAGAGATCATCGCCGCCGCCTCTTCCGGGGTAAGGGAGTCGGCCCGGGTGCGCGGGTTTATGCCGCAGTCGAAAAGCACCTCGTCGGCGTAGATGTTCCCGAGCCCCGAGAGGAGGCTCTGGTCGAGTATGGCTTCCTTGACGGGTCCTTTTTTGGCATTCAGTCCCTCGAAGAACTGCCGGGGGTCGGCATCCCAGGGCTCGGGCCCGAGTTCCGATAGGGGAGGAACCTCCGCCGCGTCTTCCTTTTTCCGCAGGGCGAGGAAGCCGAACTTCCTCACGTCCTTGTATAGGAGGTTTTCGGGGCCGTCCAGCCTAAAAAGGGCAATGTCGTGTTTTTCCCGCGGATAATCCTTCTCGACCAGAAACCATTTGCCTTCCATCCGGAGGTGGCTAAGCAGAACGTATCCGTTCTCGAAGGAGAAAAGCAGGAATTTGCCCCTGCGGTATAGGCCGTCGATCTTGGCACCGGCCAATATCCCGTAGTCCTCGGGGCGGCCTTCGAAGTTTTTGAAGCGGTATATGTCGATGCCAAGCAGCGTCCGTCCGACGATCCTCGGCCCGATGTAGCGCCTTATGGTTTCGACTTCCGGTAGTTCTGGCATATTTCATTTCACTCCTTGCACGAATAGTAGTCCTCGGCGATCCGGCCCTCGACCTTCAGGGGCGCTTCGAGGGGGTAGGCGCCGTCCATGGCCTTTTCGAGAAGGGGACGCATTTCCTCGAGGTCCTCCTTCTTCCCGCCGAAGATGATTTCGTCGTGGACGGTCAAAACCATGTCTATTTTGTCGCCGTGTTCCCTTATGAGCTTCCGGCAATCGAGCATCGCGACCTTGAGTATGTCGGCCGCGGAACCCTGGACCGGGGCATTGAGGGCCGCCCGCCTCGCGCCTTCCCGCTTGGCGTAATTGGGGGAATTAATGTCGCCAAGATAGCGTCTCCTGCCCATCACGGTGGTCACGTAGCCCTTGGTGGTGGCGTCCTTGACTATCTTCCCGAGGTACTCCTTGACTTCCGGGTAGGCACCGTAGAAGCCGTCGATGAGGGCCTGGGCTTCCTCGAAGCTGCCGCCGATCTGCTCGCTTAGTCCGTAGACCGTCGTGCCGTAGATGATGGCGAAGTTCACGGCCTTGGCCTTGCGCCTTAGCTCGTGGGTGATTTCCCGCCCCGGGAAGATGCGCCGCGCGGTTTCGCTATGGATGTCCCGCCCTTCCTTGAATACCTCGATATAGGCCTTGCAGTGGGAAAGGGAGGCCAAGACCCTCAGTTCGATCTGGGAGTAGTCGAGGCTGAGCAGGCAGCGTCCGTCTTTGTAGCGGAAGGCCTTCCGGAGCCTTTCGCCTTCCTCGTCCCTTCCCGAGATGTTCTGGAGGTTCGGGGAAGAGGAAGAAAGCCGCCCGGTGGCGGTCTGGGCCTGGTTGAAGTAGGTCCTTACCTTCGAATCGCCGTCGATATAGGGCAAAAGCCCGTCGACGTAGGTCGAAAGGACCTTCGCGTATTTCCGGTACTCCAGCAAAAGCGGTATGACGGGATGTTCCCCCGCGAGGGGAAGAAGTACCTCGACGCCCGTTCCCTTGCCCCTTTTGGGAAGCAGGCCCTTTTCCCCGAACAAGGCCTCCTGCAATTGCCGCGGGGAGTTCGGATTCACGCCGGGAAGGTATTTCCCTATTTCTCTTGACAAGGCGTCGCGCTTGGCCTTGGCCTCTTCGCCCAGGGAGACGACCCGGCTTCTATCGACGGGGAATCCGTTCGATTCCATTTCCGAGAGGAGGCTGGCTAGAGGAAGCTCGGTTTCCCTATATAGCCCATAGGCGCCGCAGGATTCCAGTTCCCCTTTGGCCTTTTCGAGTAGCGTTGGCAAAAGATAGGCGCAGTAGCAGGCGCGTTCCCCGCCTTCCCGGCCGTTGAGGCTGGCACCGAAACGGGCGTAGACCGCGGCCTCATCGGCCTTGATGCCGCTATCGAGTAGATAGGCGGCAATCATCAGGTCCCCTTCGATCCGGCCTATTTTCAGGCCGGATTTGCGGAAAACGTAGGTCAGGCATTTGGCGTCGTAACAGAGGATTTTTGCCTTCTCGAGCAGGCTTTTTGCGGCGTTATCGGCCAAAAAGGAGGCAAAATCCATGTAAACCGCTGCCTTGCCGTCCGAAATGGCTATGCCCTTTGGGTCGGCTCTATGGTACTCGCCCGGCTCGATGTCGAGGTAGACCGAAACGGTATCGCCGGCGAATCCGCCTGGAAGGCTTTTTTCCACCGTGTATGAGAAATCCCGGTCGCCTTCCTCCTTCCCCATCGCCGAAGGCAGGCGGGAGACGAAATTGCGCAGTTCGTACTTCTCGGCGAACCGGCTCGCGCTTAAAGGGGCATAGCCCTTGTAGAGGCAGGCGTCCGGGGTGAGAGGAAGCTTGGCGTCCACGACGATCGTGGCGAGCCTATAGCATTCCCTCCCCAGTTCGGCGTTTTCCTTTATTTTCTCTCCGAGCTTTCCTTTGATCTTCTCGGCGTTTTCGAGGATGCTTTCGAAGCTGCCGTATTCTTCGATCAGCTTGAGGGCGGTCTTTTCCCCGATGCCCGGTATGCCCGGGAGATTGTCGGAACTATCGCCCCTGAGGGCCTTGTAGTCAATGGTCTGCAGGGGCTCGTAGCCGAATAGGGCCTTCATGTTGGATTTATCCACCCGGATGGTTTGGCTGAGTCCCGTCTTCAGCAGTTCGACGGTTATGCGGTCGTCGATTAGCTGCAGGTAGTCGCGGTCGCTCGTGTAGACGGTGACCTCGTAGCCCTCCGCGGCGGCCTTCTTCGCCATGGTCCCGCAGATGTCGTCGGCCTCGATGCCGTGTTCTTCGTAGTGCATGATCCCGAGGCTGTCGAGCAGTTCGCGCGAGGCCGGGAACTGCTTGACGAGTTCCGGCGGGCAGGGCTTGCGGTTGGCCTTGTAGGAAGAAAACTCGGCCTTGCGGAACGTTTCCCCGTCCGCGTCGAAGCCGACGAAGATCCCTTCGCTCTTCTTCACCGAGCAGAGTATCTTCGCGATCATGTTGGAAAAGGCGAAGACGGCATTGGTCGGCAGTCCGTAGGTGGTAGTCATGAGCGGCCCCGGATAGGCGGTGGCATAGTAGCTTCGGAAAAGCAGGGAATTCCCGTCGATGATGAAGAACCTTGGCATTTACAACTCCTTGACGCTTGATATTATGCGGCTTACCTTGCCGCGGTAGTCCTCGTTTTTCGCTTCGATAAGCAGGGCCTTTCCCTCCTTGAGGATGCCCGAATAGCGGAGGTAGGCTTCGGGGAAGAGGGCGAAGCTGGCTTCGTCGGTATCGTCGGCGACGTCCAGAAATCCCATGCTTTCGCCGCGCTTGGTGGTGGTGCGCGATAGCCGGGTGACGATGCCGCGGGTCAGGTAGTTCCCCTTTTCCCTGAGCGTTTCCGACAGCGTCTTGGCCCCCGCGGCCGAAAGCCGGTCCCCGTACTGGTGGAACATCGATCCCGAAACCAGTATCCCGAGCGCCGCTTTTTCCTCGCGGTAGGCCGTTTCGACGTCCTCTTGCCTTTCCTCGACGAGCGGGGGCGGCAGCCCCATGTCGAGCAGTGCGGACTTCCCGTCTTCCCCCACCAGCATGGCGGCGTAGGCATCCGCCCCGGGGGCGGCGCCCCTCAGGGTCGCCCTCGATAGGCCGAAGCAGTCCAGGGCCCCGGCGTCGATGAGCGAGACGAGGGCGGTGAGCTTGAGCCCGTATTTCCGGCACCTTTTGGCCAAATCGAATATGTCGGCATAGGGGCCTCTCTCCTCCCTTTCCCCGACGATGTCGTTGGAAAGGTTGTTGGCCAGGCCGCCAATATAGCTAAGCGGGAGATAGAGGCGGTCGCCGATGTTCTCCATGGTGTAACCCGAAACGTTAACGTCGGGGCAGTGGAGGGAAAGCCCCTTGCTCTTGGCTTCCCTCAGGGCCAGGCGGAACTTCGGGTCCTTGACCCCGTAGGAATTCATGACCGCGCTATAGAATTCGCCGGGCATGTGCTTCTTCAGGTACGCCATGCGGCCCGCGAGGGCGGCATAGGAAACGGCATGGCTCTTGTTGAAGCCGTAGGAGGCAAAGCGGAGGATCAGGCCGTAGACCGATTCGGTTTCCCTTTCCGGATGGCCTAGCCTTGCCGCCCCTTCGTAGAAGGACTGCCTGAGGGAAAGCAGTTTTGCCTCGTCCTTCTTGGAAATGGCCCGCCGGAAAAGGTCGGCCTTGGCGGCGCTGAATCCGGCGTAGGCGACGGCGATGGCCATGACCTGTTCCTGGTAGATTATGATGCCGTAGGTTTCCTTCAGTATCGGCTCTAGCTCCGGGGAAATGTAGGTTACCTTTTCGAGTCCGGCCTTCCTCCTTGCGAAACTCGGTATCTGGGCCATCGGGCCCGGGCGGTAGAGGGCGATCATCATCGCCAGTTCCTCGAAGGTCCCGGGCTTGACCTGAAGGATGGCGTTCCTCATGCCCCCGCTTTCGAGCTGGAAGATGCCGGAGGTATAGCCGAGGACGATGTCCTTGAGGGATTCTTCGTCGTCGTAGGGGATCTCGCTTTGCTTTAGCCTCCTGCCGGTATGCTTCGCGTAAAGGTCGAGGCAGAGGTCTATCATCGAGAGGTTCCTGATGCCGAGTATGTCCATCTTGAGGAAGCCCTGTTCCTCGAGGTAGTCCTTTTCGAGGCAGGCGACGCTTCCTTCCGATTCGTCTTCCTTGAGGGGCAGAAGGGACGAAAGGTCGTTCTGGTCGATTATGACGCCCGCGGCGTGGAGCCCCGCCTGCCTTGGCAGGCCCTCTATCTTGCAGGCAAGCCCCGCGAATTCAGCGTAGGAAGGCTCGGCGTCGACGTATTGCCGGAACTTCGCCGAGCGGCGGTAGTTGTCCCGTAGGCCCATCTTCTCGTCGATGCTCGAGGAGAGCAGGGAGGTATCCTGTTCCGAAAAGCCGTAGACCCGCGCGACGTCGCGCAGGGCCTGCCGGGCGCCGATGTTGACGGTGGTAAGCACGTGGGCGACCCGGTTTTCCCCGTATTTCCGCCTCAGATACGAAATGACTTCCCCGCGCCGGACGTCGCTGAAGTCGCAGTCGATGTCGGGCATCGAGGTCCTTTCGGGATTGAGGAAACGTTCGAAGATCAGGCCGTATCTGAGGGGGTCGCATTCGACGATGTCGAGGGCATAGGCCACGAGCGACCCGCCGGAGGATCCACGGCCGGGTCCGACCGAGATGCCGTTTTCCTTGGCGAAGCCGACGTAGTCCGCGACTATCAGGAAATAGTCGCTGTAGCCCATCTCGGAAATGACCGATAGCTCGTAGTCCAACCGGTCCGCGTATTCCTTGCCGTAGCCGGGTTTTTTCTTTTCTAATCCCACGCGGGCAAGTTTCCGGAGGCATTCGTCCGCGCTTTTTTCGCCTTCGGGCAAGGGGAAGTGGAGGAGTTCGCCGCGCTTGACCAGGTAGACGAAGGAATTCGCCCCTTCGATTTCCTCGAGCGATTCTATCTCCCCTTTCCGGAAGTAGCTTTCCGCCTCATTAGGGGAGAACATGTACTGGCGGCCGGCGGTTTCCCCGCTTTTTCTCGTGAGGTGCCTGTCTTCGCTCACGGCCCTCAGTATCTCCAGGGCCTCCGCGTCCGCGGGCTTCGCGTAGGCGACCGTGTCGAAGGCGACGGCCTTGTAAGAATGGCCCGCCGCGAATTCCCTGAGCCTTTCCACGTAGCCCTTTTCGTCCGGAAGGTAGGGGATGCCGATATAGTGGAAGGCGAAATTCCCCATGAAGGCGGCAAGTTTCCGGATGTATCCATTCTCCTTCGCGAAGCCGTCGGAGCGGAAGCGGCAGTTCTCCCCGTCAAAGATGGCGGCGAGGCCCCCGTAATGGCCATTTAGGGCGCTGACGGCGACCTGCCCCTTCTGGGCCAGCCGGTAGAGGTATAGGAGGTTCCTGTACCCCTGCTCGTTAAGCGCGTAAAAGGAAAAGGGCCCCAGCTCCGTGGCGGCATCCATGCCGAAATAGGGCTTAATGCCGGCTTTTTCCGCCGCGTGGTAGAAGGGCGCATAGCCGGACATCCCCCCGATATCGGAGATCCCGACGGAGCGGTAGCCGAGCCTTTTGGCCGTCTCGACCGCCTTGTCGGGCGTGAGGGCGCTATAAAGGAAGGTATAGGCGCTTCTTATTCTCAACGGGAAGTAGGGCACCCGCTAAGTATAACTTAGGGGGAGTGATATGTCTTGTCATTCGACGGCCTTCAGGGAGCCGTTCATGTCCGTTTTCCTTATCTTCGGAAGCATGATGAGGTTGCTTACCACCATCATGGCGAATTCGATGACGGGGACTATGAGGTAGCTCCACCACCGGACGTCGGAGATCTTGCCGAAATCGACGTAGCCGAAGATGAAGGCGCAGAAGGCCACCCCGAGGGGAAGCCCGACGATTATGCCGATCAGGGCGAGGAAATCTATCTCGCGGTAGACGTAGAGGCTGACCTCGTCGTCCCGATAGCCGAGGACCATGAGGGTGGCGATTTCCCTGTTCTTCTCGCTTACCGAAATGTTGGTGATGGTGGTCAGCACGAGTACCGAAAGGAGGGCGGCGATGATTATCACGACCACGGCCACGAGGGAGATTATCTCGGCGTTGGGCGTATCGCCGAAAAGCGAGGCGTCGAGTATCCCGAAGCCGGTGAAGAACAAGACGGTCGAGCCGGCCACGACGATCAGGGTCAGGGCGCTCCGGAGCGGATGGCGGAAGAGATTGCGGAACATGGACTTCATCTTGAAGCTCAGCCGTTTCCAGACGGGCTTTATTCTCTCCAGCAGGATCTTGCGCCCCGGCTTCGGAGCCTTGGGAAGCAGCAGGGCCGCCGGCTTTTCCTTGAGGGACTGGTAAAGTACCAAGGCGGTCGAAAGAAGGGCCACGGCGCAGGTGATGAAGGTGGCTAGCATCCCGAAGGCCGGGTTCCGCCAGGCGGTCATGCCGGGCATGGCATAGGCGGTCGTGAAGGCGGTGTAGATGACCGCCAGGACCGCCTCGCCTACCATGTAGTAGCCAAGAAGGGCCCCTATAGCCACGCTCAAAATGCTGAAACTAGCGTATTTTTCGGCAATGTGGGCGGTATCGACGCCCAGGCTCTTGTAACAGGCGATGATGGAGCGTTCCTCTTCGACCAGCCGCATGAGGGTGGTGGCTATGACCAAGGCCACGACCGCCATGAAGAAGACGGAAAGGATGTAGCTTAGCGACATCACCTTGTCCGCGTAGAGGCTGACCGAATAGGCGGCCGCGTTTTCCCTGAACGTCAGGAAAGAGTAGCCTTCCGGGAGTGATTCCGAAAGATGGTCGACCAATACGTCGATACGGTTTTCGTATTCGGCCGAATAGACCGAAGAGCCGTCGAAGCCGCTTGTCCTTATGGCTATCGCGTTGTCGGGCAGCCGCATGTCGACAAATCCCGAGAGGGGGATTTCGAGGCCCCCGATGCCGGGTATGTCGTCCGGGATCTTGAGCACCGCCTCCACGTCCTTGAAGGAGGGCGGGAAGTAGTAGATCCCCTTCATGTTGGTTTCGGGATAAAGCAGGGAGGGGTAGTTGTTGAGGTCACCGTACATGGGGTTTGAAAGTATGCCCGTGACGGTGTATTCCCCGGATTGCCTTAGCACGATGGTCGCGTCGAAGGAGAAACCCTCGACGATTTCCACGGTCTGGGTCGTCTCGATGCTCATGTCTATATCGATGGTGTCGCCGATCTTCCAGGGAATAAGCGCATTGCCGGGAGATTCCACGGCGACCTCGTTTTCGTTTGCGGGATACTCGCCCTCGACCAATTCGGGCTTTCCGTAAAGCAGCGTGTCGAAATCGTAGACGTAGTACTGGTAGTAGTCGCCGCTATCGTCTTGGTAGGGCAAGGTGAAATAGGTCTCGTAGCCCGTCACGCCTTCCGAGGCGTAAACGGCCGTTAGGTCCTCTTCGGTTATCTGCCCGTTCTCGTTCAAGGCGATTATGTCGGGCGAATTGGAATAGCGGAGCTTCTCGCTATAGGAATCGCACAGGACGTCCGCCGCCGGGCCTAGCCCCGACATGACGCCGACGCCGACGATGTTTATCCCGATGAGCAGCAGGAACCTCGCCCATTCCTTCCTATAAAGGGAAAGCACCGACTTGTAGAAGGCCTTGCGCAGTCCCATGCTACCACTCCAGTTCTTCCGCGGATTTCGGATGTTCGTTGACGTAGTTCTCTTCTATCTTGCCGTTTTTGACCTTGAGGACCCGGTCCGCCATGTCGGCGATGGCCGCGTTGTGGGTGACGACGATGACGGTCTTTTTCCTATCGCGGGCAATGGAACCCAGCAAGCCCAGGACGAGTTTGCCGGTTTTGTAGTCCAAGGCGCCGGTCGGTTCGTCGCAGAGCATGATCTTGGGGTTTTTCGCGATGGCCCTCGCTATCGAAACCCTCTGCTGTTCGCCTCCGCTTAACTGGGCGGGGAAGTTCCGGCTCCTTTCGTGAAGCCCCACCGCCTCGAGCGTCTTGTCTATGTCCAGGGCGTCGGGGCAGATTTCGGTGGCCAGTTCCACGTTTTCCCTTGCCGTGAGATTGGGCATGAGGTTGTAGAACTGGAAGACGAAGCCGACGTCCTTCCTTCTATATAGGGTCAGTTCCCGCTTGCTCAAACCGGCCAGGTCGAGGCCGCCGACGTAAATGTCGCCGCCGGTAAGCGAATCCATTCCCCCCAAAAGGTTCAAAAGGGTGGTCTTGCCGGCCCCGGAGGGACCCAAAATCACGGCAAAGGTCCCCTCTTCTATCGAGAAGGACATGCCATCGACGGCTTTCACGAGGGTTTCCCCGGAACCGAAGTACTTGGTGGCGTTTCTGGCTTCGACGTAACTCATTGCGCAATAACTTCCTAGTTCCTTTTTATTATTCAACAAAAATTTATAGACAGTTGTCTAGAAAGTAGACAAAACCCACCCTTTTGTCGATTATTTCTTTTCTATGCGGGGAGGCTTGGGGCAAAAGCCTCTTTTATACCCCTTTACAGGGCCCACCGAACGAGTATACTCACGCCGTGAATAAATGCAAAGGGGAAGAAGATATGGCGGATGCGGAAAGCAACAAGGAAACGGCCGGGCTTCCGGGCGATCCCGGGTTCCGGGAGTTCTTCGCCGGTTTCGTGGACTGCGCAAGGGGACTGGGTCCCGGGCCCCTCGGCCGCCTCAGTTCCTCGATCGGCCACGGCGAAGGGGCCGTCATCAAGGAACTCTACCGAAAGGAAGAGGGGATGAGCCCCGGCGACATATCGAAAAAACTCGATTTCGCCTCCAACCGGGTCGCCAACGCCCTCAAACGCCTTTACGAAAAGGGATACGTCGAATCCAAAGAAGACGAAGGCGACCACCGCAAGAGGATCGTCTACCTTACCGAAGAGGGAAAGAACTTCGCCAGTGAGCTAAGGGAGGCGGTTATCGAAAGCTGCCGCCACGTCTACCTGGCGCTGGGGGAGGAAGACGCCTTCCGCTTCCTCCGGATACTGAGGAAACTAGCCGAATACCGGAAAGTGGAAGAAAACGGGGATTGATATCGAAATATGTTCAAGCTTTACAGGAAACTTAAGCCGCTGGATTGGATACTGCTGGCGCTGATACTGGGTTTCACCGTTTTGCAGGTCTACTGCACGATGACGATGATCGATTACGTAAGCGGCATCATGACCGCGGTTACCTATCTGAATTACCACAATAATCCCGGCGATCTGGGCAAGGACGTCGTCGCCCTCATCGAGAGCCTCGGCGGCTTCGAAGGAATCTCGGCCCTGAGGGTCGGCGGCCTCACTCCCCTGGTGGGAGCCGAAACCGCCCAGCTTCTCTATTCGATTTCCGTCGCCTCCACCGCCCAGATCTGGTGGAACGGCGGCATGATCGTCCTCATGGCGGTTTCGATTGCCGCCGTGCAGGCCGCCATTTCCGTGCTTGCCAGCAAGGTCGCGGCCGACCAGGCCACCTCCCTTAGGACGATGCTCACCCGCAAGTGCGCTTCCTTCTCGCTTAGGGAAACCAATTCCTTCTCGACCGCCTCCCTCATTACCCGGTCGACCAACGACATCCAGCAGGTGCAGATCGCTAACATCATGCTCATACGCATGGTTCTGGCCGCGCCCATCACCGCCATCTGGGCCATCGTGAAAATACAGGCCAGCAGCACGGAACTCACCTTGGCCACCGCCGCGTGCATCGTGGTTTTGCTCGTTGCCGTCCTTTCCATCATGCTTACCGTCCTTCCCCGTTTCCAGAAGATGCAGAAACTCATCGACAAGCTGAACGGCGTCACCCGCGAAAACCTCACCGGCATCCGGGTCGTCCATGCCTATAATGCCGAGAAGTACCAGGAAGAAAAGTCGGAAAAGGCCAACCGCGACCTGACCAAGGCCAACCTCTTCACCGGCGAGGTCATGGCCCTCCTCTCGCCCTTCATGCAGCTAATCATGAACGGCCTGACCTTAGCCATATACTGGATAGGCGCGAGCCTTATCAACGCCGGCACCATCGACTACGCGACGGTCACCGCCTTCATGATGCTGGGCAGCCAGATAATCATGAGTTTCATGATGCTGCTCATGATGTTCGTGCTCTGGCCCCGCGCCAGCGTTAGCGCCAAACGCATCAACGAAGTGCTGGAAACCTCCTGCTCCATCCGGGATCCGGAAGTGGAAATTTTGCCTAGGGAAGAGGGGACCGTCGTCTTTGACGACGTGAGTTTCCGCTATCCGGACGCGACCGAAAACGTCGTGGAACACATTTCGTTCAGGGCCAAGAAGGGCGACACGGTCGCCTTCATCGGCCCCACGGGGTCCGGGAAATCGAGCCTGGTCAACCTCGTTTTGCGTCTCTACGACGTGACCGAAGGCCATGTCTACGTGGACGGGGTCGACGTGCGCGACATGAAGCAGTCGACGCTCAGGAAGCTTTTCGGCTACGTGCCGCAGAAGGGGTTCCTCTTCTCCGGGACCGTCCGCGAAAACGTGGGGTTGGGGGAGGAAAAGTCCCTCGGCGACGAGGAGTGCAACAGGGCCCTGTCCATTGCCGCCGCCGACTTCGTCCAAGACATGGACGGGGGACTCGACGCCAAGATCGACCAGGGCGGGAAGAACGTCTCGGGCGGGCAGAAGCAGAGGCTCTGCATCGCCAGGGCCGTGGCGGCCCATCCCGAGATATACGTCTTCGACGACTCCTTCTCGGCGCTCGATTACAAAACCGACCGGAAGGTGCGCGACAACCTCAAGGAAAAGGAAGCCGGGGCGACCAAGCTCATCGTCGCCCAGCGCATCGGAACCATCATGGACGCCGATACCATCGTCGTCCTCCAGGACGGCAAGGCGGTTGGTGTGGGAACGCACCGGGAACTCCTGGCCAATTGCCCCCTTTACCGCGACATCGCGCTCAGCCAACTCAGCAAGGAGGAACTCGGACTATGAAAAGGAAAAGAACCTCCTACCTGAGGCTAGTTAAGGAACTAAGGCCCTATTACCTTCAGATCGCACTGGCCCTGCTCCTGTTCGCCGTATCGGTCGTCATATCCGTGCTGGCCCCGGGCTTCCTCGGCGACCTGACCGACGAAATCACCAGGGGCGCCGGCACTAGGAGCATCGACCTCGGCCTCGTTGCCAAACTCGGGCTTCTGCTCGTCGGCTTATATGCCCTCAGCTTCCTCTCCCAGTTCCTTGGCAACTTCCTCTTGACCAGGGTCAGCCAGCTGTATTCGAGCGACCTCCGCCGCGACATATCGCTCAAGATAAACAAGCTGCCGCTCAAGTACCTCGATGCCCGGCAGTTCGGCGATACCCTCTCGGTTTTGACCAACGACGTCGACCAGATCGGCTCCTCCCTCCAGTCGGGGATCGGCATGACCGTCAGCAGCGCCCTTCTGCTTTTCGGCGTCCTCATCGCCATGTTCGCCACCTCCTGGTCCATGGCCCTCGTCGTCTTGGCCACCTTGCCCCTCATGGTTTTGTTCCTGCTCATGGTCACTAAGCTTGCCATGCCGCGCTTCAGGAAGCGGCAGGAACTGCTGGGCGTCGTAAACGCGGTGGTGGAAGAACAGCTGAGCGGCCAATTGGTCATCAAGGCCTTCGAGGCCGAAAGGAAGATGGGGGCGGCCTTCGAGAAGGAAAACCAGCGGCTGAACAAGGTCATGTTCTCCGCCCAGATATTCGGCGGGCTCATGGGGCCGGTCAATTCCTTCATATCCTACCTGGCCTACGCGGCGGTCTGCATCGCCGGCGGCCTCTTGCTCGGAAACGGCCTCTTGGGCGTGACGTTCGGGACCATAACCGAATTCCTGGTCTACGCCAATTTGTTCCAAAGCCCCCTAAGCCAGCTCGGCCAATCCTTCAATACCCTCCAGATGGCGGGGGCTTCGAGCGAACGCGTCTTCAGCCTTTTGGAAGAAGAGGAAACGCCAGACGACTCCGCCTTGCCCACCGTCTTCGACGAAACCCTCGGGAACAGGCGGGTAAAGGGCGCGGTCAGCTTCCGGAACGTCGTCTTCGGCTACGACGAGGGCCGTCCCATCATCCATAACTTCAGCTGCGAGGTCAAACCCGGTATGAAGGTCGCCATCGTCGGGCCCACCGGGGCCGGCAAGACGACCCTCGTCAACCTGCTGATGCGCTTCTACGACATCTGGGAAGGAAGCATTTCCATCGACGGGGTCGACATCCGCGAAATGAGGCGGAGCGAGGTCCGGGACCTCTTCGGCATGGTCTTGCAGGATACCTGGGTATTCGAGGGCAGCGTCCGCGACAACATCGTCTACGACAAGCCGGGGGTAAGCGACGAGGAGATCAGGGAAGTGCTAAGGGAAAGCAACCTCCTCCACTACGTCGACACGCTCCCCGGCGGGCTCGATTACGTGATAAGCGACGAGAATTCCATTTCCGGCGGGCAGAAACAGCTTCTCACCATCGCCCGGGCGATGGTGGAAGACGCCCCGATGCTCATATTGGACGAGGCGACCAGCAACGTCGACACCCGGACCGAGGAGCTGATCCAGGAAGCCATGGACAATCTGACGCAGGGACGCACTTCCTTCGTCATCGCCCACCGGCTTTCCACCATCCGGGACGCCGACCTCATACTGGTCCTCGACCACGGGAACGTCGTCGAACAGGGTACCCACGAGAGCCTTCTTGCCAAAAACGGCTTCTACGCTTCCCTCTACAACAGCCAGTTCTCCTTCGGGGAATAGGCAATTGCCTAAGAGCCGCTAGTGGAGGCGGCTTTTTTTGCTGCGCACGTTTCGGGGTTCTTCTTTGTTTTAATATATGGAGGAGAATCCTGCCGAATGAAGATCGATTCGAGGGCGGTACGCCTTTACCTGCTGGGCGACGAGAGGGCCGTTTCCGCGGTCTATTCGGCCTATTTCGGCTTTCTCTACCACGGGGCCTACGGCATATTGCGTAACGCCGAAGAGGCCAAGGACTGCGTCCAGGAAGCTTTCGTCGATAGCCTTAGGAACCGCCCAGCGGTCGCTAGTCCAAGCGCCCTTCTTTCCTACCTTTATAAATCTTCCTGCAACAAGGCCATTAATTGCCTGAAGAAAAGCAAGAGGATAACCGGGGAGGAAGAGGGCATTAGCCTCGACAAGGCCCCTTACGGCGAGGAACTGCTGAACAAGCTTGAGGCGATCTTGCTACCCCAGGAATACGACGCGCTGACCCTGAGGTCGATGGGCCATCCCTATAAGGACATCGCCTCCGTCCTCGATACCACCCCGGGTGGGGCGAGGGCCCTCTACCACCGGGCCCTAGGCAAAGCCAAAAAGGCCCTCAAAAAGGAGGATTGGATGTGAAAAACCTAAAAAAGACCGTAAAAACGGCCTATTCGCGGGAATATTCCGCCGAATCCGATTTTGCGGGGATTTCGAAGGAAATGGGTTATGCGATTACCTCCCCGAAACCCTATGTAAATCCCTTCAGGATCGTTAGGAATACGGTCGCGGTGGCGGTGGCTTGCCTAATCGGAATGATGCTAGTCCCTGTTGGCTATGTCTTCTTTAGCGGCTTCAGCATCCGCGACACGGTAAGCCGAAACGCCGTTTCCTATAGCGAAGCCCAGATGGACATCCTCGACTCGGCGACCTTCCGGGCTTTAAATAGCATCAGCTACGATCCCGATAGGCAGTATACGAGAATCGATGACGAAGCCTTTATCGCCAGTGTCGATTCCTTTGCCTACGCCGTCTTTTCCAAGATGTCTTTGACCAAAAATGGCCTCTTCTCGCCCCTGGGGCTCTACATGAACATGGACATGGCCTATCTTGCCGTGGGCGAGGAGTTCACGGAGCTTCGGGATAATTTGGACGCCCTTCTGGGCGGCACTTCCTATAGCCGCGGGAAGAACATCTCCCTGGCTCTACGGAACAACTATCACGTTAGCCAGACGGGCCATAACGTTTCCAACGTCCAGATGCGCCAGGCCGCCTTCGTCGACCACGGACGCGAAGTATCGGGCGACTTCGTGTCCGAGGCCACCAAAAGAAGGGCGGAAGTCTATACCGCCGACCTGCAAAGCCCGGAGGATCTTTCCAAGATCGCCCGGTGGGCGAGCGAAGCGGTTATGGAGGAAAACTACCTCCTTCCTTCGGATTTCTCTACCGACCAATATAGCGTCCTCCTGCTTCTCACGAGCCTCAGCTTCGAATCGCAATGGGACATAACCTTCGCCAAGGAAGACAATGTCGATTCCCGTTTTTATCCTCTAGGCGGGGGTCCCATCGAAACGACTTTCATGTCGCACGACCTTTCGACCTATTACTACCAAGGGGAAGGCTTCGTGAGTTTCAGCGACTACTACCGGTCCGGCTATAGCATCCAGTACTTCGTCCCCAACGATCTAGAAGACCATATACTCGATTTGCTTCCCGCGGATTTCCTCTCGATATCGCCTCGGGAAGAAGGGGAGTACGGCTACGTCCGGCTTTACGCCCCGCGGTTCGAACTGGTTTCCACGAACGACTTCACCGGCGTCCTCAGGTCCCTGGGACTAAGCGGCCTCTACGGGGATACGGGCCGGGACGTCCTTTCGGGGATATACGAAGCCGGTGCCGGCTTGGAATCCCGTCTGGTATCGACGAAGCAGAAAAACACCATCTCCTTCACCGAAGACGGGACGAAGGCTTCCTCCCTTACCTGGAGCCTCGGGGCCGGCAGTACCGCGCCGGGGGGAAACGGGGACGAAGTATGGCTGAACCAGCCCTTCGTCTACTGCATCCGGGACCTCGACGGCTTGCCTTTGATGCTGGGGTATCTGGCGGTTCCCTGATAGACGGCACCAATAAACGAAAAGGCACGCGCGCGTGCCTTTTGCCATCTACCTTCCGTTAGGCAAAGAGGTCGTCTAGGTCCTTGATGAACCTGTCGAGGTCCTTGATGTCGTCGATCCTCGCCCCGGAAGCCTGGGCATGCCCGCCGCCGCCCCACTTGTTGGCGATGCCGGATATGTCGGCCTTCTTCGACCTAATCGATACCCGCCAGCAGTAGTCCTTCGGGTTGGGGTCTTCGGTTATGGAGCACCAGGCGTTGATGCCTTCGATGTTGGAAAAGACGTTGACGTTTTCCTTCCCGCGTTCGGAGGTTATCTCGAACTTGTCCTGGATGTCCTGCGGCAAGAGGTAGTAGGCCACCCCGTGCGGCGATACCTTGAAGTTGCTGAGGACATAGGCGGTAACCTTGAGGTCCTCGATCTTCTTCTGGTACATGTTCTGGTAGATGGCGTTTATGTCGATGCCCGTATTGATGAGGGCGCTGGCCACGGCGAAGGTATGCGGGGTGGTGGAGGAGTACATGAACCTTCCCGAGTCCCCGACTATGCCGATATAGAGGTACTTGGCCGCTTCCTTCCCGATAGTCGTATGGGGGAAGTGGAGCAGGCAGTCGGCCACGATTTCGCTCGCGGCCGCGGCACTCCTATCGAGGACCGAGCATTTGGCCACCTCGGCATTGAAGGGATGGTGGTCGAACTTGAAGACGTAGTCGGCCTTGGTGTAGCGCGGATCGGCGATGCGGGAGTGGTCCCCGACGTCCACGATGACCGCCATGAAGGGCTTTTCGAAGGCCTCTTCGCCTAGCCTTTCGGCATTGGGGAAGATCCTCGGGCAGAAGGTCACGTGGTCATCGCCCACGTAGTGGATTTCCTTTTCGGGGAAGTTTGCCTTCAGGAATTCCACGAGGCCCATCTGGGTCCCGAGGGCATCGAAGTCCGGCTTTATGTGGCGGAAGACGATGATGCGGTCGTGTTTCCCGATCTCCTTGAAAAACTCCGCGTATTCCCTTTTGAACCGGCGGCCGTAGGCCTTCACGAGGGGGTCGAGCCTTTTCACCTGAGGCCCCCCGTCTTGATGAGATAGCCGTCCCGGGCGATCATCAGTTCCTCGTCGGTCGGGATGACGGCGACTTTGATCTTGCTGCCTTCTTTGCTCAGCAGCGCCTGCTTTCCGCCGAAGACGGTTTCGTTTAAGCCGTAGTCGATATCGAGCCCGAGGGCTTCCTGTATATCCTCGAGGATGAGCTTGCGGAAGTAGGGGCTGTTTTCCCCGATGCCGGCGGACAAGACGATCATGTCGGCCCCGCCTAGCCTTACGTAATACTGTCCGACGTAGTCGGCGATGCGGCGGGCGAAAAGTTTGGCGCTAAGTATGGCGCGCTCATCGCCCTTCAGGGCGGCGGCCTCGATGTCGCGGGTATCGTTGCTGATGCCGCTTACGCCGAGGAGGCCCGACTTGCGGTTGAAGATGTCGTATATTTCCGAGCAGCTCTTCTGGAGGCAGTCGGCGAGGTAGTCCATGACCGAGGGGTCGAGGTCCCCGGTCCTAGTGCCCATCATGACGCCGCCTAGGGGGGTAAGGCCCATCGAAGTGGCGACGCACTTGCCGTCGCGCGCGGCGGTCAGGGAAGCGCCCGAACCGATATGGCAGGATATTATCCTCACGCCCAGGGCCTTCCCGCCGAAATAGTCCTTGATGGCCTTGTCGACCAGATAGTGGTGGCTCGTGCCGTGGGCGCCGTAGCGCCTGATGTCGTACATCTTGCTGAGTTCGAGCGGTATGGGGAAGAGGTAATCCTCTTCCTCCATGCTCTGGTGGTAGGCGGTATCGAATACCGCGGTCTCCAAGGCATCGGGCAGTTCCTTCCGGAAAGCCCTATAGCCGATAAGGTGGGCCGGGGCGTGGAGGGGATCGAGCGGAGTAAGCGAATCGATCTTCTTCGCGGTGTCTTCGTCGAAAACCACCGAGTGGGAGAAGTATTTCCCGCCTTGGACGACGCGGTGACTCACCACCTCGATTTCCGACAGATCCTTTACTATCCCTTTTTCCATCAGGGCGTCGATGATGAGCCTTACGCCCGTCGCGTGGTCCATGATCGGCAATACCTTCTCTTCCTTCTTGCCGTCGTGGCTGATCTTGAATATCGCGTCTTCGTGTCCGATGCGGTCGGCATTGCCGGCGCATAGTACCTTTTCTTCCGGCATCTCGAAGAGCTTGTACTTGAGGCTCGAGCTGCCGGCGTTAACTGCCATTACCTTCATGGTGTCCTCACTTTCAAGGGCAATTCTACTCTAACTCGGCAATCCTTGATACCATTTAGGCATGTACAGAAGGGAAATCAGGCTCCGCCTTTATAGCGCGGAACTCGGCTACGACAAGACGGTCAGAATCTATTTGCCCCGTCAATATGACGGGAAGAAGCGCTTCCCGGTCCTCTACATGCACGACGGGCAGAACATCGTAAGGAAGGCGAGGTGGTCCCGCCACTCGTGGGAAGTCACCAAGACCCTGAGCCGACTCCATAAGGACGTGATCGTCGTGGGCATCGACTGTTCAAAGAACAGAACCCAGGAATATTGCCCCTATCCCTACGAGGACGGGGAACCCCCCATCGGGGGCCTCGGCCCCTTGGCCGGCCAATACCTTTCTTTCCTCGTCGACTACGTGAAGCCTTTAATCGATCACCGCTTCAAAACGCTGCCAGACATGGCCCATACCTACATGGCGGGCAGTAGCCTCGGGGGACTCATTACCGCCTACTGCGCGATTGCTAGAAAGGGGGTATTCGGGAAACTCGGGGTATTTTCGCTTGGCTATTCGATGGCCGGCAAATCCTTCGAGAACGACTTCGAGAAACTAGGCAGCGACATGGACGCCTCCTACTATTGCTACGTCGGGGATGACGAAAAGGTGCAGTTCCCCGACGACGAGTTCTTCCTGCACGACCACGCGGTCTACTGCGCGATGCTGAAGAAAGAGGGCAACAACCTCGTGAGGAGCAAGGTCTTCCGGGGCGGCCAGCACCGGGAAAACGACTGGGCGAGGCAGTTCGAGGACTTTGCGCACTTCCTATAAGGAAACCCCCGATTTATAATTCAAACAATGGTTTCAACCACGTACAAAAGGAGTTAAGACATGGCCTTCGGCATACTCTACGATTTTCTGATGGGTCAGACCATCGAGGCCTACAAGTACTTCGGCGCGCATTTCGGCTACCGCGAGGTAAAGCAGGGCAAAAAGACAATCAAGGAACCGGGTGTTTATTTCCGGCTCTACGCCCCGATGGCGGAAGACGTTTCCGTGATAGGGGAATGGAACGGCTGGGACGTCAGGCGCGACAAGATGGAGCGCATCGACGAGTGCGGCGCCTATGAATGCTTCGTCCCGGGCTTAAGCAACTACCAGAGCTACAAGTTCCACTTCAGGAACGCGCGGGGGGAATACGTCGACAAGGCCGACCCCTTCGCCTTCTATAGCGAGTACCGCCCGCAGACCTGCTCGCGCCTCTTCGACATCGAAAACTTCATCTGGCATGACGGCGAATGGCTGAAGTCCCGCGACCGGAACTTCGATAGGCCGATGTCGATCTACGAGGTCCATCTCGGTTCTTGGAAGGGCAAGGTGGACGGAAGGTACCTGAGCTACGAGGAAATCGCCGACTACCTGATACCCTACCTCCGGGAAACCGGCTACACCCACGTCGAGATAATGCCCATAACGCAGTATCCCTTCGACGGGAGCTGGGGCTACCAGGCCACCGGCTTCTACAGCGTCGACAGCCGTTACGGGAACCCGATGCAGCTGATGTCCTTCGTCGACCGCATGCACCAGGCCGGGTTCGGGGTCATACTGGACTTCGCCCCGGTCCACTTCGCGACCGACTACTTCGCTTTGCGCGAGTTCGACGGGACCTGCCTATACGAGTACAGCGACCCCCGGCACACCATCTCGCCCTGGGGCAGCGCCCAGTTCGATTTGGGCAAGGACCCGGTCCGGAGCTTCCTCATGTCGGCGATGGGCTACTTCCTCGACTACTTCCATTTCGACGGGCTCAGGATCGACGCGGTCAGCAACATCGTCTACTGGGACGGGAACAAGGCCAACGGGGAAAACACCGGGGCCACGGAGTTCATCAAGAGGCTCAACGGCAAGATCCACTACAAGCACCCCGACGTCATGATGATCGCCGAGGACTCCACCGACTTCACGGGGGTCACCAAGCCCCTCGAGTACGGCGGTCTCGGCTTCGACTACAAATGGGACCTCGGGTGGATGAACGATACCCTCAAGTACTATTCCAAGGACCCGGTCTACAAGAAGTGGGAGCACAACAAACTCACCTTCTCGATGGCCTATTTCTATAGCGAGAACTTCCTATTGCCCCTTAGCCACGACGAGGTCGTCCACGGAAAGGGCACCATAATAAACAAGATGTGGGGGGACTACGACACCAAGTTCGCCCTGGTCAGAAACCTCTATACCTACCAGTTCGGCCATCCCGGCAAGAAGCTGACCTTCATGGGCAACGAACTCGCGAGCTTCGACGAGTGGAACGAGCAGAGGAGCCTGCCATGGAACCTGCTTAGCTACCCCAAGCACGACTCGGTCAAGAGGCTCTGCCGCGACCTGAACCTCATCTACCGTAGCGAGCCGGCCATGTACTTCGAGGAATACAATCCCGCCCACTTCGGCTGGACGCTGGTCGACAATGCCGACCAGTCGGTATTCGCCTTCCAGCGGACCGTCGGCGACAGCGATTTGGTCTTCGTCTTCAACATGACGGGCAACTGGTACGAGTATTACGACGTACCGGTCCTCCACGGCGGAATCTACGACGAGCTCTTCAATAGCGACAAGGACGTCTACGGCGGCTGGAACCAGTACAACGGCCTTCCGATGCAGGCCTATCCCGGCGGCCCCGAGAACCGTCCCTACCACGTGACCATCAAGCTCGGCGGATTCGCCGCCTTAATCCTCAAGCGAAGGATCGAGAAGAAGGAAGAGCCAAGGCCCGAAGAGACGAAGGCTCCCGCCAAGAAAACGGCCAGGAAGGCGGCTAGCAAACCGGCGGCGAGGAAAGCGCCCGCCAAAAAGGCGGTAGCGAAGAAGGCTCCCGCCAAGAAAACCGCCAAAGCCAAGTAAACCAGGAGAATATATGTTCAACAACAAACTAGACTTCAAGCAGGAATTCGAGAGAAGGCTCAGCGAAAAGTACGGCCGCAGCGTTCCCGATAGCCACATTACCGAGCAGTACGACGTCTTGGGGGAGATGGTCAGGGACTACGCCGGCTACTATTGGCGCAACTGCCGCAGCGATTTAATCGGAAGCCAGAAGAAGCAGGTCATCTACTTCTCGATGGAATTCCTCATCGGCCGGCTGCTCGTCAACAACATGATGAATCTCGGCATCTACAAGGTCGCCAAGGACGGTCTTGCCGACCTGGGCATCGACATCCACTCCCTGGAGGAGATGGAAAGCGACGCGGGACTAGGTAACGGGGGTCTTGGCCGTCTAGCGGCCTGCTTCCTCGATTCCGCCGCCTCGCTCGGCTATCCGGTCCACGGCAACACCATCCGCTACGAGTACGGCTTCTTCCGCCAGAAACTCGTCAACGGGGAACAGGTGGAACTGCCCGACCAATGGCTATCTAACGGCTTCGTCTTCGAGGTGAGGAAGCCCAAGCACGCGGTCGAGGTCCAGTTCGGCGGCAATGCCGAAACCTACCTCAAGCCCAACGGGGACTATGCCTTGAGGACCGTGAACGCGACCTATGTCCGCGCCGTGCCCTACGACGTCTCGGTCCCGGGCTACCGCAACGGGGTGGCCAATACCCTCCGCCTCTGGTCGGCCGAACCAAGCGAGAACAATCTGCCCAGCAACATGAGCTTCGAGGACTACCTCAGGACCCTCAAGGAACTATGCTTCGGCCTATATCCCGACGATTCGACCGAACACGGACGGATGCTCCGCCTCCGCCAGCAGTACTTCCTCGTCTCCGCCGGGCTGCAGTCCGCCATGAGGGGGCACATGAGGCGCTACAAGACGCTCAAGGGCTTCAGCAAGTCCTATGCCTTCCAACTAAACGACACCCATCCGATCCTGGCCATCCCGGAAATGATGCGGCTACTAATGGACGAATACGGCTTCGGCTGGGACGATGCCTGGGAGGAAGTGGCCCATTCCATCGCCTATACCAACCATACCGTCATGCCGGAAGCCCTCGAGAGGTGGCCGGTCAACTACGTGCAGTCGCTTTTGCCGCGCGTCTACATGATCATCGAGGAGATAAACAGGCGCTTCAACGCCTACATGGCCGAACACAACGTGCCGGGCGAGGACCGCTACCAGATGATGATCATCAAGGACGGGCAGATTCACATGACCAACATGGCCATCTACGCCGGCTTCTCCGTCAACGGCGTCGCCAAGATCCATACCGACATACTGGAGAAATACACCTTCCGGGCCTTCTATTCCCTCTTCCCCGAGAAGTTCAACAACAAGACCAACGGGGTTACCCACCGCAGGTGGCTGCTTAACTGCAACCCGCGGCTTTCCAACCTCATCACCTCGAAGATCGGGGAAGGCTGGATCAAGGATTTCTCGGAGATAAAGAAGCTATTGCCGTACGCGGACGACAAGACGACCCAGGATACCTTCCTGAAGCTGCATTACGAGAACAAGAAGGACTTCGCCGCCTTCGCGAAGGACTATAGCGGCCTGACCATCAGCCCCGATTCCATCTTCGATACCCAGATAAAGAGGCTGCATGCCTACAAACGCCAACTGATGAACGTTTTCCGCATCATGCACCTCTATCTCAAGTACAAGGAGAACCCGGAAGCCTTCGACATGCCCGCCCACACCTACATATTCGGTGCGAAGGCCGCCCCGAGCTACGTCCTTGCCAAGCGGATAATCGAACTCATCCTCTCGGTCGCCGGCGTGGTCAATAACGACCCGGGCTTCAGCAAGTTCGTGAAGGTCCTCTTCGTGGAAAACTACGGCGTCTCCTTGGCCGAGAAGATCATCCCGGCCACCGACGTAAGCGAGCAGATCTCGACCGCCGGGAAAGAGGCCAGCGGCACCAGCAACATGAAGTTCATGATGAACGGGGCCGTGACCCTGGGGACCCTCGACGGGGCCAACATCGAAATCGCCAACTTCGCCGGGAAGGAAAACGAAGTCATATTCGGCCTTACCGCGGACGAAGTGCAGGCCCATTACGACAAAGGCGACTACAACCCCTGGGACGTCTATAACCGCGATCCCCGCATCAAGGCCGTCCTCGACAGTTTGACCTCCGGCCCCTGGGCCAAGGGCGACCGCTACCGGCTCATCTTCGACGAGGTCATGCACGGCGACCAGTACTTCATCTTGGAGGACTTCGCGAGTTACCTCGAAGCCTCGAAGAAGGCCGACGTCCTTTATGGCAACCGCAACGCGTGGGCGCGCATGTGTCTGGTCAACATCGCCTCGAGTGGCTACTTCACGAGCGACCGCACGATCGAGGAATACAACCGCGACATCTGGCGCCTGACCCGCTACAAGGCCGACCTCGACTGATGGACATCGATTTCACCCCCTTGCTCAGGCTCCAGAAGGCCCTCGACGAAGACATCGCCAACCGTCATGGCGTCAACTACCAGAAGACGTTCGACCGGCGCGTCCTCGCGCTTTTCGTGGAACTCGGGGAACTGGCCAACGCCACCCGCTGCTTCAAGTACTGGAGCAACAAGCCCCCGGAAAACCGTGCGGTGGTCTTGGACGAATACGCCGACGGGCTGCACTTTTTGCTTTCCCTGGCGGTGATGCTGGGGATAAACGAGTGCTCCTACAAGGGCCCTTCCTTTGCCCCCTACGGCGACCAAAGCAAGGGCTTCCTCGACGTCTATTCCCGCTACCTCGACCTCTATAGGTCCTTCGACAAGGAACACTGGAAGAAGGCGATGGAGGGGTATATCTCCCTTCTATTCTCCTTCGGCTTCACGATAGAGGAGGCTGTGGAGGCCTACAAAGGCAAGATGGAAGTGAACCTCGATAGGCAAAGGGAGGGGTATTGATGCCGCGCGTAGACGATCCCAACAAGGCCATCGAAGAGGAAAAGAAGGCGCTTAACGCCGCTTACGGCGGCATGGACGACGACCGGAGGTTCCTTTACAAGAAGATCTACCAGGGTCTCGTGGCGGCCTTTTACCTCCTAGTCGCCCTGGCATTGCTTTTGGCCCCGGTCCACGTCCTGGAAACGGGTTACGGAAGCGTGGTGGCCAATATACCCTTGCTTACCTGGTACGCGGTGGTCCTGGCCTTCCTCGGGGCCGCCGTCTATCTCGCCGCGGCCGCTTGGTTTGCAAGACTCCCGTTTCTCGATTTCGACAAGGCCGAAAAATCCGGCTTCTTCGGGTTCGTCTTCGCCGCGGCCGCCTCGCTCCTGCTGACCCTGGTCTACGGGATGCTTAATTCCGTGCCGGCGATGCTGCTTTGCATCGCCACCGGCGGACTCTCCCTCCTTCTCATGTACCTGGATTTCCGCCTCTTCAAGGACCTTTGACCTATCGCCCTTCGTTCGCGGGGCCTAGAAGCGGACCGCCCTAGGCTACTAGCCGCCTCCTTTGAGGCGGTTTTTGCTAGCGCTTTAGAGGCCGACGCCTAGGGAGGGGACTATGATCTCGTCCCTAACGTCATCTAACTGCTTATCGGGGAAGTGACCGGCTTTTCGAAAGATCCCTTTTCCTACGACGATATAAGCCTTTCTTCCCTAGAAAGCCTGACATCCCCGCGGAGGATCCCCTAAGTGCCGCCTTGGCGAACAAGGATTTCGAGAGGATATTGCCTCGCCCTTTTCGAAGGCCTGAGTTCGCCGCAGTACGGGGAGACGAAACCTTCTATACTCCATGGCGAAGTATATATCCGGAAGGCAACTGGCATATGGAAAACGGCTCGCCCGTCATAGACGGGGAACCCGTTGCTTGGGAATAGCCTTACCCGTTTTCCGAAAGCTCCAGCTGGCTCGATATATCGAGGTTCTTGAACTGGTTGGTATATAGCTCGTAGTAGCGGCCCTTCCTTTCCATGAGCGACTTGTGATTGCCGTCCTCGACGATATAGCCGTGGTCCATGACCAAAATGCGATCGCAATGGACGATGGTGGATAACCTATGGGCTATCACGATGGAGGTACGGCCCTTCAGCAGTTCCGCGGTGGCCTTTTGGACGAGGGCCTCGGTTTCGGTATCGATGGAACTCGTGGCCTCGTCCAATATGAGTATCTCGGGATTGCGTATCAAAGCCCTCGCGAAGCTTATTAATTGCTTCTGCCCCTGCGAAAGGGTGCCGCCCCCGTCTTCGAGATAGGTACCGTAGCCGTCCTTCTGCTTCATGACGAAGTCGTCGATGCCGACGATCTTGGCCGCGTGCCTTACCTCTTCCAAGGTCGCGGTCAACTTGCCGTAGGCGATATTGCGGAAAAAGGTATCGCTGAAGACGAAGGGGCTTTGCTGGACGTAGCCGATGTGGTTCCTCAGCCACCCGAGGCTCTTTTCGCGGTAATCCTCGCCCCCGATCAGTATTTTCCCTTCCTTGGGCTCGTAGAAGCGGCACAGGAGATTGACAAGCGTCGTCTTGCCGGAGCCCGTCTCGCCCACGATGGCCAGGGAAGTGCCTTCTTTGATGGTAAGGCAAAGGGGGTGGATGACCTCCGGGCCGTCCCCGTAGGCGAAGCTCACGTTTCTATATTCGATGTCGCCTTTAAGCGGTTCGTCCCTAGCAATGTCCTTTTCCTCGAACAACGTGCCGTACTTTTCGATTACTTCCCTTTTGTCGGTTATGTCGACCTTTGCATCCAAAATCTGCATGATCTTCTCCGCGCCGGCCTGGGTGGAAAGAAATTCCCCGAATATCTCGCTTAGGGACTGCAAAGGGGAGAAGATGTTCGAAGAAAAGGAAATGAATAGTATCAGGGTGGAGATGACCGTCGCGGTGTCGCGCCTATCGTAGAAGAGCCCGTAGAACATCAGGGCCGCGGTCACCGCGGAACCCAAAAAGGAAACGAAGGGCTGGAAGAAGGCGTCCATCCGCATGGCCTTGAAGCGTTTCCTCCTTATGTCCTCGGTGACATCCAGGGCTTCCTTCCCGGCTTCCTCTTCGATGCCGAGCGTCTTGATGGTCTTTGCCCCTTCGATCGATTCGGCCAGCCACCCGACATAGTGGCTGTAGGCATTCCTTGCCGTCCGGTGGCGCTTCAGCTGTATCTTCTGGAAGAAGGGGAGGATAAGCACCATCAAAGGGACGGAGGCAAAGACTATAAGCGCGTAGATATAGTTCACCGAGAACATGGTCGCGACCGTAAAGCCGAGGTTGCCTAGGGCCCAGACGATCTGGATGACGCCCCAGCTTAGGACGTCGCCCAGACTCGAGGTATCGTTGTTCATGCGGGCGACCAGCCACCCGGAAGTGACCTTATCGAAGTAGGAGAAGGAGAGTTCCTGTATCTTCTTGAAACAGTCGCGGCGGAGGGCCACCATGACCTTCATCCCGATGTAGTTGGTCAAAAAGAAGGTGAAGAAGATCATGACCGCGCGGATTAATAGCATCGCCACCAGGGTTATCGAATAGCCAAGGAAGTCGAAGGTCACGTTTATGCCGAAAAGGAACTCCACCGGGATCTCGACCGAGAAGACGCCCCCGGCCAAAGAGGATTTTTCCGCGCTCGCGATGGCCCCCGCGTTCATGACCGGGACGAAACTCGAGTCGTAGAAGGTGGTGAATAGAAGCGTGCCCGCGAGGGCCAGCATCAGGGGCCAAGAGGAGAGCGCGTACCTGAGCACCCTTCCCCAGACCGAAAGGTTGAACTTCTCCGGCAGCGCTTCTTCTTCGTAGGCTTTCATTCCATGCCCTCCTGTATGGCCGCGATGCGGGAATACAGTCCTTCCTTACGGCTTAACTCCTCATGGGTTCCCGCCTCGCTTACCCGTCCTTCCTCCAGGACGATTATGAGGTCGGCGTCCTTGGCCGTTGATACCCTATGGGTGACGATGAAGGAGGTCGACTTTTCCATCATCTTCTTCAGATTGCTCCTTATTTTGAGATCGGTTTCCGTGTCCACCGCGCTTAGGGAGTCGTCGAAAATAAGCACCGGGGCCTGCGACATGATGGTCCTTGCGATCGCCACCCTCTGCCGTTGCCCGCCCGAAAGGGTGGACCCCCTTTCGCCCACCGGGGTGTCGTAGCCCTTCTCGAAGCCCATGATCGTTTCGTCCACCGAGGCCACCGCCGCCGCGGCTCGGACCTCGCCGAGGTCCTTTTCCGGATAGGCGATCCTGATGTTCTCGGCGACGGAGCGCGAGAAAAGGAAGGGATCCTGCAATACCGGTACCACCTTGGTACGGAGATAGTCCTTCCTTATGTCCTTAAGTTCCGTCCCGTCAAGGTAGATATGGCCCCCGGTATAGTCGTAGAGCCTATCAAGCAGGTTAATGAGGGTAGACTTCCCGCTTCCCGTCTTGCCCATGATGGCTACGGACATCCCGGGCTTTACTTCGAAACTGATGTCGTTGAGGACGCCGGTCCCGCCGTCCCCGTAGTCGAATCTCACGTGGTCGAAGACGAAGCCCCCATGGATTTCCGGGGTAAGGCCGGATTCCCGGTCTTCGACCGGCTCATCTATGATGAGCCTGACCCTATCGCCCGAGGCCATGTACTGTCCGAGATTGGACAAAACACTGGCGAGGTCGCGGAGGGGCCAGACCATCATCTCGATGAAGGTGAAGGTGATATAAAGGGTTCCCGCGGATATATTGCCCATCAGGGCCATGTAGAGGCTATAGATGAGGCTAACGGCCTTGCAGCCGAAAACGAGTATGTCGGTGGAGGAGAAGAAGAAACTCGAAAGTATCCTCCACCTGATGAACTTATGACGGTAATTGCTTAATTTATCCTCGAATCCTTCTATCTCGAGGTTTTCGTTATGGAAGGCCTTGACGATGCGGACGGCCTGGAGGTTTTCGGCGATCTTGTCGGTCATGAGGGCCTCCGCGTCGTCGGTCTCCCTATAGCGTTTCCGGACCTTCTTTATGAGGAAGAAGGAATAGACGAACATGACCGGCAGGAAGCAAAGGGAGACGAGGGTCAACTCCCAATTGATGGAAAACAAAACCGCCGCGCAGAGAATAACGACGTCGAAGCAATAAAACAGCAGCGACACGTCACCTATTAGGAACTTCCTAAGGACGTCGAGGTCGCGGGTGCAGGTCTGTATGAGATCCCCGGACTTATGCTTCTTGAAGTAGGGATAGGGAAGCCTTTCTAGATGGTGGAAAAGGCGATACTGCATGTCCTTGTTTATGGCGCTCGAGGTGTAGGAACGCAGCAGCATCCGCGAAGCGCTTAGGGCACCGGTAAGCAAAGCGAATACAAGTAGGGCCACCGGGAGGATATGCAGATTGTCCACCAGGTAATAAGGGCCTTTGCCGAGGCTTATGACATCGATGACGAACCGCTCGATGTAGAAATCCTCTCCAAGCAAGGTGTCGATGCCCCCGAGGGCATCCACCATGACCTTGCCTAGGAAGGAAGTGAAGACCGTAAGCAAAACGGTCAGAAACTGCAGCAGGAAATTGAGCCAGTAGAGGAAATGGTGGCCCTTGGTCAGTTTGGAAAGAAGACCCAATAATCGCCCCATTAAGGGGCAAGATAGAACATGCTTGGACCTAAAGCAAGTGGGGCAAGGCCGTTAACGCGATAGAAAACACGGGCGGCCTCCGAAGGAAAATTGCGTGGCAACGATTTAAAAAAGATGAAGCGGGACCGTAGGCGGACAGGCGCGGATTTAGGACACATCGCCGTCCATAGCCCGTTACGGCGTATGAATCCGAATAGTGGAAACATCGTTTTGGTGAATTCATCGTGGCATCGATAATCTCGATTCGGTGTATAAAAAAGCAAGTCAGTAACCTTGATTTGGTGTATTTTCGAGGATTCTAAAACCTCGTTTTTGTGCATAGTCGTCTAGGACAGATGTAAAAGAAGGAAGGAAATGAAGAGGAAAATCTACGACCGCCTACTCGATTGGAAAAGGAATTCGCAAGGCAAATCCGCTCTTCTCCTCGATTCCTTTCTCGAGCGTCGGGAGGAGGTCATAGGCCTAACTAAAAGGATAGTCGTCCTATTGCTATCCTTCACCGGTGCCATCAACATCGTCTTCTACGGACTATATTTCGCCCTCACGCCCATCGCCTCGACGGCTGCGTTATCCTTCTTGCCATTTTGGACCTAGGGCTCGCGGCGTGGCGCTACCGCGAATCGCTCGGGCTCATTTCCCTAGCCTTCCCCCAACTGTAAAGAGCCTCTACAAATCCACGCGCGCGATTTTATAATTATGCGTAACAAGGGGGAAAAGCATGGCGGGAAGCGCTTGGTGGAACTCTAGCATCGGCTATATGATCTATCCGGAATCCTTTAAGGATTCCAACGGGGACGGGATCGGCGACCTCGGTGGCATCATCTCCAAGCTCGATTACCTCCGCGACCTCGGGGTGGATCTTCTCTGGATCGGCCCCATCTTCGATAGCCCGATGGACGATAACGGCTACGACGTAAGGGACTACTACAAGATAAATCCACTCTACGGCACCACGGACGACCTCAAGAGGCTCTTCGCGGAAGCCCATCGAAGGAAGATCCGCGTGCTTCTCGATTTCCCCATCAACCACACCTCCGACGAGCACCCCTGGTTCAAGAAGGCAATGGGCGATCCCGATAGCAGGGAACGCGGATATTACTATTTTAGAAAAGGCAAGGGGGATAGCTTTCCGCCCAACAACTGGGAAGGCTTCTTTTCCACCTCCGCCTGGGAAAAGGCGGGGGATGAATACTACCTCCACATATTCACGAAGAAGATGCCCGACCTCAACTGGGAAAACCCGGAACTGAGGCAGGAAATATACAAGATCGCCCGCTATTACCTCGACATGGGCTGCGACGGCTTCAGGCTCGACGCGGTCGCGCATCTGGCCAAGGACCTGAGCTTCGGGGACAGCGCGATGAAGCCCGATAGCAGCGGTTTCGTTTTGGACACCACGAAGTTCTCGAACCGCCCCCGCCTATTCGACTACATGAAGGAGTTCAAGGAGCAGGTCTTCTCCCATTACGACTGCCTGACCATCGGGGAGGCCGGGGGCTGCATCACCCCGGAGGACTCGCTGAAGCTCGTCGACAGGAACGGCGGTTCCCTGAACATGGTATTCAACTTCGATACCGTCTGGAACAACGGCAATTTTGGGTCGATCGGCAAGAAAGACGAGGAGATAAAGGCCGACCTCTTCGACCTGAGGCGGAACTTCATGCGGTGGTATCAGGTCTGCCACGAAAGCGCCGACATGCCGCTATACTGGTGCAACCACGACCACCCGCGGGTCGTCAGCCAATACGGCTCGGTGGCCTACCGGAACGAGTCGGCCAAGATGCTTCTACTGACCCTGCTTTTCCTTTACGGCACCCCTTTCCTCTATAACGGCGAGGAAATCGGCATGAGCAACGCCAACTATTCCTCCATCGACGATTTCAAAAGCGATAGGGGAACCATGAACTCCGTCGAGGCCTTTAGGAAGGAAGGCTACGGCGAGGAGGAAATACTCCATTACCTGAATAGGACGAGCCGCGTTAACGCCCGGACCCCCATGCAGTGGGACCGCGGGGAGAACGCGGGCTTCGGCTCCAATAAATCGATAAACAGGATCAATCCCAACTACCTTGAAGGGGTCAACGTCTACGACGAGATGTGCGACCCCTATTCCATCCTCAATTTCTACCAGTACGCGATTGCTTTGCGCAAGCAACCTAGCTACGCCGACGCGGTGAGGCACGGGAAACTGAGCTACGTCGATCCCAACCATCCCGACGTCTTCTCCTACATCCACGAGGGGGGGACCAAGCTCATGGTGATCAGCAATTTCCGTCCCTATACCGTCTACTTCACCTTCTATTACGAGATGAAGGACGTCTTGCTGCACAACTACGATGGGGTCATCATGAACGACCACGTGATCACCCTTAGGCCCTTCGAGTCCTTCCTTCTGGTGGTCAGATGAACAAATACTTCCTTTTCCTTTCGCCCTCGAGTATCGACCGCGTCTATTTCAAGACGGCCCTGGAGGCGGCGGGCGGGGATTTCGAGATCACCTATACTTCCGATAACAAAGGCTATTTCGTCACCGACGGGAAGTTCTACGACGTCTTGGAATCCCTTCTTATGACGATGCACGACGATCTAGGCATCGTCATAACCGTCTTGGTGAGCCACGAGATGAAGGCCCTGGAAGAAAAGGCCCTCAGGGAAGCGGTCAGCTATTTCCCCAACCAGGCCTTGTTCGTCACCGACGTCCTCTTAAAGGAATTCTCCTTCGGGGACTTCTCCTCGCTGCCGTTATTGAAGGCCGAATTCCGGGAAGTGCCCCACGAACTGATGCTGACCGCCGGGACCTATCTGAGGGTCGGGCTCAACGGGGAAGAGGCGAGCCGGATGCTCTTCATACACCGGAACACCTTCAATTACCGGCTCGCCGCCTTCGTCGAGAAGACGGGACTCGACATCCGGGATTACCATAACGCCCTGTTGCTCGAGCTCTATTTCCAGTTTTCCAACCACGGATAATCGATTTGTGCACATTGCACAAGAAAGCGCTTCCATTTTGTATTAACATAGCGGCGGTAACGGGCAACTGCCCGGCGAAAGGACAAAATGAAAGCACCGAAGAAAGAGAAGAAGGAAACCAAGGCCGAGGAGCTTAAGGCGCCGAAGGCCGAAAAGGCCGAAAAGGCCGCGGAACAGAAACCCGCGGAGGCCGTAGAAGCCAAGAAGGCCGAGGAACCAAAGCCCGAGAAGAAGGCCGATTTGCTATCCGGACCCACGAGCGACAAGGTCACCATCGCCAGCAAGAAGGACATCAAGGCCCGCAAGAAGGCGCTGAAGGAAGAAGAACACGAAATCCCCAAGGATCTCGCCTACGTCAGCCTCCGGCACGTCGACAAGGTCTACGATAACGGCGTCCAGGCCGTCTTCGACTTCAACCTGGACATACAGAAGAAGGAGTTCATCGTCTTCGTCGGGCCCTCCGGCTGCGGCAAGTCGACCACCCTCCGCATGATCGCGGGTCTCGAAGACATCACCAACGGCGAACTCTATATCGACGGGGAGTACTCCAACGACCGTACGCCCAAGGACCGCGACATCGCCATGGTCTTCCAAAGCTATGCCTTGTACCCGCACATGACGGTCTACAACAACATGGCCTTCGGCCTCAAGATCCGCCACCTTCCCAAGGCCGAAATCGATAGGCGCGTCCACGAAGCCGCCAAGATCCTCCAGATCGAGGAATACCTCGACCGCAAGCCCAAGGCCCTCTCCGGCGGCCAGAGGCAGCGTGTCGCCTTGGGCCGCGCCATCGTCCGCAATGCCAAAGTCTTCTTGATGGACGAACCTCTAAGCAACCTCGACGCGAAGCTCCGCGTCCAGATGAGGTCGGAGATCATCAAACTCACCAAGGCCCTGGGTGCCACCACCATCTACGTCACCCACGACCAGACCGAAGCCATGACCATGGCAAGCCGCATCGTCGTCATGAAACTCGGCTACATCCAGCAGATCGGCACCCCGATCGAGATCTACAACCACCCGGCCAACCTCTTCGTCGCGGGCTTCATCGGCTCGCCGGCCATGAACTTCATCAAGGCCGTCTACAAGGACGGGGTGGTGACCTTCGGCGACCACAAAATCAAGCTCCCGAAGGAGTTCGCGGACGCCCACGATGCCTTCTACAACGAGAAGGTCAACGAGGAAAGGGCAGCCATCGACGACCTCATGGAGAAGGCCAGGCTCGCGGCAACCAAGGAAGATGGAAGCGTGCCCAGCGACGCCGAAATCATCGAGGGTCTCGACGAAGCCACCCACAAGAAGTACGACGAGCTGACCGCGATGCTTTCCACCGACCTCAAGTCGATCGGCGGCAAGGGCGCGCACGAGGTCATCTTCGGCATCCGTCCGGAAGACATACACGAAGGGGACGAGGAACACGTCAAGAAGTACGGGGGCGAGCCCTATGGTATCAAGGTCGCCGTTGCCGAACTCCTCGGACACGAGTACTACGTCCATAGCGACTTCGCCGGCATCGACTTGGTCGCCAAGATCCCGCTTACCCACGAAATCAATATCGGTGACGATATCAAGGTGCTCTTCGACGTCAAGAAGGCCCACATCTTCGATCCGCAGTCCGAAAAGCGCATCTACTAGACCAATACCAAATTCCTTTCTAGGAGGCCGTCCAAACACGGGCGGCCTCCTCTTTTTATGCGTAGGCTCTAGAGGGCGGGGCCACAAAAACACGGCGAACGCCATCCGTCTCGGCGAAAAACCAGCGGCTGCAAATTTAGATCAGATTTTCATAAATAATCGAACGGGCACACAAAAGTTATTCATCAAAAAGTATTATCAAATAAAATAATCGGTGTTGGTAATTTAATATGGAAAGGAGTCTTTTACCATGAAGTGGGAATATAAATTTGTCTTTTTCGATTCTGTATTAATTAGCAAAAAAGAAAACAATTAACCTCTTTGACGAAAAATTGAATAGTCTTGGTGACGAAGGCTGGGAATTAGTTAATTTTGCACCTGTCTTACTAGATGAAAGATTCGCCTTTATATTCAAGAAGTCAAAAGAATAGACTGATATTGTTTTGAACATCCGTTCATTTTTTGTCTTTGAAAGCTAAGGAAGTTTGAAGTTTCTACTTTCCACAATGAACATCCATCTTTAAAATTAACCACTGAGGTATTCTGAATGATTGTCTATCAAGAAACCCTCGGCACTTTCGTCGATCAATGCCTAAACGGAACAATCGCAGATTCGGTTAAGAAAGAAATGGAACGACACCACATTGGGGGTGGCGCTTCCAGTGAGTTCCATTCCTGGGCACATTCCCTCCCCATCCTTGCCGAGAAAGTTTTTTCCGATAGGGACATAGATAGAAATCTGGACGTGGCAATCGAATACAGACTCGTTACCAGCCGCTCAAGAATCGATTTCATAATCTATGGCCTCAGTCCAGAAGGCGATGATTCCATGGTTTCGATTGAATTGAAGCAGTGGAGTTACGTCCATTCCTCAAATTTGCCCAACTATGTTTTGGCCAACACCCATGGAGGCATAATAGAAGACCATTGGCATCCATCTGCCCAAGCCTATAGCTATCAAAGCATTCTTAAGGCCTTCAACGAGTACGTCTACGATAGGAAAGTCGAACTTGAATCCTGTGCTTATTGTCACGAAATGTCCTCGGCGTATGCGTTTCTCATGAAGGACGAGAACAAATTCCCGGTCCTCCATTATTCGCCGGTTTTTCTCCAGGGTGACGAAGACAAACTAGCCTCTTTCATAAAGAAATACGTAAGAAGTCCAAAGAAACAACTGCTTTACGAAATAGACGATTCCAAAGTCAGACCGTCCAAGGAATTTTCCAAGATGTTCCTTTCGGCCATTGCTGGAAACGTTATGCTCACATGCGATGATTCCCAGTCATACGCCATATCAAAGGTCGTCGCTGAAGTAAAAGCTTCCGTTAAAGACGGAGTCCGGAGAACGATAATCATAAAAGGCGGTCCCGGAACTGGAAAATCGGTCGTAGCGATCAATATACTCGGACAATTAATCAATCAGGACAAACATGGGGATGCCGTCAACGCCTGCTACGTTACTCCCAACTACACGCCCAGCGCGGTATTTCGGAACATACTTATCGATGGCAACTACAAAAAGTCCTCGATAAAGAATCTTTTCAAGAAGATGAACTCCTTCGCCAGATCCTCCTCTGAGGACTACGACTGCATCATCCTCGACGAAGCCCATCGGGGCTTCAAATGGAAGTTTGGCTCTGGCGTGGGGAAGGACGTCGATTTCATCGACCGCCTTTTCTATGCTTCCACGGTCAACGTGTTCTTCGTCGATGACGACCAAGTCATCACCAAAAACGACTATCTGACCAGTGACGTTATCAAGAAATACGCCGCTTTATACGGTTCTACCATCATCGAAGGCGGAAAGCTTGAACTGACCAGCCAATTCCGGTGCTTGGGTGGGGAAAACTACATTGCCTTCGTAAACTCTCTTCTCGGTTACGATGACAAAGGCACAATGCTTTTGCCCTCCGGCTACGATTTCCGAGTCTTCGACGATCCCAAGGAAATGTACGAGGAAATAAAGAAGAGGCAAAAGGATTCCCCCGGCGTCAGCCGCATGGTTGCCGGTTATACACAGGAATGGATCAGCCAATACAACGATTACGATAGGGAGGATGACTATGACATCGTCTATCCCCAATTCGACTTTAAGATTAAGTGGAACAAGTGGCATAGGGAACTATCCGATTCCACCCCTTTCATCGAAGACAAAACGCAGGATGACCGGGCCGGATGCGTCCATACTGTCCAAGGCGTCGATCTATCTTATTGCGGGGTAATCATCGGCAAAGACCTGCGGTACGAAGATGGACGCTTGTTATTCGATAAGACGCAGAACGCAAAGTCCGACCATTCTTCCGGCATAAGAACGGCAGATGATGCTCTGGCCGAGAGGATGATTCGCAATAGCTACAAGGTATTGCTCACCAGGGGAATCCAGGGCACCTATGTCTTTTGCGAAGACAAGGCTTTGACTGAATACATCAAATCAAGAATCGCAAATTAATATCGAATTAGCCTAACGTGCGTTAGACGATAAGGCAGGCCGGAAGCCTGCCTTATCTTTTGCTATCGGTCAATTAATCAGCAACGTGCTAACCGAATCGTATATTCTCGCCTTCGCGGTATCGACCTTCACGTAGATGGCATCGTCCATAAGCACGGGCTTCGAAGCGTCGATCCTCGCGACTACCTCGGTCTTCCCGATATCGAAATGGATGATGTACTCGCGCCCCAATAGTTCCGGGGCCTTGCCTTGGCGAAAAGAGGCTTTTCGCTATCCGACTAGGTAGAAGGCCGGATAGTTTTCGCCTATTTGTCCCCCGGGACGTAGACGGCCTTGTGGCCCTTGGGGGCTATCTTGCCGAGCAAAATATCCCTGATGGTCGATAGGCTGGCGACCGGCTTGAGGAAACTGTCCAAGGCGGGGAGCCCTTCCTCCACGATGTCCTTGGCCTCTTCGAAGGCCCCGGCATTGAGGAAGGAGGTGACGAGCCTTATTTCCTTTTCCTGCATTTCCCTTAGGGGAAGGGCGGCGGTGCGGGGGATGCCGTAAAGGAGCACCGTGCCCTTGGGCTTCAATAGGGGCACGGCCGCATCGATGTTTTGGAGATGGCCCGAGGCCTCGACCACGAGGTCGAAGGGCGCGGCGGCCGGTAGGTCCTTGTCGAGGCTGTCCCCATAGGCGGCCTTGGCCCCGCACTCGAGGGCCTTCAGTCTCCTGTCGGGCGTCGGCTCGACCAAATGCGCTTCTATGCCGTCCAGTTTGAATAGCGTCAGGAAGCAGTCCCCGGCCAATCCTCCGCCGTAGACCAAGGCCTTCCCGGCCTTCCGGGCGTCCGCCGTCTTATAGGCGTGTAAGACGCAGGAGAGCGGCTCGATGAGCGAATACTCGGCGGGGGATTTCCGGCCCGAAAGGAGGCTTAGCGATTCGAGCCTCACGGCGGCGTATTCGGCGAAGAAGCCGTCGAGGGTCGTGCCAAAGGAAGAAAATTCCCGGCAGTGGGCATAGTCGCCTTCGAGGCAGTAGATGCATTTCCCGCAGCCGAAATGCGGACTCACGGCGACCAGGTCCCCGACCTGGTAGCCCTTGGGATTGCCGTTGATGGAGACGATGCGCCCGATGCCCTCGTGGCCGATCGTCGTGCCGGCTTTTACCGGGGCGTCGCCCTGACCGGTCGCCGTGATGAGGGAATCGGTCCCGCAGAGGCCGCAGGCTTCGATTTTAAGCAGCGCCTCGCCTTCCTTGGGCTCCGGAAGGGGCTTTTGCCTTAGTTCCAGTTTGCCGGGCGATACGTATGCCAAAGCTTCCACGGCGCTACCCCCAGATCCTCATGGCGATTTCGGGGGCGTCGATGAAGGGGTTGCGGACGCCCACTTCCTCGTAGATGACCTCGTTGCGGGGCTCTTCGTCGGCCATGAGGGGATACTCTTTGTTCCATCTGAGCAGATCGCTCAGTTTTCCCATGGACTTGTCGCTGTCGCTGGTATCGGACATGGCCTTGGGGGTGTCGTCGATGTGGAGTCCGTTTTCCTGCCACCTCACGGCTTCGTAGAAGACGATCCGCGCGCAGTTCCCCCGGTAGGCCTCGACCCCGTGCTTGGCGGGATCGTAGGTATTGTTCCCCGATTCGGCATAGTAGTAGTTGGCCCGGTCCCCGTTTACCGAGGAGTCGCAGGCCCTGAGCATCTGGGGATCGGCCCCGGGGCCCGAATTGGTATGCCCGAGCCGGCTGCTCGGCCAGACGTGTTCGCGGTTCCAGCTGCTGGTGGGCTTCCCGGTATAGAAGCCGTAGACGTATCCCGGCTTTCCGGGATAGGCGTCGGATTCGGCGAGTATTTCCCTGGCCTGGCTGTAGCTTGGGATGTACTTGGCGTGGGAATCCAGGCAGTCGTCTAGCGATACGAGCAGATCTTCTCCGCCCAAGGACCAGTCGACGTCTTCGTAGTATTCCATCAGTTCCGGGTCTTCGCCTATGGAGGCGGGTACACCCCGGGCGTCCTTGTCCCAGGGATCGGATGTTACGGGCGGATCTACTTCGGTGTCGCTCGATGTCACGTCCCCCGGTCCCGGATCGGGTTCCGTGTCCGTCTCGGAAGCGGATGTGGTTTCCTGACGGGTGCTTGACGGGGCGGAAGAAGAGCCGGCGGGCCCCGCGCAGGAAGAGAGGGCAAGCACACCTATCAGGAGGAGCAGTTTGCCAAAACGGTGATTTTCCATAGCCGCAAATGATAGCAAATGCCTTGGCTTTTGCCTATGTATATGCTGCGAAAGCCGGCTGTTGCCGGGTATTTCCCGCCTTTTTCCTAGATGACTTAGGGGGTTGTCTTTTGCTACCCCATTTTCTGGTTTTTGCTTTCAAAGCACTTCTATGTTTGGACTGGCATGGCACTTATGCCTGCCGGCAATTCCCTTTCCGCATAAAGCGCCTGATTAGCGGCATTTTGAAGACGAATTGTAAATTCTCTTCGCGGAAACGGGCGAAAAACCGCACATAACGCGGTGGATTCGCGGTTTTGGCAATCAAGTCACTACACCTATGCGGGCGCGTGGCGTATAGTCTCGGCGTCATGGTGAGAAGAAGCGCAAGAAGGAGTCAAAGTGTCATGGTCAAGGCCATCGGCTTTCTTCTTTTGCTTTCCGCCTGCAGTCTTTCCGGCATCGCCTTCTCGGCCTGGCAGATAGGGGAGGAGGCCAATGCTCCGGCCGGCCAATTGGAAATAGGGGTTGGCGACGTTTTCGAAGTTGATCGTTTTGGTAAGGTAAACTCGATTATCACGCTTCCAGTATGCGAAGATGGTTTTATTGATGATGGCTTGCTTGTTTACGACTTCCGAGTCGAGATATCCATATTGCTTGAAATCAATGAAATGCGTGATTACCTGGGGATATCATCCACTGATCGGTTCAATATCACCTGTTTATTCAAGATGTCGTTTATAAATCCAGGATCCCTTCTGTTGCCGACGGGTCTGTCTGCTCCCATGCCAGGCATTTTCCAATTTGACAATGATTCGTCTAAATTGGATTCGCAATCTGGTTCATGCATGCTTACATTCAGTGGTACCTCTGGTGCCATCGAAGCGAATGTCAGGCTTTTGGCTTCTTTTACCGTCGATTCTTCTTATTCCAGCAAAGACTCTTTCGAACCGGTTTATCAAGCATTCAAATCAAATCCGGCGGAATTTACCTGTTCCTTAGACATTGTTCTTGCAAAGGATGGTGAAGCAGTGTGAAACCTTCGACTTTGTCTCGTCTTTTATTTGGCTGTTTCATTATCATTGCGATGACTTTTGTTCCCGCCAGTGCATCATGGAAAATAGTTGGAACTTCCTATGGTGCCGAGGTACCTTCCACCAGTGACAAAGCCGTCGCCTACATTTCTTCCACCCATCAGTATTTCACAACGATTGAAAGCGCAGTTACTGCCGCTAATAAATTGGCTAACGCTTCTAACCCGCAAACTGTCTATGTGATACCAGATATAAGTAGCATTCAAAACATGAATGGCACTTATGTCCGGCGACCAATAGAAATTAAACATGATTTCACCGTCGGAGATTATGTTACCCTCGCTTTGCCTTATTCTGGAGAAACCACTTCGGAGAATCCCGGAAATTTCGGAACCGATTTTTCCGATTCAAACCAAAGTTTAGAAGCAACTAAATTAAAAACAGAGGTCTTGCTTGGGAACATAGAGGAAGGGGAAGAAACGGGTCGCGGTGTAGTAATGACTATAGAACCTGAGGGAAAATTGATCGTCGGTGGACAGATCGGTACCCAAACTTTGACCGCCGGTCAAGGCATGACCACCGGTCTATATTCGCAAATCACGCTCGCAAGCGCCGACTATGATCTTGCCGCTGGAAAAGGATTGCCAATCAACGAACTCAGTGGAGCAAGCATAGTATCATATGGGGATGTCGTTTGTTACGGATACATAAAGCCCGAAGCTGAGGACCAGGCCGATGACGGAGGTTCCTCTTTTCGGATGTTCGGCGGTAATTTGGAAATGCCTCTTGCTGTTTATGATTTTCCAGGAGGAAATGCAACTGCCGGTATGTACTACGGAAGCGCTGTAAAGGCCATGTTTGCGACACAGGGTTACATATTTCCGCTAAATGTCTTTGATTTTCCCAATATAAGCTGCCCTTCGTTTATTCATTACGGTGCCAGCGTAAATGTGAATGTTTCTCTTTGGATAAACACGGCCGGCAAAATGGTTTCGTCCATAGTCCCATTAATCAGTTCCGGAGGAAGCGGCATTTTCAACATGAATTCATCGAATTCGTATTTGAAATATGATTACAACCCACATACCTGCATAAATGGAAGGGGATATACCAAAAGCGATAGGGCAACAGCCTCGACGGCAGCATCGCCAACAAAAATTGATATATATGGTGGTGCCAACCTATCCAATATTTCGGTTAACAATATCGATTTGCCAATCGTTGGCGTCCGCACTTTGTCCACCCAAGGCATATTCATGCCATTTTCGTATAAATTCGATATAAATCTTGTTACTGGCAATTACCGCTTCCCGGTACTAAGCAAATTCCTTCCGGGCTGCAGTGTTCGCATAGAAAAAGACGCCGCAGTTACGCTTTTCGGAGATACGATTTTTTATCCCAATGGATTGTCTGCATATATCAATGGAGGCTATGCCTATCCGAAAAATTTACCTGCTGCGAAGTTTGTAAACAACGGACGCCTTTATGTTGGGGCGTCTTTTGGGGGATATGTCGAGACCGAAGCGGAGGGTGCGGTCATATCCTTCATGGGCAATTACTGGTCTGCCAGTTCTCTAGATGCTTCCGGTAATGTTGATTTGGATTCAAATATTATGAATAACATATCTACTGGAACAACTTCAAGAAACGCTACGGCCGATATCATTTCCAATGCTTCTTTTTCGGAAAACCACAATTTGTCAGAAGTAGGAAATTATGTTTTTGTTTCTGAGATGTATGACGATGGAAGATTTGGATTCCGGGGAACCAATGCTTTCGATGTTTCGATTTCCCGCGAGCCTTGGCTTGATGGAACTACCGATAGGACTACCACGTACGAGATATACCATAACGGCGTTAAGGTAAATGGCATGGACATAACACTCAAAGTGAGCATTGGGGATACCATTGAATTTAGAAATATCAGCAATGCCGCATATATAGAAAGCGGAACGGATCTAATTGATACTAGAGCGGGTGGCAGCAAAACATTTACCATCAGCACCGGTGCCAACTTCTATGTCGTTCCCCCTAGTCTTCTTAACGGCGACAATAGATTCGTTATCAATATCGCAAACACTAGAACAAAGCCTGCTTTTTGGGGCGACAACGATGTAGATATTTCTATTTCAGCTGATTCGCCGGGAGCTTCGACTGTTAATGTTACGGTCGAGGATATGGACGGGAGTGGCGAAAATGCAGTTGTCCATTCTGAAAGCGTCGATTACGGCTTTGGCATATTAAGGGTTGGCGATTTAATTAGGCTTTATGGCTTGAAAACCGGTCAGGGATGGCGGGGAAAAGAAACGGTAATTGATGGTGTTACTGTTGACGATGACTATTACACATTCACGTTTACAAAGGAATACTATGGTTCCGCTATTTCGGTTGTTTGCCAATTGTCCTAAGTGTCGACATATTGTCCTTAGGAATCGATGAAATGTATTTTTAATTCGTGAAGGAAGTACTGACTAGGCCTAATTTCGCTTTTTCTACTTCCTCAACATAAGGATTTTGACTCGCTAGGAACTTCAGGCTTTCTTCTTTCTGGCTCCTCAGGGATTGCATATTTTCTTTAAGCGAAGACAGGTACTTGTCCATGTTGTCGAGCAAGCCGTCGGCCCTAAGCAGGTATCCTTTCGCCGATTTGGGGATATCCAATGGATATGTGCCCGTTCCAATCAGGTCGAATTCCTTCTCGCTTAGGGGCGATACGGCTATCTCGAAGCCCCGGTAGTAGGCGAGATGGTCCTTGCGGAGTTCCAAGTTCTTCGTTATTTCGGCAAGTATCTGCGAACGCTCCTCGCCATTGGGCTTAGGAAGGATCCCGGGCATGTCTTCCGTAACCTCTTTTATCTTCCTTTCGGTATCCTCTATCTTCCCGAGCAGTTCCGGCAATTCGGCCGAGACTTCCGTCCTCTGCCTCTCGTAGGCATCCTTCGCGTTGCCGGCCCTAAGCAAGGCGGCCTCGGCCTCGGCCTTCTTCTTGACCAAAGGATTGCCCGCGGCAATCGCCTTGACCTCGGCGTAGTCCAAGACCGCGTCCGCCGCGTCCTTGGCCTTGCGCTGCTCCAGGCTTCCCGAAAGCAGCGAGGCAATTAGCCTTTGCTTGTTTTCGAGCAGCTGCCACGAATAGGCGTCGAAACTGCCTTCGCTTATATATCTATATATGTATACGCGTTTATTGGCGTTGCCCCTTCTTATTATCCTTCCTTCCCTCTGGGCCAAATCGCTCGGCCTCCAGGGGACATCGAGATGGTGGAGGGCTATAAGCTTGTTCTGGACGTTGACCCCGATCCCGAGCTTGAAGGTGGAGCCTATCAGTATCCTGATTTCGCCCTCTTGCATCTTGCGGTATAAATCCGGGTTCTTCGCTATATCGGAGGCGAAGGCTATTTCCTTGGCGGGGACGCCCCTATCGATCAGATCGTCCCTAAGTTCGTCGTAGACCGAAAAGCCGCTGGGGCGGTGGACCGATATGTCGCAGAATACCAGCTGGGTAAGCTTTTCGCCGCCTGTCTTTTTGTATATGTCCGCGGCGATATCCGCGCACAAAGCGGCCTTTTTGCTAGGATAATCGCCTTTCTTGACCAGCCTTAGCGAGAGGGCCGCCTTGCGGCCGTCCCCAGTTATCCGGAGCATGTTGTCGCGCTTATGATCGACCAGTTTCCTTTTGACCCGTTCGGCCCGGTAGGCCAGGTACTTGACGTAGGTATCGAGGGCCTCGTCCTTCTCTATCTTTATGTCTATGTAGCCGCCTTTTTCCGGCAGCCCTTCCCCTTTCTCCACGGCGTGGAAGGAGGAGATTTCCGAAAGCAAGCCCGAGAGTTCCGGCAGGTTGACGAAGCCCAGTATCCTCTTGTTTTCCCGGTAGCGGTTGCCGGTCGGGTCTATTTCTATTTCCTCGCGGTAGTCCGCGAAGGCCGCCAGCCATTTGGCCGGGCTGCCGAGCCCGAGTTCCAAAAGCCTAGCGCCCTGGAGGTAGACCTGCATGGCGAAGAGATCCCCTATGGAATTGGAAACCGGGGTCCCGGTGGCGAAAACCACGCCGCCACCGCCGTTCCTATTTTCGATGTAGGCGGATTTTTCCAGCATGCCGCTTACCTTCCTCGGCGGCCGTTTGCCGCCCATGGAGGCGTTCTTGTAGTTATGGGCCTCGTCCAAAAAGAGGCGGTCTATCCCAAGGTCGGCAAAGCCAATTTTCCCGTCCTTGCCGCGCAAGGGCATGAGGTCGAAGGAGGAGTAGGCCATGATGACGGCCTCGGCCTTCGACCGCCTTATTTCCTCCATCGTCTTCTCCCTCTTCCGGGCTAGGAAATCCCCGGGCTCGACGGCCAGCACTTCGGCCTCCGGATAGCAGCGGGCGTATATTTGCTTCCATTGGCCCAGTATGTTGTTTGGCACCACGTAGAGGTTCTTACGGCTGCGTCCTAGCCTTATGAGCTCGTGGCCGGCCGCGATCATGACGAAGGTCTTGCCGCTGCCGACGTCGTGGGCCAATAGGACGTTCTTGGAATTGAGGATCCGCGATACCGCGTCCTTCTGGTAGCCGTATAGGGTAACGGCCAGGCCCGGCAGTTCAAGATAGCTACCGTCGTAATGGCGGGGCAGGTAGGCCCCGAAGGCCTCCTCGTAGCGCGAAAGGGCCCTTTTCCTCGCTTCGGGATGCCTGGCCATGTAGTCCCCGAAGGCCGCTTCGATCTTGGCCTGCTTGAGCGAGGCCAGATAGCTGGCCCTAGGATCGAGGCGGCGCTTTCCTTCTACCTTCCGGTAGACCAGGACCTTCTGTCCGTTCAGCGTTTTCTCGAGTATCGAGAGGGCGCTGATGGCGCTGGTGCCGTAAAGGGTGCGGTTGCGGAAGCGGTCCGCCATTTCCTTTAGGGGTATGCGGTACCTCCCGGTTTTGGCGTCTCTTACGGTCTTTAGGCCCGGCATGGTCATGAACTCGTCTTTACCGGTGCGGGCGTTATAGGAGACGACCTTCTTACGGTTCACCAGTTCGTCGATGAAGCCGTCCAATACCGCGGTATCGAGCAAAGGGGATCCGAGCCGGAGCATGATCTCGTTTTCCCCCGGGGCCCTCGGCATCACGGCCTCCAGGGCCCGGATGTTGGCGTCGAATTGCCCCCCGCCCGGGGGACTTACCGCCCGCGCGGATTTGAGTTTCCTGTCTATCCGGCCGGAGAGGTATTCCTCCGCGAGGACGTAGCTGTCCTTTGCGGGGGCCGTCCTCAGTTTGTCGGGATCGAGGTAGACGGCGCCCGAAAGCATCGCCACGGTCTCTTCGATCCCCCGCCCGCAAAGGCGCGAGACGTATTCCATGTCGATCCGGCCGAGGTCGTCTAGGGACCTATGCAGGGCCGTAATCGGTTTAAGCGCTGCCTTGCCCGCCATAAACAACTAATGTAAAACAAACGGCCCCGCATTGGTATCGCTTCTAGGGAAATCCCGCCGTTTTTGCTATAGTTTCGGTATGGACTACTTTACGGAAACCAAAGCGGGCCTCGACGCCCGGGCGGCGCTAAGGGAGGCAAGCCGCTGCCTGCTTTGCCTCGACGCCCCCTGTTCGAAGGCCTGTCCCGCCGGGACGAGCCCCGACAAGTTCATCAGGAGCCTCCGCTTCCTCAACGCGGAAGGGGCGGCCTGTACGGTCAGGATCAACAACGTGCTGGGGGCGGTATGCGCGCGCATCTGCCCAACCGAATCGCTCTGCCAGAAAGGATGCCTCAGAAGCGGGATCGATACTCCGATCGACATAGGCGCCTTGCAGCGCTACCTCACCGACCTGGAGGCCGATAACGGCTGGAAGTTCCTCTCTCCGAAGGCCGAAAACGGCAAGAAGGTCGCGGTGGTCGGAAGCGGCCCCGCCGGGCTTTCCGCCTCCGCCAACCTGAGGCTATTGGGCTATTCGGTCGATTTGTACGAAAAGGAAGGGAAGCTCGGGGGAGTGCTCCGCTACGGCATCCCCGAATACAGGCTTCCTATTAGCGTACTGGATAGGGAAATAAAAAGGATTTTGGATCTGGGGGTCAAGGCCCATACCGGCACGGCGGTCGGCAGGGACATCGATCCGGCGGCCCTAAGGGAAGGCTACGACGCGGTCCTCTACTGCGTGGGCTATTCCAGGGGCAAGGTCCTCGATATGTTCAAAGGCAACGGCCATGTCGTAACCGCGCTCGGACTGCTCAAGGAGATCCGCAAGGACCCCAAGGCCTTCAAGGCCCCGGACACCGCCCTGGTCATCGGGGGCGGCGACGTCGCGATGGACGCGATAGGCTCCCTCAAGAGACTGGGTGCCAAGAAGGTCGTCTGCGTGGCCTTCGAGGAACTCTTCGAGACCAAGGCCAGCAAAGGGGAACTGGAGGATGCCCTGAAGATCGGGGACTCCTTCATATCCGGCTACATGCCCGTCGGGGCAAGCGGGGACACGGTGAAATTTAAGCACCGCTTCCTCGATTCGACGCTCCGCGTCAGGGCCGACCTGATCGTCCTGGCCGTCGGCCAGGCGATGGACATCGAAGGGCTGCCCCTCGAGCAGGAAGGCCCAAACGCCAAGGGGACGTTCCACATGACGGGCGACCCCAAGATCTACTTCGCCGGGGACATCAGCCCCGAAAAGGGGAAACTGGCGGTCTACGCGGTCAAATCCGGCAAGGAAGCCGCGCACATAATAGACAAGAGGGTAGGAGGGAAATGAACGTGAAAGACCTTTCCATTACCGTTTTGGGGGTTAGGTTCCCCAATCCCTTCTGCCTTTCTTCTTCGCCGGTCGGTAACGACTACGACATGTGCGCGAAGGCCTACAAGGCCGGTTTCGGCGGCATCGTCTTCAAGACCATCGGCCCGAAGGACTACTTCATCGACGAGGTCAGCCCGCGGTTCGACGCCCTTAGTAAAGAAGGCACGCCCTTCGTCGGCTTCAAGAACATGGAGCAGATCGCCGAGCACCCTTACGAGGAGAACATCGAGACGCTTAGGAGGCTCAAGAAGGATTTCCCGGACAAAGTACTCATCGCCTCCATCATGGGCAACGACGAGGAAAGCTGGGAATACATAGCCCGCGACGCGGAAAAGGCGGGCGCGGACATGCTCGAACTGAACTTCTCCTGTCCCCAGATGACGAGCCACGCGATGGGCAGCGACGTCGGCACTTCACCCGAGCTTTGCCGCCGCTACTGCGCGGCCGTAAGAAGGGGCAGCAGGCTGCCGATCATCGCCAAGATGACCCCCAACATCGCCGAGATGAACACCGTGGCGAGGGCCTGCGTCGAAGGCGGGGCAGACGCGATAAGCGCCATCAATACCCTGAAGTCCATCACCGCGGTGGACCTCGATAGGTACGTCCCCCTTCCGATAATCGACGGGAAGTCCTCCGTTTCGGGCTATTCCGGCAAGGCCGTCAAGCCGATCGGTCTCCGCTTCATCAGCGATTTGGCAAGAGACGAAAAACTTAGGGGAGTGCCTTTGTCGGGAATCGGGGGAATAGAGACTTGGCGGGACGCCGCCGAGTACATATTGCTCGGGGCTTCCTTCCTCCAGTTGACCACCTCCGCGATGGAGTACGGCTATCGGATCGTCGAGGACCTGATCGACGGGCTTGGCCGCTACATGGAACACAAGGGATTCGGATCCCTCGGCGAGATGGTGGGACTGGCTTCTAAGAACGTGGTGCCCGCGGAAACTCTGAACAGGGACTACAAGGTCTATCCCGAGTTCGACAAGGACAAGTGCGTGAAGTGCCTAAGATGCGTCGTTTCCTGCTACGACGGGGCCCACCAGGCCCTTAGCTACGACGAGAAGGAACGCCTGCCCGTGCTCGACAAGGGCAAGTGCGTCGGCTGCCACCTCTGCAAACTGGTCTGCCCCGTCGGGGCGATAAGCGCCGGCGAGATTTCCTACAAGGAAGGAAGGAAGAAGGGCAAGCCGCTCATCTAGTGGACTATCCGGAAATAACCGCTATCATTGCTAAGCCATGAAGATAACCCTTTTGTTTCCGGTCAAAAACCAAAGCCGGAAACTGCTCGAAAACCTCAGGGAAACGGTAATACCCTATTTCGACGCGGCCGGCGTGACCTACGACGGCATCATCGCCGCAAGCGGCTCCACGGAAGAGGAATACCGGCGGCTGGAGGAAGGCCTGAAGGATCTTCCGATGAATTTCAGCCTGCTTCCCTACGACCCGGTGCCGGGGAAGGGCCACAACGTGCGTTCGGGCCTATTGGCCGCGACGGGCGACTACGTCCTCTTCATGGATAGCGACATGTCGACCGGTCTAGACTGCTTCGAGGCCATGAAGCCCTATATCGGGAAAGCCGACATCGTGGTGGCCAGCCGCTACGCGGAAGGCAGCAAGATAACGACGAGGCAGCCCCTGGCCCGAAGGATCGTAAGCAAGGGCTCGAGGATAATAATATCCGCGATGTTCCGCTTCGGGCTCACCGATACCCAGTGCGGGTTCAAGCTCATCCGCGCCTCGGCCGGGAAGAAGATGGCCAAGGTGCAGGTGGTCGACGGCTTCGCCTTCGACTGCGAGTACCTCTATTACGCCAAGCTTAACGGCCTCCAGGTCGCCGAAGTACCCTGCACCTGGGAAAACGACGAGGACTCGACCCTATCGGCCTTCAAGGCCTCGGTCGCCTTCTTCTTCGACTTGCTTAGGATAAAACTCCACAGGAAAGACTACATTAGGGAGGGAAAAGATGCTGATTGACAGAGCGGTGGTGGAATGCCGCGCCGGGAAAGGCGGCGACGGCTCGATTTCCTTCCGCCACGAGAAATACGTCGAATTCGGGGGACCTGACGGCGGCAACGGCGGAAACGGCGGGGACGTGGTACTGAAGGCCAATAACGAGACCTCGACCCTTTTCAACTACCGCCACGGCAAGGCCCTCATCGCCGGTGACGGCGGCAAGGGCGACAAGAAGCTGATGCACGGGCGTAGCGGCGAGGACTACGTGGCCTACGTCCCTCCCGGAACGGCCGTCTACAGCGAATCCGGCGCCCTTTTGGCCGACCTTAGGAAGGAAGGCGACGAAGCCGTGATCGCCCGGGGCGGCAAGGGCGGCAAGGGGAATGCGATGTTCAAGAGTTCCCGCAACCGCGTCCCGCGGATCGCCGAAAACGGCGAACCCGGCGAAACCGTCAGGGTCGTCCTCGAACTCAAGATGCTTAGCGACGTCGGCATCGTCGGGCTTCCGAGCGCCGGCAAGTCGACTTTCATAAACCTCATCAGCCACGCGGGGGCCAAGACCGGCGACTATCCCTTCACCACCCTGGTGCCCAACCTGGGCGTGGTCACCTACGAGGACGGGACATCCCTGGTCTTCGCCGACATGCCGGGCCTCATCGAAGGCGCCGCGAGCGGCAAGGGCCTGGGCCTAAGTTTCCTCCGCCACATCGAAAGGACCCGGGTACTGGTGCATCTGGTGTCGATGGAAGAAGGGCGGGACGCCTACGGCGACTTCCTTGCCGTCCGCAAGGAACTAGCGGCCTACGGGGCCGATCTCGAAAAGCGGCCCTACATCGTCGTCGCCAGCAAGATGGACGAAGAAGGGGCCAAAAGACGCAAGGAAGAGTTCGAGAAGCGGAGCGGCGAGCACGCGATCGGATTGTCGAGCTATACCCGGGAGGGGGTGGAGGAAATACTTTCGAGGGCCCGGGAACTCTGCTCGACGACCCCTTTCTTCCCGCTCAAGGGGAGCAAGGAGGAAGAAGGCGGGCTCAAGGTCTACGATGCCCACCGGAAGGAAGCCCCCTTCCTCATCACCCATCCCAAGAGCGACCTCTTCGTCATCTCCGGCGAGGAGGTGCTGAGGCGTTATGCCTCCATGAACCTCAGTACCGACGAAGGGGTGGCCCGGCTCATCGGCTACCTGAGCCGGCTCGGGGTGGACGAGGCCCTGGCCAAAAAAGGCGCCAAGGAAGGCGATACCGTCCAAATTGGCGATTTCCAATTCACCTACAGCGAGTAGAATCTAGATATGAAAAAGGGGAGACTGGTCCAGACGCTCATCCTGCTCGGCAGCCTGCTGGGCGTTTTGGGCATAGCCGTCCTCGCTTTCCTGATCGCCTATGCTTAGCTACATCAAGGGACGGATCGCCGAGATAAGCGAAGGCCGCATCGTCATCGAGTGCGGCGGCCTCGGCTTCGAGGCCCTGGTCAGCGATACCCAGGCCTTCGGCCTCGGACAGGAGGGCGTTTTCTATTGCTACGAGATCGTCTCGGAAGACAGCCACGACCTGGCGGCCTTCCCCGACCGGGAGTACCGCGATGCCTTCTATTCCCTCATAAAGGTCAAGGGCATCGGCCCCAGGACGGCGCTCGGCGCGCTCGGCGGCACGACGCCCAAGGCGCTTTACGACGCGATAAAGAGCAACAACACCAGCTACTTAAAGAAACTGCCCGGCATCGGGGCGAAGGCGGCCAGCCAGATAATACTCGACCTCAAGGGCAGCCTGACCTTCGGGGCGGAAAAGGGCAACCCCCACCAGTACGAGGAGGTCCGCGAGGGGCTCAAGGTCCTCAAGTTCAAGGTCAAGGACATCGACGAGGTACTGGCCTCGATCTCGATGCCGGGGGCCAGCAACGAGGACATACTGAGGGAAGCCCTCAAGCTGTTGAGGCGGAAAAAGGCATGAGGAACGACGTTCTAGACGCGAAGAAGCTTCCGGGCGAAGAGGAAAGCGAGCTGAGCCTCCGCCCCAAGAAGCTAAGCGAATACATAGGCCAAAGCGAACTCAAGCGCAAACTCGAGGTCTATATCGGCGCGGCCAAGGCCCGCGGGGAAGTGCTGGACCACGTTTTGCTATACGGTCCGCCGGGACTAGGCAAGACGACCTTGGCCAATGTCATCGCCAACGAGATGGGCGGCCACCTGAAGACCACCAACGGCCCGAGCATCGAGAAGACCGGCGACTTGGCCGCGATACTAAGCGACCTCGAGCCCGGGGACATCCTTTTCATCGACGAGATACACCGGCTGCCGAGCGCGGTCATGGAAGTGCTCTACGGGGCGATGGAGGATTTCCGGCTGTCCATCGTCATCAGCCGCGAGGGCGGGGCCAAGGCCCTGAACCTGCCCCTTCCCCCGTTCACCCTGGTCGGCGCGACCACGAGGGCCGGTTCGCTTTCGGGGCCCCTCCGGGCCCGTTTCGGCATACCGGAGAAGATCGACTTCTATCCGCCATCCGACATCGAACAGATACTCCTTCGCACCGCGAAGGTCTACCGGATGCCCATGACCGCGAAGGCCGCCTCCCTGGTCGCCTCGAGAAGCCGCGGCACCCCGCGCATCGCCAATAGGCTTTACCGGCGCATCCGGGATTTCGCGAGCTTCGACGGGAAGGACGAGATAGACGAAAAAACCGCGTTAAACGCCCTAAACGCCCTCAAAATCGACGATCTTGGCCTAGACGAAGTCGACTTGAAGTACCTCCGGGCTGTGATCGAGCGCTTCCGCGGGGGACCGGTGGGGCTCGAAGCCATCGCCGCCTCGATCGGGGAGGACATAAGCAACCTCGAGGACGTCTACGAGCCCTATCTCGTCATGGCCGGCCTCGTGAACCGGACCCCGCGCGGCCGCGTGGCGACCGACAAGGCCTACGCCCACCTCGGGCTAAGCTACCAGGGCCTGCTTTTTTAGGCCGAATTTTCTCTTAAGAGAAAACCTAAAGTTGTGCTTACGCCCTTAAAAGCGTAGTCTATTTACCGCAAGCGCCGCTTGGCGCTTTGATTTGGAGGATTCCATGCGCCGTCTAATCGCCTATATACTGCTGAGTTCGTCGCTGATCGTGGGGGCCGCGGCCGTCACGACGCCGACGCTAGTTTCCATGGATACCGACATAAGTTACGGCTACGGCCGCGATTTGGTGTTCAAGATTTCCCCGCATAGCGAGGAGAACTACAACGGAATCGACCCCGCCGAGGAGGGAGCCTACGTCGACGACGACGGCTACGTTGCCGTCGATGCCGTCGCCGAGGAGATGACCTCGCGCCTCGATTCATGGGGCGTGAGCGACTACGCCATCACCAAGGAAGGCTACGATACCGTCAGGGTCAGGCTCCGGACCGAGAACTCCTCCGCCACCGAATACGAATACCTCCAGTACTACCTTCCCTTTTCCGGCGGCCACATAAGCGTCGACGCCAGCATGGACCAGGAAAGCGACTATTCCTATGACACCGCCTGGGCCGACATGTTCACCGGCCAGGTGGCGACCATCGAATACATCGGCGACTCGACCGTGCCGGTCGTCGTCATACCGGTCAATAGCCCCGGCGAAGAAGGGGCTTTGGGGCAGCTCATCGACTACTGCGAATCCAAGTACGTCGCCGCGGATTCCTCCGCTTCGACGGACGAGGTTAACTGCTACGTCGTCCTCTGGTCCCACAAGCAGGAGACCGATACCTTCGACGCGGCCACCGGCAGCAACGGCGCCACCGTCGACGCCAATGTGTCGGGACGCTTCCTCGGCGCCGAGAATTCCGCCAACGCCTGGTTCGAGGAAGACGAGGAAGACGACAACTACACCCGTTTCCAGTACGTGCCTTCGAGCGCCGCCTTCAACGGCAATACCTCCTACGATCCCTCAAAGGCCGACGCCGCCTACAAGGCCGCCTTCTTCTACATGTCCCTCTTCAATGCCTCGGATTACGCCGAGATCGGCGCCGGCTATGACGTAAGTTTCGCCTTTTCGACCGTCGCCACCCCGGAAGTGGAACCCCTAATCGAACGGGGATTCTCGCTTACCCCGGCCATGTCGGCGACGCTTATCGCCACCTTGGTCGGCTTGGCCATTTCCGTCGTCGTCCTCGCCCTCTTCTACCGGATGGGGGCTTTGGCCGCCGTGGCCAGCATGCTGGTAAGCCTCATTTCCACCATGATGGTGATCGTCTATTTCCACGCCCAGTTCGGGGTGGGGATGCTCCTCGGCCTGGCCTTGGTGGCCCTGCTTTCGATATTCGGCAGCGTCTACTACCTGGCCAAGCTCAAGGACGAGATATACAAAGGGCGCAGCCTCAAGAAAGCCCATTCCGAAGCGGCCAAGAAGGCCTTCTGGCCCGTTCTTGACGGCGGCATCCTCTACGTGGTCGCCGGCCTCTGCGTCTATTTCTTCGTCCCGGCCGAAACCTCGATGGCCGGGCTAGCCATGGTCATCGGCGGCTTCTTCGCCACCATCGTCTCGCTTCTGCTTACCCGCGTCCTCATGTGGCTTTTCGCCAACGACGGCGACGCCTCCAGCAAGGCGGCCCGCTACCTCGGAATCGATAGGGCCAAGGTCCCCGACCTCCTGAAGGACGAAAAGCAGACCTACTTCGGCCTCTTCGCCAATTCCAACTTCATGAAGCCCTGGAAAGGCGTCGCCCTGACGCTCGGGGTCCTGCTTGCCGCCGGCATCGCGGGACTTTCTCTCTTCAGCGCCATCGACGGGGGAGCCCCTTTCGCCGCCTCGAGCGACACCGGCGGCTCGAGGGCCTACATCGTCTACCGCATCGCCCAAGGCTCCACCAACGACGTCTTCAACGGCCTCGACGATATCGATAACGGCCAGGACGGCGTCCTGAACAGGATCACCATCGGCGGGGAGATGCTGAGCGACTACGCAGTATCGACCGAAATGGCCACCACCAGTGTCACCTTGACCAATAGCGCCTACGTGGAAGACGGCATCTATACCGTCCTCAACTTCGTCGTCGACTTCGAATCGGCCTATCAGGACCTCGAGGGCGAATACATCTTCGTCGATCCCCTCGATCCCGAAGCCTTCGTCGTCTACGAGACCCTGCAGGAAGCCCTCCAGGCCTCCATCGAATCGCTGAACGTCGAGGAGAGCAACTTTAAGGTCTGGGTAAAGGACGTCGTCTACGAGGAAATCACCCCGGCCTTCACCGACGTCTGCATCGGCCTATGCGTCTCCTTGGTCTTCATGGGCCTCTACATGTCGCTGCGCTACCGGCCCAGCCGCGGCCTGCCGGTCACCCTTTTCACCGGCGGATCCGCGTTCCTGGCCATGGGGCTCGTGAGCCTCTGCCGGATACCGGCCTCGCCCATCGCGGCCCTCGGCTCGGTCGCCGTACTCGCCCTAACCTATCTCCTTTCGGTATTCATACTCGGCAAGGAACGCGAGATAGCCGCCGAATATAGGCAGCGCGACAAGACTACCCTGGAGTTCCGGGCGAAGACCCTGCTTTCCGCCAACTCGCAGGGAGCCGCCGAACTCGTCATATTCGGGATAATCGCCTGCTACGTCGCCGTGAGCTATCTGGCCTTCGGCCCGGCCGCCTTCTCGATGGCCTACGTAGTCGCCCTTCTCGGGATCATCGCCGGCATCGCCGCCGTCCTGGTCCTTATCTGCCCCGCCTCCCTCTTCCTTGCCAAGCAGTTCACCAAGATCAGGCTCGATTCCTCCTTCAAGAACCGCCGCAAGCCCAAGAAGGGGAATCCGAGCGCCCGCCGGAGCAGCGAACCCGAGGAAGCCGTTTTCATCGGCATCAACGATTAGTGAACCAGACCCTTCTTGAGAAACTGTTGGCCTTCTATTCCCTCGATCCGGCCGCCTACCAAGAAGAAATAGCCGCGCCTACCGCGCGGCTTTCTCTTCCGGACTGGCCGATGGGGAAGTTTTCCTCCGCGGCCCGCGAAAGGATACTGAAGGCGGTAATGGACCGCGAAAGGATAATATGCTACGGCGACTACGACGTGGACGGGATCGCCTCCATCGCGATTGCCCTTAATGCCCTGAGGGCCCTCGGGGCAAACGTCCGCGGATACCTGCCCGGGAGGGAAGAAGACGGTTACGGCCTGACTGTCGGAAACGTCGAGAAGATCGCGAAGGCCGGCTACTCGCTCATCATCACCCTCGATAACGGGATAACAGCCTTCGATGCCGTAAAAAGGGCGGGGGAACTCGGCGTCGACGTGGTCATAGTGGACCACCACGAAATGCAGGGCAACTTTCCCCCCGCGGCCGGAATCGTCCACCAGAAGGCCGAAGGCTTTCTGGACTACGGCATTTCCGCGGGCCTTACCAGCTATCTTTTCTTCACGGCGCTATTAGGGAAAAAAGACGAGTACCTCCTTTCCCTTGCCGGACTCTCGACCCTGAGCGACCAGATGCCGCTAATGGGGATAAACAGGAGGGCCGTGAGGCTGGCCCTTTCCTATATCAAGGCCAACCACTACGAGGAGTTCGATAACCTATTGCCCGCCGGAACGGACTACCGCGGCATCCAGTTCGGGCTCATACCCGCCCTCAATTCCCTCGGGCGCATCGGCGACGTCCGGGTCATGAACTCGGTGGCCCTCAACTACTTCGTCCGGGGAGAAGGGGAAAAGGGGAGGCTATCCCGGTTCATAAGGGACTTCAACGAGAAAAGAAAGAGCCTTACCAAGGAAGCCGTCACCAATATAAAGCCCGACGTCCGCGGCCATAGCCTTACCGCCTTCAACGCGGGTCCCGAAGGGCTAAACGGCCTGCTGTCCTCGAAGTATTGCAGCGAAACCGGGCTACCCTGCGCCGTTTTCGGCAAGATTAGAAAGAACGGGGAAGCCCTTTCCGTTTCCTTCCGTTCGCCGGAAGGATACGACATATTGGATATTTTAAAGTCGTCTGGTATCGCCTTCCTCTCGTTAGGGGGCCACGCCCACGCCGCGGGAGGTTCCATCGCGAAAGGCGACCTCGCCGCCTTCCGGGAGCGCTTCGAAGAGGAATGTGCCAGGCGCCGGCCCGCCGCCGCCCAGCCCCGGGCCGTCGACATCAACTATTCGGACATTAACATGGATAGCCTCCGGCTCGTCGGGACCTTCGCCCCCTTCGGCAACGGCTTCCCGGAGCCGCTATTCCGGATCGCCCCGCTTTCCTCGGATTCCTTCACCTACGCCAAGGAGGGGAGTTACCTGCGCCTTACCCTCCCGGGCGGGGCAAAGGTCTTCTCGTTTTCCTTCGGGGAGAAGGACTTCCCGGGAAATGCCATGGTCACTTTCTACGGCCACCTGCGCGAAAACGTCTTCCGGGGGCAAAGCGAGTGCCGCTACGAGCCCGTGAAGGCCGATATCACTACCTATTAATAGGTAGCCGTCTTATAATTCCTTTTGCATGGAAGCAACCGACAACCCCTTACCGATCAACGGCGGCTACCCCGTCCATACCTTTGCCGACGTCAAGTCGGTCTATTTGACCTACATAGGCGACGAGAAGGGCAAGGCCATGGTGGAAAAGGCCTATCTCTACGCCAAAAAGAAGCACGACGGGCAGTTCCGCAAGTCCGGCGAACCCTATATACAGCATCCCATCGAGGTGGCCTACATATTGGCCAACCTCCAGGTAGGCCCCGAGACCCTGGCCAGCGGCCTCCTCCACGACGTCGTGGAGGATACCGGTACCCCCATTGACGAGATCAAGGACAATTTCGGGGAAGACGTCGCCAAGATCGTCAACGCCCTGACCAAAATCCAGAGGCTCAAGCTCAGCCACCGCAAGGAGGTGGACTTCGAGGCCGAGGACCACCGCAAGATATTCCTCGGCATGGCCCAGGACGTCCGGGTCATCATCGTCAAGCTGGCCGACCGGCTCCACAACCTCAGGACCCTCGGTGCCCTTTCCCCGGAAAGGCAGAAGGCCATAGCGAAGGAAACCCTCGACGTCTTCACGCCGATCGCCCACCGCCTCGGCATCTACACGATGCAAAGCGAGATGGAGGACCTTTCGCTAAAGTACCTCGAACCCGAAAAGTACCAGGAAATACTCGCGCTTCTGAACAAGAAGATGGCCGACCGCCAGAAGTCCCTGGAGTCGCTCAAGAAAAGGATCGCCAACATACTCTACGAGCACGGCCTTCCCTTCCGGATGGAATCGCGCGTCAAGTCGATATATTCCATCTACCGCAAGATGTACCTCAAGGGCCATACCTTCGACGACATCCACGACGTCCTCGCGGTCCGGGTCATCACCAAGACGGAACTGAACTGCTACGAGATACTCGGGATCATCCACGCGACCTACAAGCCGATCCCCGGCCGCTTCAAGGACTACATCGCGATGCCCAAGCCCAACATGTACCAGTCCCTGCATACCTGCATCGTCTCGGGGGACGGCAACGTCTACGAGGTCCAGATAAGGACCGAGGAGATGGACCGGATCGCCGAAACCGGCATCGCCGCCCACTGGCGCTACAAGGAAGGGGAACACTATAACGCCAAGGAAGAGCAGCGGGACATCGAAAGCAAGCTCCACTGGTTCCGCGACTTCGTAAGCGTCTCCCACGAAGGCGCCAAGGGCGACGCCAAGCGCTTCATGGACGCCCTGAGCAACGACGTCTTCAACGCCAACGTCTACGTCTTCACGCCCCTCGGCAAGGTCATAAACCTCCCGACCGGGGCCACGGCCCTCGACTTCGCCTACAAGATCCACACCAAGGTCGGCGACCAGGCCGTCGGCGCGGTCGTAAACGGCGCCATGGCGCCCCTGAACACGGTCCTCAAGACCGGCGACATCTGCGAAATAAGGACAAACGCGGTATCCGGCGGCCCCAAGCCTTCGTGGCTGGAAATCGCCAAGACCTCCTCGGCCAAGGCCCATATACGGAGGTTCCTGCAGCGCCGCCGGGGGAGCGAGGTAAAGGAGGAAAGGATCGCCAAGGGCAAGGCCGCGCTCCTTGAATCCTTCAAGGCCGCCGGCTACGGCGAAGAGGAGGCGATCAAGCTCGTCGACAACGAAAAGGTCTATTCGAACTTCGGACTGAAGGACCTCGACGAGCTCTACGAGGCCTGCGCCGTCAAGAACCCCGCCCCGTCCTCCGTCATGGCCTTCCTCCACGTCAAGCGGAAGCCCGGATCCTACAAGGTCCTCGGCCATAATCCCGACAAGGACGACAAGAACCCGGTGAGGGTCGAGGGTGTCACCAACGTGGCCGTCTCGTTGGCCCGCTGCTGCACGCCCGTTCCGGGCGACCACATCGTGGGCTACGTCAGCAAGGGCAAGGGCATCATAGTCCACCGGGCCAACTGCCCGAACGTCAAGGACGCGGGGAAGAGGCTCGTGCCGGTCAGCTGGAAGGAAGACCTCGGGATCTCGGTCTATCCGGTCGACATCACCATCTACGCCAACGACCGGCCCAACCTGCTCGGGGACATCATCGGGGCCCTGAGCTCGAAGTCGATCTCGGTCAACGACATCAGCGCGCACATAAGCGAAAGCGACCGGACCGACTCGATATCGATGACGGTCTACGTCGCCTCGAGCAAGATGCTCGAAGACGCCTTCTCGATGCTATTGGGGCTCAAGGGCGTCTACGACTGCGTTAGGATCATCCACTGAAGGAGAATGTTATGGGAATTTCGATAGTCAAGGGAACGCACGACATATACGGCCGCGAAGAAGAGGCCATGTCGGAAATCGAGGCCGCCTTCGTCGGGGCGGCCGAACTCTACGGCTATAGGAGGATTGTGATACCCACGCTCGAACACACCGAGCTCTTCGACCGGGGCACCGGCGAGGGGAGCGACGTCGTCCGCAAGGAGATGTACACCTTCGAGGACCGGGGCGGTAGGAGCCTCACCCTCCGGCCGGAGTTCACCGCCGGGGTGGCCCGGAGCGTGCTCACCAACAAGCTCTACCTGGACGACCTCCCGCTCAAGTACTACTACTCGGGCTCGGCCTTCCGCTACGAACGGCCGCAGGCCGGGAGGTACCGGGAATTCCATACCTTCGGCTTGGAATGCATCGGGGCGGACAGCGCCTATCTCGACGCCGAAACCGTCATGCTCGCGGTCACCGCGCTCAAGTACCTCGGGTTCAAGGGGCTCAAGGTCAAGGTCAATAGCCTCGGCGGCGCCGAGTGCCGCAAGGCCTACCGGGAAGCCCTCAAGGAGTACTTCGCGCCCCACCTCGAGCAGATGTGCGGGGACTGCCGGGAACGCTACGGCCTCAATCCGCTGCGTATACTCGACTGCAAGGTCGAATCCGACCACGAGCTCGCCCTCAAGGCCCCGAAACTCCCGGAATTCCTGAGCGAAGAGGACGAGAAGAGGTTCTACTTGACCCTTTCCATACTCAACGAATACGGAATCGAGTACGAAAAGGACGATTCGCTGGTCCGCGGGCTCGACTACTATTCGGGCCTTGTCTACGAAATACACGGCTGCTCGGGCTCGGGGGAAAACCTCGGGGCCCTCATCGGCGGGGGGCACTACGACTCCCTCCTCAAGGACATCGGGGGACCCGACCTGCCGGGGGTGGGCTTCGGCGCGGGCCTCGAAAGATTGACCGGCGCCTATCTCGAAGCCGGGCTCTTCGTCCCAGAAAGCGGCCTGGACTGCTACGTCATACCGCTCGGGCAGGAAGCCTACGAGGAAGCCTTCGCCCTGACCACCGAAATCCGCTCCATGGGCTACAAGGCCGACCTTCCGCCTAGGGCCGTCAAGATCGGACCCGCCTTCAAGCGGGCCGAAAGGAGCGGGGCGCGGCTGGCCCTGCTTCTCGGCGAAAAGGAAATAGAGGAAGGGAAGGTCCAGGTCAAGGACCAGAAAACGATGCGGCAGGAAGAAGTCGGCATCGATGCCCTCGGGGACTACCTCGACGGCAAACTATTGGAAGAAGGGGAAGAGGAACATGAACATAACTAGGACCGACTACTGCGGGGAACTAAGGGCCAAGGACGTCGGCCGCGAGGTATCTCTTTGCGGCTTCGCCGCGACGGTCAGGAAACTCGGGGCCATCGCCTTCATCGATCTCCGCGACGTGACCGGCATCGTCCAGCTGATCGAGGAGGACGCCTCCGGATTCCCGGACGTCCGCGCGGAATACGTCGTAAACGCAACCGGGACGGTGCGCCTGAAAAAGGAAAAGAACCCCAAGCTAGCGACCGGCGAGGTCGAGGTGGTTCTTAGCCGGCTCGAGGTGCTGAGCAAGGCCGAAACCACCCCCTTCATCATCGCCGACGAAACCGACGCCCTCGAGGACACGAGGCTGAATTACCGCTACCTCGACCTGAGAAGGCCGCTTCTGCAGCATAACCTCCGCGTCCGGGCCAAGATACTTTCGGCGACCCGGGAATACCTCGAGAAAAACCGTTTCCTGGAAGTGGAAACCCCCTACATGGGCCTATCTTCACCCGAAGGGGCCACCGAATACCTGGTGCCGAGCCGCCTCCATAAGGGCGCCTTCTACGCGCTCGACCAGAGCCCCCAGCAGTACAAGCAGCTGCTCATGATCGCGGGGCTCGAGCGCTACTACCAGATCGCCCGCTGCTTCCGCGACGAGGATTTGCGGGCCGACCGGCAGCCGGAGTTCACCCAGATCGACCTCGAGATGAGCTATCTTGGCCAAGAGCAGATCCTTACCCTGATGGAAGGGCTTCTGAGGGATATCTTCCTCAAGGCCGGGGGCATCGAAATCAAGACCCCGTTACGGAGGATGCCCTATAGGGAAGCCGTCGAGGTATACGGCAGCGACAAGCCCGATACGCGCTTTGGCATGCACATCGCCCCCTACGGCTTTTTGCTCGGCCACGGCTTCATGAAGGCCGAAGGCGCTAGCGAAGTCCGGGGCTTCCGGGTCGACGGCGGAGCCGCCCACCTGAGCCGCAAGAAACAGGACGAACTGAATCTCGAGGCCAGGAAGTTCTCCCTAAGCGGCTACGTCTACCTGAAGCGCGAAAACGGCGCGCTTACCGGCTCGTTTTCGAAGTTCCTTTCCACGGAAGAGGCGGAACGCTTGATCCGCGAAGCCTCCCTCAAGGACGGCGATGCGCTCGTCCTTGCCTACGGCAAGAAGGAAAACGTCTGCTTCGGACTGGGGGCCCTCAGGACCAAGCTCGCCAACGAACTCGGGCTCATAAAGCCCGATACCTACGATCTCCTCTGGGTGGTCGATTTCCCGATGTTCACCAAGAAGGAAGGGGAGGAAGGCTATAGCGCCGAGCACCATCCCTTCACCCGTCCGCGGGACGAGGACCTCGGATACCTGGAAAGCGATCCGACGAAGGTCTTGGCCTATGCCTACGACATCATCATCAATGGCTACGAGGCGGGCGGGGGAACCCTCAGGATCTACGACCACGACGTACAGGAGAAGATATTCGAGGTACTGGGCCTCAGCCGGGAAGAGGCCGAAAGGAAGTTCGGCTGGTTCCTCAACGCCTTCCGCTACGGCGTCCCGCCGCACGGGGGTATCGCCTTCGGGCTCGAAAGGCTCACCATGATAATCGCCGGGACCAACAACATCCGCGACGTCGTGGCCTTCCCGAAGAACCTGGCGGCGACCGATCCCATGACGAAGGCGCCCCAGAAAGTCGACCAGCGGCAGCTGGACCTTCTCGGACTTTCGATAAAAGAAGAAGATTGAATTACATAGTAATTCATAATTACCGGAAAAATACCTGAAAACTACTAGAAAGGAAAAAGACGATGAAATTAGGCAAAAAGGAAAGCGGAGACGCAAGGGCGGTCAGCGCCCTGAGGGTGCTTGCCCTCGACACCATCCAAAACGCCGGCTCCGGGCACCCCGGCATGGCCCTCGACGCCGCGCCGGCCCTCTATACCCTCTTTGCCCACCACATGCTGATCGATCCCAAGAACCCCGACTGGGACTGCCGGGACCGCTTCGTCCTTTCCAGCGGCCACGCTTCGGCCCTTCTCTACTCCCTGCTTTTCATGGCGGGCTACGACCTCTCCCTCGACGACCTCAGGCGCTTCCGGCAGCTGGGCAGCCGGACCCCGGGACACCCCGAATACGGGCATACCCCCGGCGTGGACGCTACCGCCGGCCCTTTGGGCCAGGGCATCGCCCAGGCCGTCGGCATGGCCATGGCGGAGAAGCACCTGTCGGCCCAGTACCCTTCCGGCGAGGAGTACATAACCCACAAGACCTATGTCCTCTGCGGGGACGGCTGCCTCGAGGAAGGCATCAGCCAGGAAGCCATTTCCCTGGCCGGAAACCTCGGATTGAACAACCTCGTCCTCATCTACGACCGCAACGGATCGACGCTCGATGCCCCGACCTCCGTTTCGATGGGCGACGACGCCGAACTCCGTTTCCTTAGCGCCGGCTGGAACGTCATCAACGTCAGGGACGGAAACGACCTCCGCGCCCTGAATAGGGCAATCTCGAAGGCCAAAAAGGCCAAGGCCTCGCCGACCGCCATCATCATGGACACGGTCATCGGCTACGGCACGCCACTGGCCGGCTCCCACAAGGTCCACGGTTCCCTCCTCGGGGCGGAAGACTACGAGAAGACCCGCGCCTTCTTCGGGGCGGACTACGGGCCCTTCGGCATTCCCGGGGAATGCGTCAGGCACATGCGCTCGCTCATCGCCGCGAGGCTTTCCGAGGCCAAGCCGGGGAAGGAGGCCGCGAGGGAATCCTTCCTCGCAAACGACCCCAAGGCCAAGGACTACCTTTGCGGCCTCAACCGGGACCTCGGGCCTTACCTTCCCGTCCCGCCCGCCGAGGAGAAGGCGGAGGCTTCCCGCAACGTCTCGGGCCGGATAGTCGCAGAGCTCGGGCAGAAGGTCCCCTTCTTCTTCGGGGGCTCGGCCGACGTGGCCGGTTCCGTGAAGACCGCCATACCCGGGGATCCGGGATTCTCGAGGGACCACCCGGAGGGCAAGGACGTCAGCTATGGCATCCGGGAATTCGCGATGGCCGCCGTCAATAACGGCATTTTGCTCCACAAGGGCCTTGCCTGCTACGGCGGCTGCTTCCTGGTCTTCAGCGACTACCTGAAGCCCGCCATCCGCATGGCGGCCCTCGAAGGGCTGCCCAACGTCTTCCTCTTCAGCCACGATTCCCTCGCGGTCGGGGAAGACGGCCCGACCCACGAACCCGTCGAACAGCTCTCGATGCTCCGGAGCATCCCGGGGCTCGTCACCATCCGTCCCGCCGACGAAAGGGAAACCTACTACGCCTGGCGCTATGCCCTCCAAAGCCCTGACCATCCGGTCGCCCTTGTGCTTTCCCGCCAGAAGCTCGCGGCCATCCAAAACACCGGCGAGGAAGGCTTCCTCAAGGGCTGCTACCGGGTCTACGCCCCGAAGGCCAAGATCGCCCCGGCGGGCGAGATACTCGCTTCCGGCTCCGAGGTCGGCCTTGCCATCGAAGCGGCCGAGAGGCTCGAAACCGAAGGCATATACGTCGACGTACTTTCCTTCCCGTCCTTCGAGCTTTTCGAACGGGCGCCGGAGGAATACCGGTCCACGGTATTCGCCGTGGAAAGGGAACGCCGCGTTTCCCTGGAGATGGCGGCGACCTTCGGCTGGGGCAAGTACGCAGCCACGAACATCGGGGTCGACTCCTACGGTGCCTCCGGCAAGGAAAAGGACGTATTGAAGGCCTACGGCTTTACCCCCGAAGAGGTGGCCCGCCGGGTCAAAGAGGCCCTAAAGGCTTAAAAAGGGGACCGCTTTGCGGTAACATCTAGCCATGGCAAGCAACTACCTCGTACTGAACAATTTCTCGAAATCCGGCCAGGTGCGGCTTTCGCGGGCCCTTTTCGAGTCGATAGCGGAAGAAGCCATCAACGAAGTGAAGATGGCCTCGCCGGCCGCAAGGAAGAACAAGGGGCTTTTCAAGGCCCAGGGACCGGCGAAAGTCGCCTTCCGCAAGGACGGCAAGGTCGACATCTCGCTCGACGTTTCGCTTTCGAAGACCGCCCCGGTCAAGGACGTCTGCATGCGCATCCAGGAAAGCGTCGCCAGCGCGGTCCAGATGATGTGCGAAACGGTGCCCTTTTCCATCAAGGTCAGGGTCACGTCGCTTACATGAACCCCGCCCTCCGGGAAAGGCAGGACAAGGCCCTTTCCCTTTACCAGAGGATCTGCTTCCTCTATGTCGCCCTTTCGGCGGTCAGCCTGCTCGCGAGCCTACTCAGCCTCGTCTCCGACGGGGCCCTTGGTTTCTGCTATTCCTTCCTCGCCTACCTGCGCAACGCGATGTTCGCGACGGTCTACGGTTACGGGATCGCCTGGAACTACGCGGCCTACGTGGTTTCGGTGGGTCTCGTGACTGCCCTGACGGTCTATTCCGGCCTCATGGCGGCCAAGGCCAAGGTCAGGTGGGGGGTATTCGCCGCGGCGATTTATGTTGCCGACTCCCTCTATTGCTTTATAATCGCCGGCGGGCAGAGCTATCCCGTCCTAAGCGCCCCCGAAGCCTATACGGCCGTGGGGATCCACGTGCTGGGGCTTTTGGCGGTAACCGGGGCCGTGGTTTCTTACGTCCGCCTCTATCGCCTCTTCAAGGAGGGCAAGAAATGATTTCCAAGCGTATGTTCAAGGATACCCGCCACGGGGAGGAAAAGGCCGCGATGGCGGCCATTTACGCCGCGCTTACCTTCATGGACATGGGGGAAGAGGTGGACGTGGTCTCCATCGTGGGTTCGGTCTGCGGCGAGGAGTACGCCGACTGTCCCTATTTCGTCAAATCCATGGTGGTCAACTCCCTCAAGTACTACGACGAGGCCGTGGGGGCCATCTCGGAGCATCTGGTCAAATGGACCTTCGGCCGGCTGAACCGGGTGGCGCAGGCTATACTGCTTCTTAGCTACACCCAGTATTTCCATTTCGACGAGGCCGTGGCCAAGGCGGTCGTCATCGACAACGCCGTTCAGATGGCCAAGGAATACCTGGAAAAGAACGACTACCGCTTCATAAACGCGGTACTGGACAAGGTACTGAGATAGTGGAAGAAGAAGGCGTCCTTACCGTAAGCGAAGTAACCGGCTTGCTCAAGCGCTGCCTCGACGCGGTGCCTTTTTTCTCTTCGCTCTCGGTCAAGGGGGAAATAAGCAACCTCAAGAGGTACTCCTTCGGCTGCTATTTCGACCTGAAGGACGAAAACTGCCCCTTGCCCTGCGTTTTCTTTTCCAGCGAAGCCGGCTACTATTCCTTCGACGGGAGTAACGGCGACCAGTACGTCATGAAGGGACGGCTGAGCGTCTACCCCAAACGCGGAAGGTACCAGTTCTTCGTCCGCGAGGCATACGGGGAAGGCGCGGGCCTTCTCGCCCTCCGGCGCGAGGAGCTCAAGAAGAAACTCGCCGCCGAAGGGCTCTTCGACGAGGCCAAAAAGCGGCCGCTTCCGCGCTATCCGCGGAAAATCGCGGTGGTGACCGCCCACCCCTCCGCCGCGGAAGCCGACATCGTCACCAATTCGTTTAACCGCTTCCCGCTGGCCGACCTCTACGTCTTTCCGGCCACCGTGCAGGGCGCAAGCGCCCCCGGAAGCATCATAAAGGCGATAAGGAAAGCCAACGGCGGCGACTACGACATACTGGTCATCGCCCGCGGGGGCGGTTCGAGCGAGGACCTGTCGGCCTTCGACGACGAAGGGGTCGTAAGGGCCGTGGCCGAAAGCCGGATTCCCACGGTGACCGCGGTCGGGCACGAGATAGATTTCACGCTGGTCGATTTCGCAAGCGACAAAAGGGTTTCCACGCCCACCGCCGCCGCGGCCGCCATACTGCCCGACATCGAGGAGATCAAGGCCTTTGTCATGGACTCGCGGGAAAGCGCCCTCAATGCGGCGAAGGAGAAGATAGGGGAGGCCAAAAGGAACCTCGATTTCCTCATGAAGCGCCCCTATTTCCTTAATCCCGAAAGCATCTACGGCCTGACCATGGAAAGGCTAAGGGCCCTGAAGGAGAGGGCGGAGGCGGCCGCGAAGGCCCGCCTCGAAAGGGAAAAGCAGGAAATGCTGAGGCTAACCTCCAAGGCGGATGGCCTGAATCCGCTCAAGGTACTGGGACGCGGGTACGCGTTGGCCTACGCAAACGGCAAACTGGTCAGGCATTCCGCCGACGTCGCCCCGGGCGAGAAGATGGAGACAATGGTCGGGGATGGTATAATCGTTTCCGAAGTGAAGGAGGCCCGCAGAAATGGCTGAGGAAAAGGAAAAGATCAAGTTCGAAGACGGGATGAAGCGCCTTTCCGAAATCGTTACTAAAATCGAATCGAACAAAGAAAGCCTCGAGGATACGATAAAACTGGCCGGCGAGGCCCAGAAACTGGGGCAGCAGTTGGAAGACATCATCAAGGACGCCGAAAGCAAACTCAACAAGTCGACGGTTGTCGATGATAACGATAAAGTAGAAAACTAGTAGTTTATTAGTTGTTTCACGATGAATGAAAAGCTCGTCCGTGTCGACGTTACAAAGATTCAGGACCCCGATTTCGTAAAGAACTTGGGACCGAAGTCTTTGACGATACTCAGCCATGACATAAGGCAAGAGATAATCAAGTCCACCGCTAGGTCGGGCGGACACCTTTCCAGCAATCTAGGGGACGTCGAACTGACGCTTTCCCTTTTCCGCGTCTTTGACTTTAAAAGGAAAGACAAACTGATATTCGACGTGGGACACCAGTCCTACACCCAGAAGCTTTTGACCGGCCGGAGCCTCGAAGACATCGGGGGCCAAGGCAAGGGGTCGAGGTTCCAGTCGAGGAGCGAATCGCCCTACGACGTCTACGAGGCCGGGCATAGCTCGACCAGCCTTTCCGCGGCCCTCGCCTTCGCCATCAGGGAAACCGAAAAAGGGGACGATAGGGGCAACGTCGTCGCGGTAATCGGCGACGCTTCAATCGCCTCCGGCCTGGCCTTCGAGGGGCTCAACAACATCGCCGCCAATTCCGCGAAGGTGATCGTCGTCCTTAACGACAACGACATGTCGATTTCCTCGCCCGCCGGGGCCCTGGGGCGGTTCTTCCGGAAAATAAGCTCCCAGAAGTTCTACAACAAGGCCAAGAAGGCCTACCAGCGGACGATGAACCGGACCAAATTGGGGCGTTACCTCTACAAAATCACCTACAAACTCAAGGATTCGTTCAAAAGGCACGTGGTGCCGACGACCCTCTTCGACAACCTCGGCCTTACCTACATCGGACCGGTGAACGGCCACTCGGTCAAGGCGCTCGACAAGGCCTTTGAAAGGGCCAAGAACACGACGAAATCGGCCATCGTCCACGTCTATACCAAGAAGGGGAAAGGCTATGCCCCGGCCGAAAACGACAAGAAGGGTCTCTACCACGGGGTGCCGCCGTTCGACATCGCCACCGGCGGGCTCAGCGAGCCGGGGAAACCCCAGTGGCCGGGCGAAATATCGTCGTTGCTGCTAGAAAAAATGAGGCAGGACGCCTCCATCAGGCTCGTCTGCCCCGCGATGATAGTAGGAAGTTCCCTTTCTAACATTTACGAGGAGTTCCCCAAACGCTGCTTCGATACCGGCATCGCCGAGGAACACGCGGCGACCTTCGCCGGCGCGCTCGGGGCGGTCGGCTACAGGCCGGTCCTCTGCGTCTATTCGACCTTCCTGCAGAGGGCCTACGACGAGATCCTGCACGACTGCGCCCGCCTGAAGTCGCCCCTTACCTTGCTGATCGACCGGGCCGGGCCGGTCGGCAAAGACGGCGAAACCCACCAGGGGCTCTACGACGTCGCATTCCTTGCTTCGATTCCGAACGTCGTCGTGACCCAGCCCTGTTCGGTCCAGGAAGCCGGCGTCTTGCTCACGCAAGCCCTCGCTTCCGCGGACAAGGTCTTCGCGATCCGCTATCCCAAGGAAGATGCCTATTTCGAGGATACCCGGCCCGAATTGGCGCCGGGCCGGTTCCGCCGCCTGAAGCAAGGCGGGCGAAACGCCGTCATCGGTGTCGGCCCGCGAGGGCGGATCCTATATGAAAGTTTGAAGACAAACGAAGACGTGGCCTTCGCCGAGGCGGTCTACCTGAACGAGATTTCCGACGAAGACGTCGAATGGCTCCTCGGCTTTTGCAAAGTCGCCGTCTACGATTCATATTCCACCGCCTCGGGCTTCGGGAAGAACCTCTCGCTCAAGCTCCTAGAAAGGGGCTACAAGGGATCCTTCCGCCTCTATTGCTTCCCGGACGAATTCGTCGGCCACGCCGAAATCGCGGAGCAGCTTGGGGAACGCGGCCTCGACCCCGAAAGCGTCCTCGCCTCGGTTTCTTCTTTTTTTCAAGTCTAGTTAACATAATCCTTTCGCGCTATAACTTGGCCGTGGCCAAGGTGATAATGCACATAGACCTGAACGCCTTCTTCGCGGAAGCCGAGTTCCTGCGGCATCCGGAACTCCGCGGCAAGCCCCTCGCGGTCGGGGGCACGGGAAGAAGGGGCGTCGTCTCGACTGCGAGCTACGAAGCCCGCAGGTACGGGGTCGGTTCCGGCATGCCCGGATACCAGGCCCGAGCCAAATGCCCGGGACTCGTCTTCCTCCCGGTCGACTTTTCCTATTACGAGATGCTTTCGGTTTCCTTTTTCAACTACCTGAAGAGGTATTCGCCGCTGGTGGAACCCGCTTCCATCGACGAAGGCTACGTCGACATGACCAAGCCGGCGGTCTCGAGTGGCGACCCGATCGGCCTCTTCCGGGAAATACAGAAGGGCCTCCTTCTCGAAATCGGGCTCAAATGCTCCATCGGCGTTTCCTCCAACCGGTTTCTGGCCAAGATGGCCAGCGACATGAAAAAGCCCATGGGGCTCACGGTGCTTAGAAGGCGCGACATCCCCTCTTTGCTCTGGCCGCTTCCGGTTTCCTCCTTCTACGGCATAGGGAAACGCTCGTTCCCGGAACTCGAAAGGCGGGGCTACAAGACCATCGGGGAACTCGCCCAGGGCCTGAAAAGGCGCGACCCTTTCCTCGTTTCCCATTTCGGGAAGACCTTCGATACGTATCTCTCCCACGCCTTCGGCTTGGGCTCCGATGTCGTTTCCGTCGTTCCTCCGGAGGCCAAAAGCATCGGCCGTTCCTTAACTTTGGAGGAAGACAGCGACTCCTATGAGGTAATCGAGGACGTCATAAGGCGGCTCTCGCTCGATATCGGCAGCACCATGAAGTCCGAACGGAAGGAAGGAATGACCGTCACCGTTTCCGTGAAGGACGTTTCGTTCAAAACGAAGAGCAAGTCGGCCACCCTCGAGGGGCCCATCGGAGACGGAAGGGAGATATATTCGGAGGCGATGTCCCTCTATACCCGCTACTTTTCGGGGATGCCCGTGAGGCTCATCGGCGTTTCCGTTTCGGGCCTGCGCGAGGCCAACGCGACCGACGTGCAGATGAATTTCTTCAACTACGGCGAATACGAAAAGAAGGACCGGACCAAGCTGATGGTTCAGGAATGGAACAGACGTTTGGAAGGAAACGTCTTGAAACTCGCAAGCGAGGTGAAAGGACCCGGGAATGCGGATAAGCGAGGCGATTGAGGATTTTTCGACCTACATGCGGGTCGAGCGCGGCGCTTCCGGCGCGACGCTCGAGGCCTATTGCGGCGATTTGGCCGCCTTTTCCGCGGAGCTTTCCCCGCGGATACTTACCGAGGAAATCGAAGCTTCGGACCTAGAGAAGTTCTTAATCAAACAAAGCAGTGCCGGCTACGCCACGGCGACCCTTCTGCGCCGCTATAGCGCCGTCCGCCATTTCCTCTGCTACCTCAAGGAGGAAGGGCTATACGAAGGCGATATCGAGAAGATCCGCACCCCGAAGAAGGAAAAAAGGCTCCCCGACGTCCTGAGCTACGAGGAAGTCGAAAGGCTCCTCGACGCCCCGGACACGACCAAGCCGGGGGGACTCCGCGACAAGGCGATGCTGGAAACCATGTACGCCTCCGGCATGCGCGTCAGCGAACTCCTTTCGCTCGAGCTTAGAAGGCTCGACCTCGACAAGGGGGTGGCGACCATAATCGGGAAGGGGAACAAGCAGCGCCACGTGCCGGTATCCGATTTCGCCCTGGACTACGTAAGGCGGTACATCGACCTCGTAAGGAGCAAGAACAAGGGCGCCGCGGGCAAGTACCTCTTCCTCAACCGCTCGGGCCGGCCCCTGAGCCGGGTCTATTTCTGGAAGTGCGTGAAGCGATATGCCGAGCAAGCCGGCATCGTCTCGCCGATTTCGCCCCACGGCCTCAGGCACTGCTTCGCCACCCACCTTCTCGAAAACGGGGCGGACCTCCGGGCGGTCCAGGAAATGCTAGGGCATAGCAAGATAGCGACCACCCAGATATACACGGAAGTAAGCGCCCGCCGGCTTTCCAGTGCGTATAAGTTGTTTGGCGGGCGGAAGTAGTATATTGTGGGGTCGTAAGAAAATGGCACGTTTCAAGAGGATATTCCTTATAGTGGCCGACTCGGCCGGCATAGGCGGCGACCCCCGGGCCGCCGAATTCGGGGACGCGGGGGCCAACACCTTCGCCCATGCCGCCCACTCCGTCGGCGGGCTCGACGTCCCGAACATGCAGTCGCTCGGCCTGGGAAGCCTCGACGTGATAGAGGGTGTGGAGCCCCTCGTCCCCTCTAAGGGCTATGGCGTCGCCCTGCTCGAGAAATCCAACGGCAAGGACACGATGACCGGCCACTGGGAAATGATGGGCGTCTTCACGAAGAAGCCCTTCAAGACCTTCACCGATACCGGCTTTCCCGCCGAACTCATAAGGGAACTCGAGGAGAAGACCGGACACAAGGTAATCGGCAACAAGGCGGCCAGCGGTACGGAGATCATCAAGGAACTCGGCGTCCGCCAGATGAAGGAAAATTCCCTCATCGTCTACACTTCCGCCGATTCGGTCCTCCAAATCGCCGCCCACGAGGACGTGACGGGGCTAGAGGAACTCTACCGCTGCTGCGAGATAGCCCGCGAACTCTGCCTGCGGCCCGAATACAAGGTCGGGCGCGTCATCGCCAGGCCCTACGTCGGGGACGCCCCGGAAAACTTCAAGCGGACGAGCAACCGCCACGACTATGCCCTCTCGCCGAGCGAGGACACCGACCTCGATACCCTATCGAAGGCGGGCTACGCCACCATCGGCATCGGCAAGATCGGCGATATCTTCAACATGAAGGGAATAAGCGAATCCATCCATACCGTGAGCAACGAAGACGGGATGGACAAAACCATAGACCTCATCAAAACCCGCGACTTCACGGGGCTTTGCTTCGTGAACCTCGTCGAATTCGACAGCGAATACGGCCATAGGCGGAACCCCGTTGGGTACGCCAATTGCCTCGAGGCCTTCGATAGGAGGCTCGGGGAAGCCATGAGGCAACTCGGGGCAGACGACCTTGTCATGGTGACCGCCGACCACGGGAACGATCCGACCTACAAGGGTACCGACCATACGCGAGAAAGGGTGCCCTTGCTCGTATATTCGCCGGGATTTAGGTCCGGCGGCATCCTGCCGACGCGCCTGAGCTACGGCGATATCGGCGCGACGATATTGGACAATTTCGGCCTTGCCAGGGCTAGCGACCTCCTCGGAAAGCCGATCGCCATAGATTGATCAGGAGGAAAAAAGATGAAACGCAAAGTTCTTTTGGCCCTGCCGGCGGCCTTGTTGCTGGCTTCCTGCGGTGGAACCGGGACCGCCAGCAGCAGCGAAAGCGCCGTGACCACCCCGGCTTGGAGCTATCCTAGCCTCATGAGCCCGACCGGCGCCCCCGCCTTGGCTTTCTATTCCTACGGCGACGCCCAGTTCTGGGAAACCGGAACGGCGGCGGAAATCCGCCCGAACTTCATGACCGACACCTACGGTGCCTTGGTCATCGACTCCATCACCGGGCTCAACGTCATAAACGGAAGCGAAGACGCCCACTTCAAGCTTGCCCGCTTCCTTACCGGCGGCAACTTCCATATCGTGAGCACGACGCACGGCGCGGACGATGTCCCGACGGCCGATAGCCGGATCCTTTCCTTCAACGCCGGCTCGCTTCCCGACCAGGTGTTCACCAAACTGGCCGAAGACGTCTGGAACTGGGACGAATTGACCTACGGCACCGGCGGCAACGTCACCTACGTCAACTCGACCGCCGAAGTCGCGCAGCAGCTTATCGCCAACCCGACCGCCTACGACTATTACTTCATCGCCGAGCCTTCGTTGACCCAGGCCAGGAACTCGCTCTCCGAAAGCGGCATCACGGTGACCGAGGTTTACGACCTCCGCGCCGAATGGGAAGACTTCACCGGGGCCAAGGCCATCCCGCAGGCGGCTTTGTTCGTCAGCGAAACATATGCCGCCACCGACGACTACGCCTATTTCCTGGACGAAATCGACAACAACATCGATAACGCCGTCAACCATCCGGATGTGGTGGTCGAGGCCATGAACGAATATAGCGAGGTCCCGGCCGACCAGGCCGCCCGCTTCGGCTTCAACGCTTCGCAGGTCGCCTCTCTCCAGGCGGAAGGCGCCAACCGCTTCGGCATGGTGTTGGAAGGCGAAATCGAAGACAGCCGGGCCTTCGTCAACGACTTCTACGAGGATCTGACCGGCACCGCCGGTACCTACGGGGAAGATTTGTTCCTATAATCGAAGGATGAAGAAGAAAAGGACCCTAGCCCAAAATGCCGTCCTCGGCATCGCCGGGGTCCTTTTCATTATCGCCGTTTGGTATTTGGCCGCTTATCTCATGAGGCTAAGAGGGAACAGGATCCTTCCTTATCCCGACAAGGTGGCGGCCGCCCTCGGGGAAATATTGTTCGGGGAAGAGGCGGATGGGACATACGTTGCCGTCGGCTATAGCCTCCTGCGGGTCGTGATAGGCTTCGCGGGATCCTTCGTGCTCGGGGCGATCCTGGGTACCTTGGCCGGCCTATATCCGAAATTCCGGGCCTTCATGGCCCCCGGGGTAAGCATAACGAGGGCCCTTCCGACCGCGGCCGTCGTTTCCGTCCTGGTCGGCATATTCTACGGAGTGAAGGGCTTACCGGACTACATACCGTGCGTCCTCGGCCTCTTGGTGGCCTTCCCGATAATCTACGAGGCTTTTTTAACCGGGATAGCGGAAATGGACAAGGACGTGAGGGAATCGCTCGACCTCGATGCCGGCAGCCGTTCCCTGAAGGGCATCGTCTTCGTTTCCTGGCCGATGAGCGCTTCCTACGTCAAGCTATCGAGCGTCCAGTCCTTGGGGCTCTGCCTGAAGGTCACCATCATGAGCGAGATCATGGTAAGCGGCGGAATGACTTCCGGCCTTGGCGTCCTCATCGGGGAATACCAGCTTAACCTCGAGATGGCCAAGGTCATCGCGGTAAGCCTTTTGACCATCGCTATAATATTGGTCGTCGACCTATCGACAATGGGATTCAAACGCCGCGAAAAAGCCAAGATCAAGGCAGCCAAGGAAAGTGTCAACGGAAAATCAGAATAAATATACGTACGGAACCGAAGAAATAGGCAGACAATACACCCGGGAAAATATACTAAAACCCGGGTTTTTATTTAAACGTCTTTTAAAACATTGGTAGATATTTGGTAATTAACAACATCAACGTTCGTTTTCCACAAAATAGACACTCCGAAGTATTACATCATGAGAAAAAAGGCTTAATCAAAGGCTATTATTCATATCCTAGTTAACATAATGGACATTATGCGAAGTAATAATGCAAAAGAAAAGTTCCGGTACTTTTTCCCGGAACTTCGTTTTTATCGGTTTTCTAAATTCCCCGAGTCGTTTCCGCGTCTGAGGATATCGAGTATCCCGTACTTCTCCCGTTCCTCCTCCAAGAACAGGTGGACGACGACATCCTTCGCGTCAACGATAATCCATCCGCTACTAGGAAGGCCCTCTATCCTAGCGTCTTCTTCGAAATCTTTTTCCACTGCCTCTTCCACCGCTTCCGCGTAGGCTCCTAGGGCCCTCTCGTTCGGCGCGGTGGCCAGCACGTAGTAGTCGGCGTATGGCGTCTTGTCCGAAACCTCGATTGCCTCGACGTCCCGGGCGAGGTGTTCGCCTAGAAGCTTGGCGATTCTCTCGGCCTTCTTCTTGCTTTCGATTTCCATTTCATTCTCCTTTTAGGTATTCCCTGATGGTCGACCTTGTTAATTTGTCTTCGCAACTATAGCCCCGCGAATGCAGGAATTTAATATTTTCGCGTAAAACGGTCTCGAATCCGCGCTTGATGTCCCTTCGGCATAGATCTATCATCCACTTCGAGTCGTATCCCCTTCCCGGCTCGATCTTGTCCGCCGCGTAAACGGCCTTGGCGACGTCGTCCATCCGGGCGGAACCCGTGCAGTGGCCCGCGATGGCCCTTATCGCCTCCTTGGGCATCAGCGGGAATGTCTTCCTCGATAGCGCCGCCCCGGCGAATTGGTGGTAAACCCAGTCGGGATATTCCTTCGAAAGGCCCGGGTCGTATTCCGCGGCCAGTTTCTTCTGTTCCCCGATCGGCAGTTCCTTGGCGATGTCGTGGGCCATGCCGGCGATATAGGCCAAATCGGCTTCAGTGCCCCTCAAGAAGGTCCTTGCCAGTTCCGCGACCCGTACGGAATGCTCGTAGCGGCTTCCGCTCAGATACGAGGAAACGGTCTTGGCGTAGTACATCCGGCGGGTTTGGATGTATTCCCGGGCTTCGGCGTAGGGATGCGCCGCGCCGAGCCCCCGGATGGCGGTCGAGGAATAGCCGGCGGTCTTGACGCCCCGCAAGGGCTCGATGCCGAATTCGTTTAGTATCGAAGCATCAACGCTCAGGCCGGGCCTTTCCACGTAATGGAGACGGCAGGTCGCCGCGATTTCCCGGGCTTCTTTCCATCGCGGAAAGGTATTTACGGAATCCCCTCCTAAGAGGAAATGCAGTTCGGCGCCCGGGTATTTGCCCCTATAGCGCCGCAATACCTCCACCGTGAAATCCGGCAGGGCCGGGTCCTTTATGAGGCTGTCGTCTATTTCATAGGGGAAATCCGCCCGGAGGGAAAGTACCCGCCTCAGTATTTCGAGGCGGTCTTCCGGGTCGCTATCGGGATGCTTCCACCTGGCTTTGCGGCTTATCTGGAAAACGGGCACGAGCCCGAGGAGGGCGTGGGCGCCCCTTGCGGCCTCGAGATGGTCCGGATGGACAGGATCGAAACTGCCGCCGTAAAGCAGGATCTTCATCTATGTTTGGAAAATATGCCGCGCTTCAAGGGGTTGGCCCGGTAGAAAAGCGCGGTATGGCCGCGTATTTCGACGATTTCGGAGTTCGTTTTCTCCGCCAAAAGGCAGGCCGCCTCCTTCATTTCCGCGGCATCGCCGACCTGGGCCTTGACCTTGGCCAGCTCGTGGGCCCTTAGGGCGTTGTCGAGTACCTTGACGTGGCTATCGCCGATTCCTTCCTTGCCTATCGCGAGGCAGACGGGAAAGGAGGGCTTTTGGCCCATTGACTTGAGCAGTTTCGTTTCTTCTTTTCCCAGCATGTTCCCTGTCTATTTTATCTTGGCCCTCGAAGTATAGACGTCGACCCCGTGGGGGACGTAGACGTTGAACTTCTGTCCGTCGCCGAGGAAAGATATCCAACCCAGTCCGGCAATGCCGATATCGCGCCGGCCTTCCTCTTCCACGTCTACCTCGTAGACGTCGAAATCCTTCGGCGAATTGAAGAGCTTGCTCGAAGGCAGCAGGGACTTTTTGACGAGGACGTCGGCGAACTCCGCGTCCGGGTGGCGGAGGGCCCCGACCTTCTTGGTCCTGACCTTGTCCCCGAAATAGAGGCGTACTTCCTGCCGGCCCTTCTTCGCCGTCTTCAGAAGATCGATCCTCGCGACCCCGCCGATGAACAGGGAATCCCCGGCGGAGAGCTGTTCCTTCCTCGCGGCCACGGGAATGGTCGGATAGAACTCGAATCCGGCCCCGGTTTCGAGTTTGGCCGGCAGGGTGTTGTTGAGCGGGGTCCCCGGGGTATCGTAGATGGAAGAGCTCCCGTCTAGCGGTATCTCGAGCAGCCTCAGATCGGTCCCCGGATAGTTCTTGGTCACGATGTTGCGGTTGCTCCTGTTGACGTAATGCCGGAGGAAGGTCTGGAGGAATATGGTCTTCCCGGCCTTCTGGGCCCCGATGACGTAGACGTCGTGGGCCCGGCGCTTTTGGTCGATCAGGGCTTGGTAATCCTGGTCTTCCATCGATTCGCTCAGCGAAGCGAGCACCACGTCTTCGGCCTTGACCTTGAGGCGGGCCGCCCTGAAGCGGTGGGCGACGTATTCCCTGAGGTCGTCGTCCTTTGCGGAAGAAGGTAGGAGGTCGCGCTTGTTCGCGATGACGAGAAGGGGCGAGTTCTTTATCGTCTCGTTTACTTCCCGGACGAACGAGCATTCGAAGGAAAACAGATCGACGACGTAGACGATCAGGGCATCGCTCGCGGCCGCGTCGCTCAGCATGGTGAGGAAGCCCTGCCCCGCGGTGAGCGGATGGGGCTGCTGGTTGAAGCGCTCCTCGTTGTAGCATTTGTCGCAGAAGAGGATGGTATCGAGGTTGCTGGAGAGCAGGCGCGGGGCAATGTAGCCTTCCTTGGAGGGGTCTTCGCCCTGCAGGATGGCGCCGCAGCCGTAGCAGCGGCGGACGATATTAAGAGTGCTCATAGATTCCTCCAATCCGGGGCAAGGCCCTTCGATAAGACTATTTTCCTATAGTGTTCGTCCATAATTCCATTTATTTTTGTGAGCAGCGGCCTATGGGCGGAAAGGTGGTCCACCAAGATGGTGAAGAGGCCGGCGCCGTTTCCGCTTTTGACGTCGGTCGCGCACTGGTCGCCGACAAAGGCGCATTCTTCCGGCTTCAGGCCCTTCTTTTTCAAGAACCTTTTGAGGAAGAAGGACGAGGGCTTGAAAAGGGCGTGGCAGCTCTCCACCCCAAGGGCCTCGGCGAAGGCGGTGACCCTTTTGCCGGTGTTGTTGCTGGCGATATAGAAGGCGATCCCTTCCTCGCCGAGGCTTCTGACGTAATCCTTCAGCCCTTGGCTCGGGAAAGGCTCCCCGTAGGTCGCGAGGGTATTGTCGAGGTCGCTCAGTACCGCCCTGATGCCGCGGGCCTTGTAAAAGGAAGCGGGTATGTCCGCCACCTTGCCGGCCAGGGCATCGGGTACGTACTTCTTTTTCTTCTTCATTCGTCGAATAGGGAAATCTGCTCGAAGGTCGGCTCGTCCTCGTCTTCCGGCGATCCCCCTTCCTCCACGATCACGGAGGGTTTCTCCTTGACCGGAAGGGGCACGGAAGGCATGTCCTCGGGTATCGAGCCGCCGGGCAAGGGGTAATAGCTGGCGACCGGGTATTTCCTGACGAACCCTTCGGGCCGCCTCGCCATCTTCTCGGAAGGGGTCAGATAGAAGTCGTTGACGGCGATTTCGAGCGGTTTTCCGCCGGTCAATAAGGCCTTGATGGTAAGCGGGGGCTCGAGGCCGTCAAGCAGGTAGGCCCTCAGCAGTTTGTGGGGCTCGGATTTGAAGCAATGGTAGAGATAGAAACCGCGGGAGAGGCGGTCCTGGGCCGGATAGCGCGAGAGGTCGACGACCCTCGTGTACCCTAGATCTGTCGCCAATAGGGCCTTGCTCTTGCCCTGGTCGAGGGGCTTGAAGGAAAGCAGGACCGAAAGCGGCTTGCCGTTATAGAGCCCGGCCTTCACGCCGCCCGACTTCGGGTTCGTTACCGGGATCTGGTTTTCGCTATAGACCTCGGCAAAGCCGGTTTCGTCGGCGACCAGGAGGTAGCTGCCGCCGTTGGTAAGGGCGACGGAAACCAGGCTATCGCCGACCGATAGGCGCATGGCGCTCACGGCCCGGTTTTTCCTGATCACGGGGAAGGCCGAAAGCGGGACGCGCTTCACCACGTTACGGCGGCTAAGCAGCACGAAGTAGAGGTCGCTGCGGAATTCCTTCGCGGAGAAGGCGGCGACCATCTTTTCGCCCGGAGCCAGGGAAACGAAGGAATTGAGGTGGGCCCCCTCTTCCAGCCACTTGGCCTCCTTCATGTCGTTTACCGGGAGGTAGACGTAGTTGCCGAGGTCGGTGAAGGCGATGAAATAGTCGGTCGTCTTCGCCACCCCGGAGTAGACGAGCGCGTCCCCGTCCTTGAGCCCGGGCAGAACGCCCTTGTCGCCCCCCGAGGCCTTGTAGGACTTCATGGAGCTGCGCTTGAGGTAGCCGTCCTTGCTCAGGGCGATGTAGCAGTCTTCTTCCACGATGAGGTCGCGGGCGTCGACCGCGGAGATGCTCCCCTCCTCGTCTTGTATTTCCGTCCTTCTGGCGGTGCCGTACTTCTTGGCGATGGCCTTCATGTCCTCGGCCAGGAAGTCGTCCATCTTGGATTTGTCCTCGAGCAGTTCGTTCAGCCCCTTGATGGCCTCGTCGAGGCCGGCTTTCTCGGCCATCAGGGTCTCGACGTCGGTGTGGGTCAGTTTGTATAGCGGCATCATGACGATGGCCTCGGCCTGCACTTCGGAGAAGGCAAGCTCCTCGGCCAGGTTCGCCTTGGCGTCGGCCTTATCGGCGCTCCGCCTTATGATCGCGATGACCCGGTCGAGTTCGGAAACGGCCGAAATAAGGCCTTCCACGACGTGGAGCCGCGATTTGTTCTTTTCCAAATCATAACGGCACCTTCTTTCTTCGATCTCGCGCCTATACGCCAGATAGGTATCGCAATAGGAAAGGAGGTCGAGGGTCTTCGGGCGGCCGTCGACGATGGCGACCATGTTCGCCGAATAAGACCCGGCTATGCCGCCTTTCCCGGCCGACTTCCCGTAAAGGTAATTGAGGATCGTTTCGGCCTTGGCGTCCGGTTTTAGGTCGATGGCGATCCTTAATCCGGTCTTGTCGGTTTCGTCGCGGACTTCCTCGATGCCCGGGACCGTCTTTTCGGCCCTGAGCTTGTCGATGGCATAGACCATCTCGCTTTTGACGGTTCCGTAGGGAATCTCGGTGATGGCTATCTGCTTGTTGCCGTTTGGAAGCGTCTCGATGCTCGCCTTGCTAAGCAGGCTCAGGTGGGCGTGGCCCGTCCGGTAGAGTTCTTCGATCGATTTCCTTCCGATTATCTTCCCGCCGGTGGGGAAATCGGGTCCGCTCACGAATTTCAAAAGCGAATCGATTTCGCAGTCCGGATGGCGGAGCCGGTAGACCATCGCATTGGTTATTTCCCGCAAATTGTGGGGCGGGATGTGGGTGGCCATGCCGACGGCGATCCCCTCGGCGCCGTTGACGAAAAGGTTCGGGAAATGGGCCGGCAGGACGGTCGGTTCCTTGTTCAGGTCGTCGAAGGTCAGGGTCATGTCGACCGTGTCCTTGTCCATGTCGCGGACGAGCTCCTCGCTCAGGGCGGATAGGCGGGCCTCGGTGTAGCGGAAGGCGGCGGGGCCGTCCCCGTCCATCGAACCGTTGTTGCCCTGGAAGTCGACCAGCGGTTCCCTGACCGCCCAAGGCTGGCTCATCCTCACGAGGGCCTCGTATATCGAGGAATCGCCGTGGGGATGGTACTGCCCCATGACGCCGCCGACGATATGGGCGCATTTCCTCGTGGGCTTGTCGAAGGTATTCCCCGTTTTTTCCATGTAGAAAACGATGCGGCGCTGGACGGGCTTGAGTCCGTCCCTGGCGTCCGGTATGGCCCTATCCTGTATGACGTCCTTGGCATAGACGGCATAGCGCTGGCCCATGATTTCGTCGAGGACCGCCCCTTGGATGTTCTCGACCACGTTTTCCATTTCTTTTTTCTTCTTGCGGCTCATCTATCGACCTCGTCCATGAAGGCATCGCGTTCGTTGAAAACGACGTTTTCCTCTATCCATTCGCGCCGGACCAGGGAATCGCTTCCCATAAGCACGCTTATCTTCTTGTCGACCACGACCGGGTCTTCGATTTTGACCTGCAGCAGCACCCTGGTCTTCTTTTCCATGGTCGTCTCGGCCAAATCGTGCGCGTTCATTTCCCCCAAGCCCTTGTAGCGCTTTATGCCGTAGCCCGGGCCAATTTTCCGGCGGGCTTCCTCGAGATCCGCGTCGTTCCAGGCATAGACGAAGACGGAGGGATTGCTCTTCTTGTAGACCCGGTATAGCGGCGGCTGGGCGATATAGACCATGCCTCGGGTTATCAGGGGTTTCATGTATTTATAGAAGAAGGTCAGAAGGAGCGTCTGTATGTGGGCACCGTCGGTATCCGCGTCGGTCATGATGATGATCTTGCCGTAGCGGGCGTTGTTCGGATCGAAGCTGGCTCCTACTCCGGCACCGATCGTCTGGATGAGCGTGGCGAACTCGGCGTTGGCGAACATCTTCTCGGTGGTGACGTTTTCGGTGTTCAGCGGCTTGCCGCGCAGGGGCAAAATGGCCTGGTGGAGCCGGTCCCGGCCGGTTTTGGCCGTCCCGCCGGCGGAATCGCCTTCCACGATGAAGAGCTCGTTGTTGTCGTAGTCCTTGCTCTGGGCCGGCGCCAGTTTGTCGGAAATGATCATTTCCGGGCCTTTTTTCTTGTTCCCGCGGCTGGCTTCCTTGGCGCGCCTAGCGGCCGCCCGCGCTTCCCTAGCCGAAAGGCACTTCTTTATCAGGTCGACCGCGAATTCCTTGTGCTCGCGGAGGTAGTAAAGGAGGTTCTGACTGACGTAGGCGTTGGTAAGCGGCAGGGCATCGGGGGTTCCGAGCTTCCCCTTGGTCTGCCCTTCGAACTGCAGTTTGTCTTCGTCGGTGATCTTGACCGAAAGCACGGCGGTCAGCCCTTCGCGGATGTCCTCGCCCTCGAGTTTCTGGTTTTCCTTGATGAGACCGGCTTCCTGCGCGAAGTCGTTTATGGCCTTGTTGAGCCCGATCTTGAAGCCCGTTTCGTGGGTGCCCCCGTCATGGGTCCGGACCGAGTTGGCGTAGCTAAGGATGTTCTCGCCGTAGTCGCTGGCCGACCAGGCCATCGCGATTTCTATTCCCATGTCGCCCGATTTGCCGTCGAAATAGATGATGTCGCCGATGAGTCTCTTGGTACTAGTGAGGGTGCCGACGTATTCCCGGAGCCCGTTTTCGTAATAGAACTCGTGGCTCAGGGCCGGCTTCACGCGTTCGTCCTTCAGGAAAAGGCGGACGCCCTTGAGCAGGAAGGCTTCTTCCTGGAGGTGGTTGTAGACGGTTTCCCACTTGAAGTCGACGGACTGGAAGATGCGCTTGTCCGGCTTGAAACGCACGGTCGTACCGTGCTTGTTGGTCGTCCCGATCGTTTCTAGCGGCGTCTCGAGCTTTCCCCCGTCATGGAAACGGATATGCCTTATCAGACCTTCCCTGCAGATCGTTATGTCGACCCACTCCGAAAGAGCGTTGGTGACCGTCGCGCCCATGCCGTGGAGTCCGGCGGCGGAAGCATAGACCTTGTTGTTGAACTTGCCGCCGGCGTGGAGGCGCGTATAGGCGAGCTGAACCGCCGGCATGCCGGCTTTTTCGTTCATGTCGCAGGGGATGCCGCGGCCTTCGTCCCTCACTTCCACCGAGCCGTCTTTTTCAAGCGTAACGTAAATCTTGTCGCCGTAGCCGTTTACCGCCTCGTCGACGCCGTTGTCGACGATTTCCCAAATCAGATGGTGCAGTCCGGTGGAATTGGTCGACCCGATGTAGACGCCAGGGCGCTTGCGGATGCCTTCTAGTTCGCTAAGGACCTCTATGTCCTTGCCCGTGTATTCCGCTTCCGCCTTTTCGAAATCGACCATAATTTTTAATAAACCGTGGGCATATTATAGCAACAGCCGCCGCCTATGCGCACGTGGATATTGCGCGCACGGCCCGGGGGAATGGCGTTCTGGACGCAGAGGTTTCGTACCCGAGTGTAATTCGGAAACTAACAAATCCTTTTCTTCCTCGCTGGCCCTGCGGCGGTTATATTAAGCCGACATGAACGACGTACTTGTAAACGCAATACTCGGCCTTAGCGCCGCGATCTTCGGATACCTTTTCGGGAGCATACCCTCGGGCGTGATCATCGGGAAGGTCTTCTTCCACAAGGATCCAAGGGACTACGGAAGCGGGAATTCCGGCGGGACGAATTCCGGCCGTGTATTGGGGAAAAAGGCCGGCGCGGCCGTCATTCTCTGCGATATGCTCAAGGTCCTCGTGCCTTTCTACGCCTTCTGGTCGATATTGGCCTTCTCGGGGATAAACGAATCATATCGGATCTTCGACGACGGCTTGCTCTACCTTTGGATGTTCCCGGTATTTGCCACGGTCGGGCACTGCTTTCCGTTCTACATGGGTTTCCGCGGGGGCAAGGCCGTCGCCAACTACTTCGGGATGCTGGGCGGTACTTCCTATGCGTCTCTTGCGGTTGCCCTCGTGAGTTTCCTGGGAGTTCTCAAAGGAAGGAAAATGGTTTCGCTTTCTAGTCTCGTCGCCGGCGGGATATGCTTACTTTACGTTTGGATTATGGCCATACTGGATTTTTGCCTACCGCAATTCGAGTCTTCTATTCTTTTCTTCAATTTCGGCATTGGTGGACTTTTGTATTATTCCTTCGAAATGGCTTCGGCTTTTACCCTTATGTATTTACTGCTGGTGGTCCGCCATCTATCCAATATAAGAAGAATGAAGGAAAGACACGAAAATACCATTAAGTGGTTAAAGTAGTTTTCTAGTAGATATTATTTCAAAAATATCTCCAAGATTGGAAATTTCTATATATTTGAAAATGCCTTATTTTATCTTGCTGTTTCCTATGTTTTTCGTTGACAAGTTGATTTGAAATTCCAAGATATCCAAAAAATCGGCGGTAGTTTTTGTTTATGCTTAAAATCACGCATATATCTATTTGTATTTAATGTTTTCGGTTTTTGAAATACGGTCATCGGTTCCACTGCCCTAGATGATTCCATCCGTTCATTTTCGGCGCTGCTCTTTTTGATTGACACGGTCCAATAATTGAAGGAAATCTTTGGAATAATTAAATATAAAAAAAAGAGCCCCCTTTCGGAGCTCCTATTACCGAGACCTTTATTTATTCGAATTTTTCATCGAGTTCATGACCGATCTGATTTGGGCTTCGCTGGGCTTGCGTCCCATCTGCATGAACATCGCCCTTATGGCTTTTTCGCTGATCGGCGGGTTCTTCTCAAGCTGCTTCTTGATTACGTAGCGGGCGGTGAAGAAACCGGCGATGAACCCGGCGATTAGCGCGATGATCGGCCAAACTATGACCTGCCAGAGTTCGATCTCGATCAGTAGCACGGGTACGGCCATCTATTAGGCCCTCCCGTCGTACTTTCCGGTGGTGGTGTCGATCAGGACCTTGTCGCCTTGGTTGACGAATAGCGGTACGCGGATCTTGAGCCCGGTTTCCAAGGTGGCGTCCTTCATCGCGGTGTTGGTCTTGGTATCGCCTTTGACGCCCGGCTCGCACTCGGTGACTTCCATGGCGACCTTGGCCGGCAGGATGATGCCGAGGATCTCGTCTTCGAAGGAAGCGACGACGACGTCGAGGTTCGGTACGAGGTAAGGAAGCTCGTTTCTCAATGATTCCTTGGAAATCTCGATCTGGTCGTAGGTCTTCGGATCCATGAAGGTCAGGGTTCCGGCACCGCCGTCGTAGAGGTACTGCATGTTCCTCTTGTCCAGGCGGCATTCGGTTACGTCGTAGCCGGAGTTGCGGGCCAGTTCGGTGATGGCGCCCGTGCGGACGTTCTTGACCTTGAGTTTGGCCACCATCTTACGCATGGCGGTCTTGTTGAGTAGGATGTCGAGCACCTGGTAAAGCGTGTCTTCGTCGATGAAGTAATTGCCAGGACGCAGTTCTGTAACGTTCATTTTTCTTCTCCCAAATAAAAGCGCGTTTCCACGCGGCCAAGCCGATTATAGTCCTATTATCGCTTGGCAAAAACCCCTAATTAGCCCATAGGGCTAGCCTAGTAGTACCGGAAGTTCCCGACTTCGTATTCGAGCCGCGTTTTCGTCCCGTGTCCGGGATAGACTACGCAATCCCCGTAGAAAGCCTCGAGTTTCCGAAGGCTTTGGACGCGGAGGCGCGGGCAACTCCCCGGCAAATCGCTTCTGCCGATGCCGCCCCGGAAAAGCGTGTCCCCGGTGAATATCATCCGGTTGGAGGGAAGATAGAAGCAGAGGGAACCGCGGGTATGGAAGGGGGTGGCGACGACCGAGATGTCAAGTCCAGCCAGGTTCAGCCGTTCGTCCCCTTCCAGGGCCACGAGGTTTATCGGCCTAGGATAAACGGTCGGATGCCCGTCGAGGAAGGAAGCGTTGAGGCCAGGATCCTCGAAGCAGTCCTCGTCGAGCCTGCTTATGTAGCACGGCGTGAAATCGGAATTGCAAAGATCGGCCGCCCCGGCTATGTGGTCGTAGTGGCCGTGGGTCAGCAAAACCGCCGCCAGGCGCATCGAATGCTTCTTTAGGCAGGCCCTCAGGGCCGCGTTGTCGGGATTTCCGGGGTCGACGATCACCGCTTCCCCGTTTTCCTCCCCGAAGACGTAGGTGTTGCTGTACTGCCGTTTCTGGTAGACGTAGATGCTAGGCAACGACGAACTCCAGGTTGTAGAGAAAATAACGGTAGCTTTCGTCGCCGGAAGCGGGATCAGAGGCGCTTTCGAGCGTTATCTCGGTGGCCGGTTCCGCGAAGACGAATTCCTTTTCCTCGAGGGTCGATTCGACCGCTCCTTCGACGTGGGTCAAGGCCTGGGAAACGCCGTTTACGACCACGCTGGCATTGTCGTGGCTCGCACCCGGAGTGCCGGTTCCGTCCGTATAGAACTTGAAGTAGTCGGAAGCGGTGACCCTGAGCGCCTTGACCGGTTTGAGCAGTTCCATCACGATTTTGCCGGTTTTCTTGCCGCTGCCCATCGTCAGGCGGACGTCGGACTCCTCGGTGGCGTATTGGGCATAGACGTTTTCCACGGTGGGTTCCGTACCGATCAAATCCGAGACGCCCTCGAAATACCCGAAAAGGGTGGCGGGATTCTGCCCGTAGTTGTATCCGGCGTTTTCGGCGATGTTCCGGAAGTCGACGTTGATGGTGACTTCGATGTCGCCGTCTCCTTCTCCTTCTCCCTCGTCCGGTTCCTCCTCGACGGAACTGGTGGTTTCTTCTGCCCCTTCTTCCGCTGACGTGGTGCTTTCCCCTTGGGTTCCGCCGCAGGCGGATAGCATGAGGGCCGCAAGGCCCAGTATGAGCGCTTTCTTGTTCATCGTTTCTCCTTTTACAAAGAAAAATCCCCAAAGAGGGGACCTTCCTTACTTCTTTTCCTTGTGCAGAGTCTTCTTCTTGCAGACCGGGCAGTACTTGTTGGTTTCCATGCGGTCCGGATGCAGCTTCTTGTTGCGGGAAGTAATGTAGTTTTCCTCTCCGCAGACGGTGCATTTCAGGGTTACTTGTTCGCGCTTGCTAGCCATTTTGAATCACTACCTTTTCTTTAGCGGGCTAAAGGATACCACCAACGGAGAGATTATTCCACGCAAAATTTGCGGTTTCCGCCGGATGCCGCTACTTCCCCGTTGCCTTATACTTAAGCCATGAAACGGGAAGAAACTAAACCCCTCAGGCTGGGGAACATCCAAATAGGCGGCCAGGCCAAGGTGCTGCTTCAGAGCATGTGCAACATCAAAACGAGCCGGACCGACGAGGTGGCCGCCCAGATAAACCGGTGTGCGAAGCTCGGGGCCGACCTCATGCGCGTCAGCGTCCTCGACAAAGAGGACGCGGAAAGCATCGGCCGGCTGCGCCGGCTGATTTCCGTACCCCTCGTCTGCGACATCCATTTCGACTACCGGCTGGCCCTCGAATGCCTCGAGCAGGGCGCGGAGGCCATCCGCATCAATCCCGGTAACATCGGCGGCGAGGACAGGGTCAAGGCGGTGGCCGAGGCGGCCAAGGCCCGGGGCGCGGTCATCCGGGTCGGCGTGAATTCCGGTTCCCTCGACAAAAGCGTTTCCTCGGTTCCCTCGGCCGAAGCGCTGCTCGAAAGCGCCGCCAAGCACGTCGGGCTTTTGGAGAAGTACGGGTTCCGGGACATCGTCATATCGCTGAAGGCCTCGGACGTCAGGGCCACCGTCGGTGCCTACCGGGCCGCGGGCAGCCGCTTCGCCTACCCCCTCCACCTCGGGGTTACCGAAGCCGGCCCCAAGGACGTGGGCCTCATCAGGTCGGCCGCGGCGCTTTCGCCCTTGTTGCTCGAGGGCCTAGGCGACACGATAAGGATTTCCCTTAGCGATGCCCCGGAAGAGGAAATAAAGGCCGGGGCCAGATTGCTCCACGACCTCGGATTGAAGGAAGACTACCCCACGCTCATAAGCTGCCCGACCTGCGGAAGGACGGAGGTGGACCTGCTGCCGTTGGCCCATCGGATCCAGGCTTATCTCGAAGAACATCCAAAAAAAGTCAAGGTGGCCGTCATGGGCTGCATCGTGAACGGCCCCGGCGAGGCCTCGGGTGCCGATTTCGGGGTCGCGGGCGGAAATGAGATATACGTCCTTTTCCGGAAAGGAAAGGTCTACAAGACCGTCAAGGAAGAGGCAGCCTACGGCGAACTCGTCTCCCTCATCGAGGCCTTTTAGGAAAGCGAGTTCAGCAGCGCGATTTCGTCTTTGTAGGGCGCCTTGCCGTCCACATAGGGGGTTTCCAGGATCTTGGGAACCCCCTTTAGTCTTCCTTCCCGGGCGATCTTCGCGAGATTGGCGAGCCCCAGCGTGCCCTTGCCGAGGTTTTCGTGGCGGTCCTTGCGGCTGCCCCGCGGGTTCTTGGAGTCGTTCAGGTGGACGACCTTCAGGCGGTCCAGGCCGATGGTTTCGTCGAAGAGGTCGAGGAAGCCCGATATGTCGGACATGTCGTAGCCCGCGTCGTTGAGATGGCACGTATCGATGGTCACGCCGAGCCGCGGGCTACCCCCGCAGGCCGTTATGATCTCCCCTATTTCCTCGAGCGTCCGGCCGAGTTCTGTGCCTTTGCCGGCCATGGTCTCGAGGACGATCGCAACGCTTTCCGGGACGGCCGAAAGCACTTTCCCCAATCTGGCGGCCAAAAGGTCGATGGCTTCCCACCTCTCGAGTCCCATCGCGTTTCCGGGATGGAGCACCAGGAAAGGGCTTCCTAACGCCGCGGTCCTTTTCCCCTCCTCGATCAGGAAGCGCACGCCGAAGGCGGCCTTTTCGGGATCGCCGGAGGCGAGGTTGATGACGTAAGGGGCGTGCACGACTATCGCGGAAGGGTCCCTTCCGCTTGCCTTCCAAAGGCGGAGCCCTTCGGAGATTTTTAGCCGGTCGAGGGGTATGCGCCTGGTATTCTGGGGTGCCCCGGTATAGACCATGAAGGCGGTTTCTCCCCAGGATAGCGCTTCCTTCACGGAGCCGAGGAAATAATCGGGTCCGGCAAGCGGGACGTGGGACCCCAAAAGAGGTATGTCCTTCATTTTTTTCTGGAAAGGTTTTTCCTGATGGCCTTGGAAATGGCCTTGCGGCGGTACTTCCGCTTCACCTTCTCGACGGCCAGCTTGGCCTTCTTGCGGTAACCGGGTTTGACACTCTTTCCGCTATGCCTGGCCTTGGCGATGGCAATTTCCCGTTTCTCGTCGTCCTCGTAGGCCTGCCTTTTTTGGCCTTTATGGATGCCTAGTCCCTTGGGATCATGGACGAGCTGTCCGCCCTTGATGGTCAGCATGTCGAAAGGCACCCCGGCCTCGTAGAGGGCCTTCGCCCTTTGCTCTTCGCCCATGTCGTAGAGGACGTAGGAGTCGCCATTCTTGCCGAACCTTCCGGTCCTGCCGGCCCGGTGGTAATAGAAATCGAGGTCGGAAGGGACGTCGGTCGAGACGACCAGGTCCACGTCCGGCAGATCGATGCCGCGGCTGAGCAAATCGCTGGCGACCACGACCTGGTAGCGGTTTTCCCTTATCATCCGCATGGTCTTGCGGCGTTCCCGCTCGCTCAGGTCGCCGGTATAGGAAACGACGCCGAACCCCGATTCCCTTATACGCAGGGCCACTTGGGCCGCCTCCTCCTTTTTGTTTACGAAGACGATGGCGAAATAGGGGCGCTTGATGCGCAGCAGTTCCGCCGCCGCGGCGGCCCTTTCCCGGTGTCTCACGTCGACCAGGTGGTGGCTGACCTCGCTGGCGGTCTTGATTTCCCCGCCCTCGTAGCGCAGGTCGGCCTTCACGTATTTGGCCAGCGCGGACTTCAGGTGTTCCTTGAGGGTCGCGCTGAAGACGAGTACCTGGGGATTAGAGAAAAGGGCGAGGATGGCCGAAGCTTCCTCGAAGAACCCCATGTCCAGCAGCATGTCGGCCTCGTCGAGCACCGCGGTCTTTACCTCCTTGGGGTTGAGCAGGCCGCTCGAAAACAAATCGAGGAGCCTCCCCGGCGTACCGATGGCGATATGGGGCTGGCTATTCGGACCCAGTCCTTCCTCGTCGGCCTCGCGGTTGTTGTTCCCGCTGAACAAGCGGACCCGGAGGCTACTATCGGCTTTGGCGAAAGGCATTGCGAAATCGTAGACCTGGCGGGCTAGTTCCCTGGTCGGGGCGACGATCACGGCCTGAAGCCGCGGGAGTTTCGTGTCGATCCGGCAGAGTATCGGGATCAGGTAGGCATGGGTCTTCCCGGAGCCGGTCGGGCTCTGAGCCAAGACGGATTCGCCCCTCAGGGCGGAGGGAATCACGGACTGCTGGACGGGAGAAGGATTTGAATAGCCGTTCTCGGAAAGGACGGAAAGGACGCTTTCCTTTATGTTGAGGCCCTTGAAGCTTTGCATAGCGGCATTATACACGCGGGGGCTAAAATGCTTCCATGGAGACGATCATCCTTAGACCCATCGGATTCTGCGCGGGGGTGAGGTCCGCCCTTTCGCGGGCCGCCCGGGCCGCGGGCGAACACGAAAGGACCTACATGCTTTTCGCCCCCGTCCATAACGAGGCGGTCACCAAAGGCCTTACCGACGCGGGCCTTAAGCTACTCGAAGGCGGAAACCCCCTCGACCTCATCGCGGAGGCCAAGGGCGGCTATCTCCTCTTCGGCGCCCACGGACACCCCGCCTGCTACGAGGAAAAGGCCCGGCAGGAGGGGATAGAGTACGCCGACCTCACCTGTCCCTACGTCAAGTCGATACTCGATAGCCTAAAGGAGGAAACCAGGGAGCACGACGTCATATACTTGGGCGAGCAAGGCCATCAGGAATGCGTTGCTGCCCTATCTATATCTAAGCGAATCTTCCTTTTTAAGGAAGGAACTACCAATAAACTACCAATTACCGACCTGACGCCGATTTTCCGCTGCCAGACGACCATGTCTTTGGAGGAAATCGCCGCCGCCTTTGAAGAAATCGCCGGGGCCTTCCCCGGGGCGATAAACCGGGCCCGTCCCTGCCCGGCCACGGCGGCCCGGCAGGCCCTTGCGGGCCGCATACCTCCCGGGGCGGGATCCGCGGTCGTCCTCGGTTCGAAGACGAGCCGCAATACGCTTAGCCTTTACGAGGCCATAAGGAAAAAGAACCCCGGGCTATTCGTCGTCAGGGCCCTGGATGCCGGGGAACTAAGGCTAAGCGGGGACTTGCTTAGGGGAAAGGCCCCGTGCTACCTCCTTTCCGGCGCCAGCAGCGCCGATTCCAGCATCGAGGAGGCCTACGAATACCTTTCTTCCCTCTAGATGATCCGCGGCGGAATCTCGTGTTCGGCCCCGGATACCCGAAGGGTAGGATCTATGCTTAGCAGCGTTTCCTTCATCCTTAGGACGAAGGCCTTTTCTATTTCGTGGGGCAAATCCAGGTAGTCGTAGCCGGCTATCGCCATTTCCCTAAAGGCGTGGTGGGGGCAGTCGCCCGAGACGAAGACGTCGTAGCCCTCCTCCTTGGCGATGCGCCAGGCAAAAGACCCGGCGCCCCCGATGACGGCCACCTTCCTCACGACTTTCTTGCCCCCGTCGAGGAGCCGCCCGTAGGGAACCCCGAGCCTTTCCTTCGCGTAGGCGGCGAATTCCCGGATGCCCATCGGGGCGGGAAGCAGCCCGCCGCGGGCGCACGGCTCGCCTGAAAGGGGCTTCACTGCGGACAATCCGAGGCGGCGGCAGAGTTCGTCGTTCATCCCGGGGGTCCCGGCGTCGAAGTTCGTGTGGAAGGAATAGATGCATAGCCCGGCCTCCGCCGCGGCTTCCGCCAGGGCCTTCTTCTCGGGGTCGCGTTCAAGGATCTCCCGGGGCCGCCCGAAGAAAAACGGATGGTGGGTGATGACCAAATCCGGGCGGAACGCGGCCGCCTTTTCGAAGACGAAGCGGTCGAAATCGAGCACGAGGAAGACGCTTTTGGTTTCCGGTGGCAGTTTTCCTAGCTGCAGTCCCACGTGGTCGTAGCTTTCCGCTAACCTCTTGGGATAGTACTTCCCCAGCGCCTTAAGCAGTCTTTTGGTTTCCATCGAATTCCTCCATGGCCAATAAGGCCAGCCGGTAACGCCTTCGCGTTTCTTCCGACATCCTTTGGCCTATGGCCGAATAGCCGGCGATTTCGCGGGCGAGCATTTCCCGGAAGGCGTCGCCCCCTTCCTTCCTGAGGGGTCCGTAGGCCAGATCCAGTTCGGACAAAGGACCCTGCTTCCCCCTTGTTAGTTCGTAGGCCCGGTAGAAATGGCCTCCTTCCTCGACGGCCGCGAAGGCCACGTGGCGGAAACCGGATCCGCTTAGGAAGCCAAACAGTTCCGCGTGTTCGCTTTGGGGCTGCAGGACCAAGGTCGAGACGTTTGGGTGTTCCGCGAGCCCGGCCGAAAGTATTTCCGCGATGAGACGGCCTCCCATGCCGGCCAGGACCAGGGTGTCGACGAAATCCGGCAAGCCGCTTAGGCCGTCGGCCAGGCGGACCAAGGCCCTGTCCCCGAGCCCCGCCGCCCTGACGGCGGCCAAGCTATTGAGATAGGGTCCTTCCTTGTTGTCGCTCAAAACGGCGCGGCGGGTGGGATCCGCCCCGAGGGCGTATAGCGAGATGAGGCCGTGGTCGCTGCCTATTTCGGCGAAGGCCGCCCCGGCGGGGATCAGGCCGGCGACCATGGCGACGCGTCCATTCACTTGGACTTGCCGTTTCCCGGGATCCTCACGTCGCGGTAATCGCCTAGCCTCTTCGCCCTGTTGGGATGCTTGAGTTTCTTTATGGCCTTGGCTTCGATCTGGCGGATGCGCTCGCGGGTAACCCCGAATTCCTTCCCGACTTCCTCGAGGGTCCGCGGGCGGTTGTCCTCGAGGCCGTAGCGGAGCTTAAGTACCTTCTGCTCCCTTTCGGTGAGGTCGGCCATGATGTTGTATAGTTCGTCGCGGAGAAGCGACCTGGTCGTGTATTCGACCGGGCTTTGGGTTTCCTTGTCTTCCACGAAGTCGCCGAGATGGCTGTCGTCTTCCTCCCCGATCGGGGTCTCGAGCGAGACCGGTTCCATCGCGATGCGCTGGATGTTGCGGATTTCCTCCGGGGTCAGGTACTTGTCGCGGCCGACGGTCTTCTTCATGCGTTCGCTTATCTCTTCCGGCGTCGGATTGCGGCCGAGTTCCTGGACGAGCATCCTTTCGACCCTCGTCATCTTGTTGATGGTTTCGACCATGTGGACGGGGATGCGGATGGTGCGGGCCTGGTCGGCGATGGCGCGGGTGATGGCCTGCCTGATCCACCAGGTCGCGTAGGTGGAGAACTTGAAGCCCTTGGTGTAGTCGAATTTGTCGACCGCCTTCATCAGGCCCATGTTCCCCTCCTGTATGAGGTCGAGGAAGTTCATGCCGCGGCCGACGTAGTGCTTGGCGATGGAAATCACGAGCCTCAGGTTGGCGTTGCAGAGCTGGTCCTTGGCGCGGTGCCCGTCGTCGATGTCGTACTGGGCGGCCCTTTGGGCCTGCACGTCGCCTCTGGCTTCGGCTTCCTCGAGCCTCTTCTTGGCTTCTTCGCCCTTGACTATCCTCTTGGCCAGTTCGGTTTCCTGGGCGGCGGTAAGCAAATCGACTTTGCCTATTTCCTTCAGGTACATCTTGACGGAGTCGTTGACCTTGACTTCGCCCGTCGGTATCTTCGAAAGGTCTTCGATTTCGGCTTCCTGCTCGGCGTTTATGTCCTCGCCTTCGGCGTCTTCCTCGGCCAGTTCGGCGTCGGTCTTCTCGAGGTCGGCTTCGTCCAGGTCTTCCGGCCCTTCCTCTTCCTCTTCGTCCCCGGTTCCTTCGATCTTGACGTCGTGGTCCTTGAAGAAGGCGATGAGGTTTTCGAAATCCTCCTCGCTAAGGTCCAGCTGGCTCGTGGCCTCCATGACCTCGTCCTGGTCGAGAAGGCCGAGGTTTTCCTTGGCCCTTTTGAGCAGTTCCTTCTTGATGGTGTCTAGCGATTTGACGGTTTCGCCCGCGGGATCGTCCATCAGTTCCGCTTCCTCTTTTTCCTTTTCCTTCTTTTTGGCTGTCATATTTGCTCCTTTGCGTTTGCCTACGGATGTGGCTTTTCAGTTCTTGTTCGCGGCCTTTTCGATCTGTTCCCGCCTCTTCTTAGCGTAGTCTTCGAGGATCTTGGCCTTTTCGCTCAGCGATTTGCCCGCCATGTCCTCCTCGAGCCTGTTGCGGCTGCTGCGCTTCGATTTCTCGGAGTTGATGGCCTCGAGGCAGGCGTCGAGGACCTTCGGCTCGAAGTCCGGATGGTAGTCGTCCGAGGCTATCTGCATGACGGTCCGCTTCAGGGCCTCCGCCTTTTCGTCCTCGCTCAGCTCGAGGGCCAGGAGGCTGGGTTCGACCTTGCCCCCGTGCCTGTCGGCGAAGTCGACCACGTACTCGGCGATGGATTCGTAAACGCCGGTCACGAAGCTGTCGACCTTCTCCTTGAAGAAAGAGACGGCGTCCTCGTAGCTAAGCATGTAGTAGAGGATTTCCCTTTCGGCGTTGGCCAGCCTGTTCCGCGGCGTTTCTTCCCCGGCGGCGGAACGGATTCCACCCGGCAGGGCGCCGATTTCGGCCGTCTCGATGGCCTTGCGCCTCCGCTTCGTGAGCAGGGCGTTTATGGCCCCGGGGTCGTAGCCCGTGGCCTTGGCGAGGCGGCTTATGCCCTGTTCCCTCTCGATGCCGGCCGGAAGCGAGGCGACGTAGGGGAGGAAGCGGTCGATCAGTTCCTTCTTGTCGGCCGTCTTCCCGCCCGAGCGTCCGTAGTAGGCGAGCTGGAACGAGAAGGGATCGGAGAGGTTGCCCAGCAGTTTTTGAAGTTCCTCCCTGCCCGACTGCCTCAGTATGTCGTCGGGATCGCGGTCGTCGCTGCTTACGACGAGGCGGAAGCGCAGGCCGGACTTGTTTAGGGCCGGTATGGCCCTGACCATGGCGTCCTGTCCCGGGTCGTCGCCGTCGAGGCAGAGCCTTATTTCGGCGCCGAAGCCCTTTAGGACGGACAGGTGGTAGGGGGTCATGGCGGTGCCCATCAGGGCGACGGCCGGTTCCCCTATTGCCTCGAGGGCGATGACGTCCATGAATCCTTCCAGGACGTAGACGTATCCGCGGCCGCGGGCCTCGCCTTTGGCGTTATGGGCATTGTAGAGGACGGTGTTCTTTTCGAAAATGAGGGTTTCCGGGCTGTTGATGTACTTCGGCGATCCGTCGTCCTTGAGCCGCCTCGCGGAAATGCCGACGTAGCGCCCGTCCGGGTCGGCGATCGGGAAGATGACCCGGCCGGCGTTAGCGTCCCTCATGTTGTCGCCGACCACGGCGATCCCGATGCCTTCGATGGTCTTGGGGGTATGGCCCTTGGCCCGCAGGAAGGCGACGGTCGCCGCGCCGTCGAGCGGCGCGTACCCTATCGCAAAGCGGTCGCGGCTGGTTTTGTCTAAGCCCCTTCCCTCCAGATAATCGAGGGCCTGCTTTCCTTCGGCCGTGGCGAGGCTATAGCGGTAATAGGCGACGAGGTCGGCCATGCAGGCGTAAAGCGGTTCCTTGCGGGGGTCGCGCGGCTTGCCGGCCGCTTCCAGCCTCGCGTCCTTGATCCCCATGATGTCGGCGACCTTGCGGACGGCTTCGCGGAAGGGGACGTTCTCCTTCTTCATCACGAAGTCGAAGGCGTTCCCGCCTTCGCCGTCGACGAAGCATTTGAAAATCTGCTTCTCGGGGGAAATGTGGAGGCTCGGGTTCGTGTCGTTGTGAAAAGGGCATTTGGCCAGGTAATCGCGCCCCCGCTTTATGACGGGGATATAGGCGCTGATGACCTTGACTATATCGGTCCTCTTCAGGATCGATTCGTATAGTTCTCGGTTGCTGAATGCCATTTAATACTTAAGTATTATCTCTACTAATATTCAACTAGATTCCTACTATGAATCAATAGAAGCACTTTACGGTGAAATAATTGACCAGGTCGACGATCGGCAGCCTTATCTGGGCCATCGTGTCGCGGTCGCGGACGGTGACGGTCTGGTCTTCGAGGGTCTGGAAATCGATGGTGACGCAGTAGGGGGTGCCGATTTCGTCTTGCCTCCGGTAGCGCTTGCCGATCGAGGCCGTTTCGTCGTAGGTGCAGCTGAAGTGCCCGTCGAGGATGCGCAGCACTTCCCCTGCCTTCTCCCCGAGTTTCCTGTTAAGCGGCAAAACGGCGACCTTGTAGGGGGCAAGGGAAGGCAGCAGGTGCATTACCTTGCGGTCTTCTTCCCCTTCTTTCTGCTCGATGTCGTAGGCGTCGACCAGGGTCATGAGCATCAGGCGGTCGAGACCCATGGAAGGCTCGATGCAATATGGCAGGTAGCGGGAATTGGTCTCGGGGTCGAAATAGGTCAGGTCTTCCCCGGAATGTTCCTGGTGGCGCTTGAGGTCGTAGTCGGTCCGGTCGGCGACGCCGAGAATCTCTCCCCAGCCTAGGCCCGGGAAATCGTATTCGACGTCGGTGGTGGCTTTGCTATAGAAAGCCAGTTCGGCGGGCTCGTGGTCCCGGTAGCGGAGGTTTTCCGGCTTCACGCCGAGGCTCCTGACGAATTTGAGGGCATAGTCCTTCCAGTAGGCAAACCAGTCCAAATCGGTGCCGGGCTTGCAGAAAAACTCAAGTTCCAGCTGTTCGAACTCGCGGGTGCGGAAGGTGAAGTTCCCGGGGGTGATCTCGTTCCGGAAGCTCTTGCCGGAATTGCAGATGCCGAAAGGGAGCTTCTTGCGGGAGGTGCGCATGACGTTCTTGAAGTTCACGAAGACGCCTTGGGCGGTCTCGGGCCGCAGGTAGACGGTCGATTCGCTGCCTTCGGTGACGCCGATATGGGTCTTGAACATCATGTTGAACTTGCGGATGGAGGTAAACTGGGATTTTCCGCATTCGGGGCAAACGATCTGGTGCTCCCTTATGAACGCGTCCATCTGCTCGTAGGTCATGCCGTCGGTATCGGCCTCGGGATGCTCGGACTTTATGAGTTCGTCCGCCCGGAAGCGGGCCTTGCAGTACTTGCAGTCCACCATCGGGTCGTTGAAGGTGGTCACGTGGCCGGTGGCCTCCCACACCTTCGGGTTCATGAGGATCGCGGAATCCAAGCCGACGTTCGTCGGGGATTCCTGGACGAACCTCTTCCACCAAGCCGCCTTTATGTTGCGCTTGAGTTCGGCCCCGAGCGGCCCGTAGTCCCAGGTGTTGCTAAGGCCCCCGTAGATCTGGGAACCGGGATAGACGTAACCGGTCAGCTGCAGGTGCATGACGATTTCGTCGAATGAAAACCTATTGGCCATATTGCCTCCGTATCGCGGTGTATTTATCTAGTAATCATCGCACAAACGCCCGTTATTTTAAAAACGTGCGCCATTCTGTCAACCCTTTTTGATAGAACTTGTCAAGTCCTAGCCGTTGAGCAGTAGGCCGAGGGACCTTACCGTGACACCGGCCCTGTCCTTCAGGTAGTCCCTAAGTTCCTTCATGTGTTCTAGGGCATCCGCGGCCGGAAGCGGTTCGCCCGCGGCCTTCCTCGGATCGCGGTTATGGATGAATTCTATTTCCCTGAGGTACTTGAGGCCGGAGGGGACGATGTTCATCCTCTCCGCGTCCTCCTTGCAGAAATAACCTCCTTCCAGATAGGAAAAGGCGGTTATCCCTTCCTTGGCTCCGCATACCATGCAGGCATGGGTTTCCGGGGCGACGCCCAGCAGTTTCGCGGTCCTGGCCAGAAACATGCAGGTAAGGGTGAGGGGGTCTCCCCCGTCCCGGAGGCAGGACAATACCGCCTCGAGCAGCTTATAGGCGCGTTCGGGATCGACACTCGGGGAAACCTTCGAAAGCGTTTCGGAGACCACGCTGACCAAAGCCAGAAAATTCAGGTCCTCCCTATAGGGGGCCGTCTTTATCGACTCGGCTTCCTTGAGGGAATACTTCCCGCCCTTACCGACGTTCAACTCGTAGCGGCTAAGGCCAAGTGGCAACATGGCGGCCTTGGACTTTCCGTTTCCGTAGGTCCCCCGCGCCAAAAAGGATATGAATCCCTCCCTCGAAAGCATTAGGGCCATCGCGTCCTTCTCCCTGAACGGGGAAAGCCTCAGGAGATAGCCCTCAGTCTTCCTGGTCGCGCCCATAGCCGAGCATCGAAAGCATCTTCGGGGAACTGCGCCAGCCCTCCGATACCTTGCAGTTGAGGTAGAGGCTCACGTGACCGCGGTATTCGCTTTCGAGTTCGCGCCGGGCGGCCATGGAGATGCGCTTTATCATCTCGCCTTTCCGGCCGACGACGATGGGAAGATGGCTTTCGCGGTCGAGATAGATGGTACCTTTTATCGCGTAGCTATCGCCTTTCTTCTCGAAGGAATCGATTTTCACCGCGGAGGTATGGGGTATTTCTTCCTTGAGGAAACGCAGCATCTTCTCCCTTACCACTTCCCGGGCCATGAACTCCTTGCTGCGGTCCGTATAGCGGTTTTCCTCGTAGAAGGAAGGGCCTTCCGGCAGAAAGCGTTCTATTTCCTCCTTTATCTCCCGGAAACCGTAGTTCTTCAGGGCGCTCAGTTCCCGGTAGGAGGCCTTCGGGAAGCGCGAAGCGAAGAATTCCTTGGCCATTATCCCCTCGGGGACGGTGACGAGGTCTATTTTGTTGTAGCCGATTATCAGGGGCACCCCGAGTTTCAGCGATTCGATGGTCTTGGCCTCGGCTTCCAGTTCGCCCCTCGTCGCGTCGACGAGGTAAAGGGCGCAGTCGGCCCCCTGGAGGGAGGAAAGCGCATCGCGCTTCATCTTCTTGTAGAGCCCCTCCTTGCCGTCGAAAAGCCCCGGGGTATCGGTGAAGACGATCTCGAGGTCCTTTTCGTGGTAGATGCCGAGTATGTTTTCCCGCGTGGTCTGGGCCTTGGGCGATGTAATCGAGACGCGCTTGCTCAAAAAGGCGTTAACGAAAGTCGATTTCCCGGCGTTGGGCCGGCCGAGGACGGCGACGAACCCGCTTTTCATAGGTCGCTGCCGTCGAAGGCGTAAGGAAGCAGTTCCGCGATGGTCGTTTGCTCGATGTCGCCTTTCATATTCGCCATGTATATAGGTGCATCGCCGGGGAAAAGTTCGCTGAGCACCTGACGGCAGGCCCCGCATGGCGAACAGGGTCCCTCGCCGTCGGCGACGACTGCCAGGGCGAGGAGGTCATCCTTGCTTTTCCCGTCGAGATAGGCCTGGTAGATGGCGTTCCTCTCGGCGCACATGCATAGGGGGAAGGACGAGTTCTCGATGTTGGCCCCGCGGTAAACCTTCCCGTCCTTGGAAACGATGGCCGCCCCGACGGCGAAATGGCTGTAGGGACTATAGCTAAATTCCCTCGCCTTCCCGGCTTCCGAAACCAGTCCGTAAACGTCGACGTCAAAGTTTTCCATATCTTTCCTCGTATGCGCCCATTATCCGCGCCTGCAGGGGGAACATCCTTTCCTCGTCTTCCTTGCTCATGTGGTCGTAGCCGAGCAGATGGAGCAGGCCGTGGACGAAAAGGAAACAGAGTTCGCGGTCCGGGGACTGCCCTATTTCCCGGGCCTGTTCCTTGGCCCGGTCGACGCAGATTATGATGTTTCCCAGCATGATGTCCCCCTCGAAAGGATTGATCCGGTCCCTGGGGTCCTTGTCGTCCAGGAAGGCGAACGAAATGACGTCCGTCGGGGCGTCCTTTCCGCGGTAATCGCGGTTTATCTCCCTTATCCCCTCTAAGTCCATGAAGGAAACGTCGACTTCGTAATCGACTTGGATACCGAGCAGCTCGGCGGTTATATCGGCCAAGCGCCCGTAGGCGGTATCCGCTATCCCGGGATAGCCTTCTTCCGGCAATGTAACGTGCATCGGCTTATTATAGCAAGGATGCGGGCTATTTCACCTCCCCGCCTTTTTGGCGGTACCTCCTTAGGAAGGCAGCGGTCCTCGCCTCGTGGATGGGTCCGTCGGCAATGTCGCCGAAGGCGCTTCCCAAGGTCAGGCGGATGGCATGGAAGCCCAGTACCGCGAAAAGGAAGTAGTTCAGGCTCGGCGTGGCGCTGAGGGCGGTCGCCAGGAGGGCGAGGGCGCATTCGAGGAAGGTGGACAGGGTCCGTTTGAGCGAAATCAGGCGCCCTAACGCCGCGCTTTCGTCCCGCACTTCCGAGAGTAACCCCCGCCGCTTTTCCCCGTCATTCTCCCCGAAGGCCCGGGCTTCCAAGGCTTCGAGGGCCCCGGCCCTCCTATTGACGTAGGGCCTTAGGAAAAGCGTGTCCGCGGCCAATAGAAGCATCTGGAGCAATAAAGGAACGATGTAAGAACGTTCGTTGAGGAGCAATAAAGCGAACAGGAACCCGCCCGCCAGCACGTTCCCGCAAAGACGCAGGGGACGGGAATAGAAAGCGGCCTTGTAGGCGCAATAGGAGCGGAAGTTGGCGGCGAGGTCTCCCCCGTTTCCGTCGATTCCCCCCAAATACTCCTCGTCGAACCGCCTCAGTTTCCTATCGAGATAGGCTTCCAAAAGGATCTGCAGCAGGGCAAAGCCCGAAAGGGCCAGCACCGGGTAGAGGAAATTCCCGCCGGTTCCGACGAAATGCAAAGCCAAAAGGAAAAGGCCCTGCAAAAGCAGGGAAATCAAGGCGGCAGGGAGCCGCCCGTCGTTTCTTTGCTTTTCCGGCAATACCCCCGAATACGGATGGGGGTCCGTCCCTTCGACGGCGAGGAACTGTCCGGTCCAGAGGTCGCAAAGCCGCCCGTAACGCAGGTATCTCCGGCCGGAATCGGGATCCCGGAGCGAGGCCATTCCGAGGAAACTCCTGTCGTAGACGACCGCGTGGGTACCGGACTTGCCGTTGAGAATGAGGATGAGCGGCCCCTTTTCCTCCCTCAGTTCCTCCTTTCTGGGCGCGGCATAGGCCTTCAGGACAAGCCCTTCCGCCTCCCCGGCCCGGATGATCTCTTCGAGACTCAGCCCGCCCTCCCTTCCCGGGGAATAGTAGACGTAGTTTTTGTCCTTCGCGAAGTCGGCGAGCAGCATTCGCAGGCAGGTAAGCCCGCAGGCGTTCTCGCTAGCGCCTAGGAAAACGTGTTTCTTCACTAACAAGGATAGGGCCGAAAACGTCAATCGGTCCCGCCGCATACGAAAAAAGGGGCACGCGAAGTGCCCCGTTTGGGTCGGTTCCGGTTACTTTCCTTCGGCGTAGACCGAGACCTTGGTGCCGCGGCGGCCGAAGCGCTCGTAGCGGACGATGCCGCTCACGGTGGCGAAAATGGTATCGTCCCCGCCCATCATGGCTCCGGTCCCGGGATGGACCTTGGTGCCGCGCTGGCGGTAGAGGATGCTTCCGGCCGAGGCGAACTGCCCGTCTCCCTTCTTGGCGCCCAAGCGGCGTCCGGCGGAGTCGCGGCCGTTTTTGGTCGAGCTCACGCCCTTCTTGGAAGCGAAGAGCTGCAGGTCAATGCGTTTTAGGAACATTTGGCTTACTTCCTTTCTAGCCTCGCGTATCGCGGATAGGATACGGCGACGCTTTCTATCTGGGCGATCATCGTTTCGATGACTGTCTGGTCGTGCGGCGAGACTTTTTCCTTGCTTTCGACCGAGTAATCCCCGGGTTCCACCCTTATTTCGAAGGAATCCGGCGACTCCAAGGCGTTGAGGCCGCCTTGGGCGATCGCGCTTACCGCCGCGCAGACGAGGTCTTTTCCCTTTTCCCCGTAGCCGGCATGCCCAGTTATCGTCAGGGACTTGAACTCCCCGCCGACGTAGCTAGCCCGGGCAACGACCATATCAGGCGTTGATGGCTTCGACGACGAGGCAGGTATAGGGCTGGCGGTGTCCTATCTTCTTGCGCTCGTTGGTCTTGGCCTTGTACTTGTAGACGGTGACCTTCTGGGAAAGTCCCTGTTTTTCGACCTTGGCGAGAACGCTGGCTCCCTTGACGTAGGGGTTGCCGACGCTGGTTTTTTCGCCGCCGATGTAAAGGACCTTGTCGAGGGTGACTTCTTTTCCGGCTTCGGCGTCGAGCTTTTCGACGTAGACCTTGTCGCCGACGGCGACTTTGACCTGCTTGCCGCCGGTTTCGAGAATGGCGTACATGCTTATGTCCTCCTATTGACTAAGTACTCGCTCCCACGGCGGGCTCCTCAAAGCCGCTTTGAGGCCGTTTCGATGCGGTTGTAGCGCTAGGGCTTCAACGTGCGTGATTCTACACGAAACCGTCCGGATAAAAAAGAGGCAAACGCAAAATCGCCGTTTAAAACGGAATCCCCTCCCCGCTAAACGAGAAATACCGCCGTCCCGCGACGACCAGGTGGTCGAGAAGCACGGTGCCTACCGCCTTCAGCCGCGCCCCGAGTTCCCTGGTGGAAGCGATGTCCTCGGGACTCGGCAGCGCGATCCCGCTCGGGTGCACGTGGACAGCCACCGCGTACTTGGCTCCCCTTTTCGCCGCTTCGCGGGCCGCGAGGTCGAGCCTGAAGGAAAGCCTTTCGCCCCGGGAGAGCATCCGGTCGGCGGCCAGCTCCCTCCGGCCGTTGAGCAGGACGAGGCGGAATTCCTCGTTTTCCCTATCCCCGTAGCGGGCCGCCAGTTCCTTGGGTCCGACGGCCTTGCCCGGCCCTGACATTTCGCTCCTTCTGGCGATTTCGTAGGCCGCGGCGATCCGCAGGGCCTTCGCCCCCTTGATTCCGCGTTCGGAGAAAAGCCCCTCCCCGGCTGCTTCCCGGAGACCGCGGAACCCGCCGTTTTCGTATAGCAGCCGCTCGCTTAGCTCCAGGGCGTCTTCGCCCCGGCTGCCGGTCGAAAGCAAAAGCGCGAGAACCTCGGGATCGCCCAGCGATTCCATCCCTTCCCGCAGGGCCTTTTCCCTGGGCCTCAGCGCTTCGGGCAGGCCTAAAAGGCGCCCTACTGCCACTCGAAGGTGAAGCCGCCCGGAAGCTTGACGCTCCCCTCGTTCGTCTTGAAAAGGTTGTAGGCGACCACCACCACGATCCCGATGGCAAGTATCGCCATTATGGCCCCGAGGCTCAACGCCTCGCCGGGCCTCACGCCTTCGAGGCTTGCCTGTCTTAACGGTATTCTCTGCATGTGTTCCCTCCTCAGCCAAAAGTAGGAAGGATTTTCCCCGGGCGTCCCCAAAAGCGCCCAACCTTTACATTCAAAAAGGGCACCGGGCCTTCCCGGTACCCTGCTTCCCTTTAGAAGGAAGAAAGCTTCTCGGTTACTTCCTTGAGCATCGACTCGTTTCGCCTAAGCTTTTCCCTTTCGGTCTCGACCTTGGCGGCGGGGGCCTTGCTGACGAAGCCGGGGTTGCCAAGCATCTTCGAGCTCCGGGCGATTTCGAACTCGAGGCGCTCCTTCTGCCTGCCCAGTTCCTCGAGGGCCTTGGCCTTGTCCATAATCCTTTCCAGGGCCACGGAATAGCCGTAGTAGCGTAGCGATCCGCGCGGTTGCTCGTCCACGACCCGGACCTCCTTGGCGAAAAGGAAGCGGCTAAGGAGGGCACCGGCTTCCGTAAAGGGAAGCTTCGGGTAGATGCTGAGCACCGCCTTTTCGTTCGGGGAAATGCCTTCCTTGGACTTGAGGTTCCTAAGATCGGTCAGCATGGTCTGGTAGAGACCGTAGAGCCGGCTCGATTCCTCGTCGCCGAGCCCGGTCTTCTCCGGGAAGGCCTCGAGCATGATGGAGTCCTTGTGGCCGGGAAGCGAGAGGTAGATTTCCTCCGAGATGAACGGGGCGAAGGGGTAGATGAGGAGGGTTATCGCCCTCATAACCGCGAACAGGACGTCCCTCGTGGCCGGGCTTTGTTCCAGGCAAACCTTGCTGGACTCCAGGTAGGAGGAGCAGAAATCGTCGTAGACGAAGTCGTAGAGTTTGACCGAGGCCGCGCCGAACTCGTATTTTTCCAGAAGCTTGTCCATCTCCCCGATCAGGTTGTCCAGGCGGTAGAGGATGGCCCGGTCCGGGGTCGTCAGTTCCCCTTTCTTCGGAAGCGAGGGGACATAGTCCTCCCCGAGCGTCATTTCGACGTAGCGGGCGGCGTTCCAGATCTTGTTCAGGTAGTTGGCGGCGGAGTTGATCTTCTCTTCGCTGTAGCGCATGTCTTGCCCCGGCGTGGAGTTGGTGGAAATGAAGTAGCGCAGGGCATCGGTACCGTACTTCTCGATGACGTCGATGGGGTCGATGCCGTTGCCCAAGGACTTGGACATCTTCCGGCCCTGCTCGTCGCGGATGAGCCCGTGGATGACGCAGTCCCTGAAAGGCGCCTTTCCGGTGAAGTGGAGCCCTTGGAAGACCATGCGGGACACCCAGAAGAAGATGATGTCGTAGCCGGTCACCAGGACCGAGGTCGGATAGTAGCGTTCGTAGTCGTCCGTCTTCTCGGGCCAGCCTAGGGTCGCGAAGGGCCATAGGCCGCTCGAGAACCAGGTGTCGAGGACGTCTTCGTCCTGCGTGTAATCCTTGCCCGGATCGGTTTCGGAAACGAGGACTTCCCCGGTCTTCTTGTTATAGTAGGCCGGAATGCGGTGGCCCCACCAAAGCTGGCGGGAAATGCACCAGTCGTCGACGTTTTCCATCCACTGGGCCAGTACTTTGGAAAAGCGTTCCGGGAAGAAAGACACCGCGCCTTCGCCCCTTTGGCATTCGAGGACCTTCTCGGCCAGGGGCTTCATCTTCACGAACCACTGCTTGCTGACCATCGGCTCGACGATGGCACCGCTGCGCTCGCTATGCGGGGTGCTGTGCTTTATCTTCTCTATCTTGAGCAGGTGGCCGCTTCTTTCGATGTCTTCGACGAGCCGCTTGCGGCATTCGAAGCGGTCGAGGCCGGCGTACTTGCCGCCCAGGGCGGTGATCCTGGCGGTTTCGTCGAGGGCCTTCAATAGCGGGAAGCCGTACTTCTTGGCCAAGGCGAAGTCGTTTTGGTCGTGGGCCGGGGTGCACTTCATGGCGCCCGTGCCGAAGGACATGTCGACGTAGGGGTCGGCCATGAGGGGAAGCTTCTCCCCGTTGGCCGGATTGACGACGCACTTCCCGACCAGATCCTTGTAGCGCTCGTCCTTGGGGTTTACGAAGACGGCAGTGTCGCCGAACATCGTTTCCGGACGGGTGGTCGCGACCACTATCTGCCGGTTGCTATCCGCCACGTCGTAGAGGAAATAGAAGAAATCCCCTTCTTCCTCCCTATGTTCGACCTCGATGTTGCTAAGGGCGGTCCGGAGTTCGGGATCCCAGTTGATGATCCTCTCGCCCCGGTAGATGAGCCCTTCGTTATAAAGGGTGACGAAGACCTTCTTAACGGCTTTCTGCAGCCCTTCGTCGAGGGTGAAGCGCTCCCGCGAATAATCGACGGAAAGCCCGAGTTTGGCCCACTGCGCGTGGATGGTCTTGGAATATTCGTCTTTCCAGGCGAAGGCTTCCTTGAGGAAGGCCTCGCGGCCCAAGTCGTAGCGGCTTAGCCCCTGCTTCCTGAGCCTTTCCTCGACCTTGGCCTGGGTGGCGATGCCGGCATGGTCGCAGCCCGGCACCCAGAGGACATCGTAACCCTTCATCTTCTTGTAACGGACGATGATGTCGTCCGGGACGGTGTCCATCACGTGTCCGAGATGCAGCTTCCCGGTTACGTTCGGGGGCGGGATGACGAGGCTGAAGGCCGGCTTGCTCTTGTCCCCGGCCTTGAAATAGCCCTTTTCCACCCAGTTCTGGTATTTTCCTTCTTCGACGGCCTTGTGGTCGTAGCGTTTCCCTAACATAAAAAACCTCCGTAGGGCCAACTTCCGGGGCGCTTGGCGGCGCGGTACCACCCGGATTCCCCCTTGCGGGGCTTCGTCTTTTGTTTCGTCTCTGGGGGCGACTCGCGGTTATCCGGCATCCCTTTCCACCTCGCGGGACTCTCTAGCGCCGGCTTGGCCGTTCCCTCCCCCGTCTTCGACGGGCCTATTATGCCACGCCGGAAGCGATATGTAAGTCAGTTGAAGGCAAGTAGGCTTATTTGCTTTTCCGCGGCGCTTATCCCGGCGTGGTGCCCCTTCAGGACGTGGAAGGCCGCGGGATAGCGCGAGTCGGCGAGGAAAGCCCCGCCCTTGGCTATGGCGACGAAGTCCCCGAGGAAACCCTTCGCCAGGTGGTTTTCCCGGCCGGTCCCGAAATAGCCCGAGGCCAGCAGTTCCCCGGAGTCGACGAGGTAGAAGTCGCTGCCGAAATGTGTTTCGAAAATCTTCCTGAAATTTTCCTTCTGGCCTTCGTTTACGTATATCACCCGGGTACGGCCCTCTAGGCAAAGCGGGAGCCTTAGCAGGCGGGTCAAGTCCTTAATTGCGGCGATATCGCGGTAGTAAACGTCGATTTGGCCGTGGTCGGCCACCACCATGAAGTAGACATCGGGCAGGGATTTCGCCAACCGGGTGATCGAGCGGAGGCAATTGTCGATTTCCCTTTTGACCTTCCGCGAGCCGGGTCCGTAGCGGTGCGCGAGGGCATCGACCTCGTCATAGTATAGATAGAGGAAGCCGTCGCCCTCCGCAAAATACTCCCGGGCTTTATTTTCCATTTCGCCAAGCGTCGAGAAGGAATTCTCCGTGATGGGCGAACGGAGCAATAGCTTCGCCCTTATCCCGGCTTCCGCCAGCCTTGAGTCGATGGTCCGGAGCGGACAGATCCTCTCCATCAGGTTTTTCTGCGCCAGGGGTTTGCCGGTCAGCGATTCCCGGTTGGGGAAAACGTCCACCGGCCCTATGCCCTCCATGTAGATTGACCAGCCGAGCCACCCGGTTTCCATCGGGAAATTCCCGGTTAGCAGCGAGATGGTCGCCGCGGCGGTCGTCGCCGGGTTGACCGAGGCGATCTTCTTGACCTCGTGTTCCCTGATCGCCTTGCGCCCGAGGCGGGTCTTTTTCAGCAGGGCCGTTGCCATTCCGTCTATCAGAATGAGACAGACCTTCCGGCGCCCTTTCAAGAGTTCGGTTACTTCCTTTATGTCCCCGTGGGGCGCTTCCGCCCCCATCGCCTTGAGTATGGAACAGCCGAGGTTCGCCAAACTGGTCTCGTTGTCTATCGCTCCCAGAACTTCCTTCTCCAGCATAACCCGCTATTATACATCCGTTGAAAGCGCTTACAAGTTCCCTGCAAGGCCTTTTTCGGAAGATGAAGGAGGATTGCCGCTAAGCCGAAAGGGCCGGGCGGAGTCGGATGCTTCTTCCTATAGATCCGAGATGTCCTTCCAGCCCGCGACGATGGATTTGACTTTTTCCTTCAGCGGGGCGAGGCCGCCGCCCTTCAGGGCCCGGTCGATGACCGTGGCTATTTCCACCGCGTTTTCCGCGGTGCAGCCCCGGGTGGTCGCCGCGGCGAAACCGATCCTCAATCCCGAGCAGCGGCTCGGCGGGAGGCTATCGCCGTGGATCATGTTCTTGTTCGTGGTGATCCCGATGGATTCAAGCAGGTTCTGGGCCTCTTTCCCGTCCAGGCGGTAGGAAGCCAGGACGTTTAAAAGGAAGAGGTGGTTTTCCGTGCCGCTCGTCTTCGCCCCGAGCCTTTTAAGGGTCAGGCAGGCCGCGAGGGTATTCTCCTTGACCTTCTTTATGTATTCCCGGAACGAGGGCTGCATGGCTTCGAGGAAGCAGACCGCCTTCGCGGCGATCACGTGTTCGAGGGGGCCGCCTTGGGAGTAAGGGAAAACCGCGCTATCGAGTTTCCTGGCGAGGTCCAGCCTCCGGCTCAGGATCAGACCGCCCCTAGGACCCCGGAGGGTCTTGTGGGTAGTCGAGGTGACGACGTCCGCGTAGGGCAAAGGCGACATGTGTTCGCGCGCGGCCACGAGGCCGGCGATATGGGCCATGTCCACCATGAAAAGCAGGGGTTTCCCCGTCTTGGCGCCCTGCTCGTCGCATATTTCCTTCAGTTTTGCGAAGTCGATTTCGAAGGGATAGGCCGAGAACCCGGCGAGAAGGAGGTCGGGTTTGTTCTCGTCGATGGCCTTCCTGATGGAATCGTAAGCCAGCCTGCCGTCGTTTCCAAGGGCATAGTGGGAGAAGGAATAAAGGTGGCTCGAGAAGCTGACGGGCGAACCATGGGTCAGGTGGCCACCGTCGTTTAGGTCGAGGGATAGGATCCTCCCCCCGCCGGGAAGAAGGGCCCGGTAGGCGGCGAAGTTGGCCTGGGAGCCCGAGTGCGGCTGCACGTTCGCGTATTCCGCGCCGAACACTTCCTTGGCCCGGCTAATCGCCAAGCCTTCCACTTGGTCGACTATTTCGCAGCCGCCGTAGTACCTTTTCCCGGGATAGCCCTCCGCGTATTTGGCCGTGAGGATGCTCCCCTGGGCCTTCATTACCTCCTTGGATGGGTAGTTTTCGCTCGCGATTAGCTCGATCCCGGAATTCTGGCGTTCGAGTTCCTTTTCTATTAGGCTTTCTATTTCCTTATCCAACATCCCCTAACCTCCTTGCGATATATCCCCTGATTTCGGGGACGCTCCTTCTGTCCTTGTAGGAATAAAGGACGTCGCTTTCGCCTAGTTCCAAGGCTTCTTTCCTCAATCTATATAGGTCCTGCTGCCTAAGCGTATCGGCCTTCGTGTAGATGACCGCGCTGACCATCTTTTCCTCCTCGAAGAGGGAAAGCAGGTCCCTTTCCTCTTCCCTTATTCCGCGCCGGCCGTCGACCAGTAGCAGGGCCATGCCCTTGCGGTCGCTTTCGAAATAGCCTTCCATCATTTCCGAAAAGGAATCGTCTTCCCGACTCCCGTAACTTGTGTATCCGTAGCCGGGGCTATCGACCAGATAGAAGGATCCGTCGACCAGGAAGTAGTTGAGGAACATCGTCTTCCCCGCCTTCTTGCTCCTATAGGCCAGTTCCTGCCCGGTCAGGGCATTCAGCAAGGAGGACTTGCCGACGTTACTCCGCCCCAATAACAGGACTTCCTTCCTTCTTTCGCCTGGGGCCTCGCGGACGGACGGGGCGCTTTTAACGAAAACGGTCCTGCGGAAATCCATTGGCCTGATTATAGCAAAGTAACCCCTTTAGCCTAAGGAAAAGCGGCTCCCCTGAGGGAACCGCTTGGCAGATCTTTTTCAATCCTTGATCTCGAGGTCGGGAATGGCGACCTTCACCGCGTCGTCGACCTTGGACATGTAGACGATCCGGAGGTTGTCCTTGACTTCGCTAGGAAGTTCGGAGACGTCCTTCTTGTTGTCCTTGGGGACTATTATCGTCTTGAGGCCGCTTCGGAGGGCGGCCAGCGATTTCTCGCGGAGCCCGCCGATGGGAAGCGCGTTGCCCCGGAGGGTGACTTCCCCGGTCATCGCGACGTTGTTGTCGACCTTCTTGCCGGTCAGGCAGGAGATTATGGCAGTCGACATCGCCACGCCGGCGGACGGTCCGTCCTTGGGGACGGCCCCTTCGGGGACGTGGATATGGATGTCGTTTTTCGCGAATATCTCGGAGTCGATGCCGTATCGGTCGGCGTTGGCCCGGACGTAGTCTAAGGCGATGGTCGCCGATTCCTTCATGACGTCGCCGAGCTTGCCGGTCAGAACCAGTTGGCCCTTCCCGGGGAAATAGGTAACCTCGATCGGAAGGATGTCGCCCCCGAACTCGGTATAGGCCAAGCCGGTCACGACGCCGACCTGCTTTTCCTTTTCCTTCTTGGTTTCCTCGAATATCTCGACGCCCAGGAGCTCCTTGACCTTCTTGTCGTCGACGACGACGGGGCGCGGGGTTTCCGGGTTCTTGAGCAGCTCCACCACGACCTTGCGGCAAATCGAGGCGATCAGGCGTTCGAGTTCGCGGACGCCAGCTTCCCGGGTATAGAACTCGATGATCTCGCGGTAGGCCGATTCCTCGAAGCGGACGTCGCCTTCCTTGAGGCCGTTGGCCTTGGACTGCTTGCCTAACAGGAACCCCTCGGCGATCTTGATCTTCTCGATTTCCGTGTAGCTGGGGACCTCGATGAGTTCGAGCCTATCCCGAAGGGGGGCCGGAACGTTCTCGAGGTAGTTCGCGGTCGCGATGAAAAGCACGTTGGAAAGGTCGTAGGGTTCTTCTAGGTAGTTGTCGTTGAAGGCGGTGTTCTGCTCGGGATCGAGGACCTCGAGCAAAGCCGAGGAGGGATCCCCCTTGTAGGAGTTGGAGCCCACCTTGTCGATTTCGTCGAGCAGGAAGAGAGGATTCACGGTCCCCGCCTTGGTCATGCCCTGGATTATGCGGCCCGGCATCGAGCCGACGTAGGTCCGCCTGTGGCCGCGGATTTCGGCTTCGTCGCTGACGCCGCCGAGGCTGGACTTGATGAACTTGCGGCCGAGGGCCCGGGCGATGCTCCGGGCCAAAGACGTCTTGCCGCAGCCCGGGGGTCCGTAAAAGCAGAGGATAGGGGCCTTGAGGTTCCCCGTCATCTTCTTCACGGCGATGTACTCGATGATCCTTTTCTTGACCTTCTCGAGCCCGTAATGGTCCTCGTCGAGGATTTTCTTGACGTTATCGAGGTCGTCGTTGTCCTCGGTCTTCTGGTACCAGGGGACGTCCATGAGGACGTCGATGTAGTTCATGATGAGGCTGGCCTCGAGCGAGCTTTCCGGCATCATCTCGAAGCGGCGGAGCTCGGAATTGACCTTGTCCTTGACGTTTTGGGGATAGGGGTTCTTCTCGAGCTTTTCGCGGATCCCCTCCTCGCTGTTGCCGCCGGCCCCTTCGCCCAGTTCGTCCTTTATGGCCTTCATCTTTTCCCGGAGGTAGTACTCCTTCTGGTTCTTTTCGGCCCTTTCGCGGACGGTGTCGGCCAGCTGCTGGTCGATTTCGGCGTTGGTCTTCAGGCCGTCGATGTCCTTGAGTATCAGTTCGAGACGTCCCAAAACGTCCGGGGACTCGAGTATTTCCTGCTTTTCGGCCTGGGTGAACGGCAGGAAGTTGGCGAGCGAATCGGCGAGTTCGGAACTGTTGCCGCTACGGCCCAGTTGGTTGAGTATGGCCCGCGGCAGGTCCCGGGCGATGGCCGGGGAACGCTCCAGCGAGACGGCGATTTCCTGAAGCAGGGCGGCTTCCTTGACGGCATCGCCCTCCCCGTCTTCCAGCACCTCGGCGGTCGCGACGTAGCTGCCGTTTTCCTCGCGGATGTCCGTGAGCTTCACGCGGCGGCTGCCGATTATCCTGACGCGGTAGGAAGAAGAGTCGTCCCGGAAGGCGACGATGCGGCTGAGGCAGCCGGTGGCAAATATGTCTTCCGGCGTGACGTCGTCCTTGTCGTCGGCCTTCTGGGTGACGATGAGTATGAGGTTATTGGTATCCCGGCGGGCCATTTCGATGGCCGCCATGGAAAAGGCCCTGGAGGCCTCTATGGATTCGGTCGTGCCCGGGAAAACCACGAGGCCCCGGGTGATCAATAGGGGAAGGTTCAGTATCTTGTCTTGATCCATTTTTCTCCTTCCGCCCGGGGAAGGCGTCCCTAGGCGTTTTCCTTTTCGAGGAAGGCGAGGAGCTTGCGCGTTTCGGCGCTCCTGACCACGTCCTCTTCCCGGCCCTTGAGCTGGGATTTGGCTTCCTCGGCGCTCAGATGGTACTGGCGGCCGATTTCCTCGTATTCGCGGTCGATGTCGGATTGTTCCGCCTTGATGTTCTCCTTCTTGGCGATTTCGGCATAGACCAGCATGTTCTCGATGTTGCGGACGCCCTCTTCGCGGTAGGCCTTGAGCAGGTCTTCTTCCTTGCTTCCGGTCACCTCGAGGTACTGCTCGTAGGTAAGCCCCCTCTGGGCGATGCTCTTCTTGAAGTTCTCGAGCCGCGCCCTGGCTTCGTTGTCGTAGATTTCGTCGGCGACGGTGAACTTGCTGCCTTCGCGGATCTTCTTGAGCAGTTCGTCGAAGAAGGTGTCCTTGGCGGCGTTTTCCTTGCGGCGTTCGATGGTCCCCCGCTCATAGGCCTTGAGTTCCTCGAGGGTATTGACGTCCTTGAGGCCGAGGGCCTTGGCGGATTCGTCGTTGGCCTCCGGTATCCGGCGTTCCTTGACTTCGTGGATATGGCAGTGAAACCTGGCCTTCTTGCCGGCCAGGGACTTGACGTAGGTTTCCGGGAAGGTGACTTCGATGTCCTTTTCCTCTTCCGGCTTGCTGCCGACCAGGGCTTCCTCGAAGCCCGGGACGAAGGTATGGGAGCCCAGGCGCAGGGAGTAGTTTTCCGCTTCCCCACCTTCGAAGGCCTCTTCCTTGCCTTCTTCGTTGGCGGTGTAGCCCTTGAAGTCGAGGACGACCGTGTCGCCTTCCTTGGCCTCGCGTTCGACGGCGACGAGGTCGGCATTGCCCTCGAGGGCTTCCTTTATGGCCTTGTCGACGTCTTCGCCGGTGACCTTCGCCTCTTCCTTCTTGACCCCGAGGTTCTTGTACTCCCCGAGTTCGACGGTCGGGACGAGGACGAAGTCGAACTTGAGTTCGAGTTCCTCGTTCGAGACCTTGGTGACGTTCACCGCGGGACGCGTGAAGGGTTCCAGCCCGGTTTCCTTCAGCACTTCGGCGAAGGCCGGGGTCAAAGAGGCGCTCACCGCCTCTTCGATGACGCTTCCGGGATTGACCCTTTCGCGGAGCAGCGCTTCCGGGGCCTTGCCGGGACGGAAGCCCGGGACCGATACCTTGGCGCTCAGCTTGCGGAAGGCCTTTTCCTGTTCGGCCTTCCAGACCGTCTTGTCGAGTTCGACGGTCACGGCCGCCTTTCCGGCGGCGATTTCCTTGTTTTTGATTTCCATAATTAGAATTCCTTACGAAATATACGCTTATCTAAAGATAAGGGCAAATGAAAAGCCTTAGGGAAGGGGCTTCATGAGGGCTTCGATCTCGTTGGCCTTGCTTTCGACGCGCGGCAGGTCGAGCCCGTAGGCCAAACAGAGGGCGGATAGGTCCGACTCGGCCTTGAGATAGCGGCAGGAAAGCAAGAGGAAGGCGAGTTCGTAGAGCCTTACTTCCTCCGGCTTGAAGGGTTCTTCCGGATAGACGAAGGTCACGTAGGTCGCGGCCAAGGTGGTGGCCACCTTGCCGGCGAAAGGCGAATCGGCGTCCTTCTCGAGCGCCTTGGCCAGGAAGGGGAAGTCCCCGCCCGTGTAGGGCACGGGCAGATCCTTCGGCACCACCCTGAATATCCTGTCGCCCCGGTAATAGTCGACCGGGAGGTTGTATTTGGATATCGAAAGCAGGGACAGGGCGAGGAAACGCGCCTGCTGGGGCGCCTTCCGGCTCGTGAGGATGCCCTTGAGCTCCTCGAGGTCCTCCGGTGTCCGCTCTTTGGTCGATAGCTCCGCCACCCTCGAGAGGATTTCCTCGGGGCTTTCCCCGCCGGTCAGCGGCTTGCTTTCCTTTTTGGGCCGGGGCAGGGCCGCGGCCGCGAAGCCGCTGATCTCCTTTTCCGCCGCCTGCATGTATTCCTCGCACTGCTGCGAAACGTATGGCCGGTTCTTGAAGTCGTTTAGGTCCCGGTAGGCCCCCACGGGATCGTTCAGGGCGAGCCTCGCCCCGATGGTCCCCCGCATGGTGGCCAGGGCGTTAAAGCCGAAAAGGCCGTCCCGGTTTTCCAGCAAAACGGCCAAAGCCTCGTCGGGCTTATTCAGGGCCATGAAGGCGGAAGAACGGTAAAGCAGGTCCTCGGGGGACTTGCTGCCTTCGGTGAGATCGATCAGGGCCTTGAATTGCCCCTTCTCGAAAAGGGTCTTCAGATTGTCCATCGGCAATATATTAACCTATGCGGTCGAGCCTGCTATTGAAGAATGCGATGAAATCGCGGACCAGGCGCCTGACGTCTTCCTCGGTGGGTTCGAGATTGCTCCGGAAGAAGGCGGCGACGGTGCCGATGCTGCCGTCGAGTAAAAAGGTGATGATCAGTTTTTCCTCTTCCGGTCCCGCCCCGCCCGCGGAGGTATAGGGCGAGGAACCGATGAGCGGGATGAGCACGGTTTCGAGCTTCCTCTGGAAATGGGCGTAGCTCGAGGCCAGGACTACCCGGATGGGAACGGCAAGCGGCACGATGCCGGAGGCCAGGTTGTAGATGTACTCCTCGAAGCGGATGACCGGGGCGCTGGCCATTTCGATCACCTTTTTGACCAAATCGTCCTCGATGTCGTAAAGGACGGCGTCGAGGGACTGGTAATGGAGATAGAAGGTCGAGCGGTTTATCCCGGCCAGCTGGGCAACTTCGGTCGCGGTGACGTTGGCAAAGCCCTTTTTGTTGACGAGGTCGCAGAGGGCCTTCTTTATGGCGGAACGCGACTTCGCGACGCGGCGGTCCATTATTCGAGGCCTCCCACGGCCGCGGCGGCCAGGAGCTTCTCTTTTCTATTGCCGGATTCGGTTATCAGGAAGAGGCCGAGCCTTTTCCCGGTTTCGGCTTTGCTATGCATATAGACCCTCAGGGCGTCCTCGAGGAGGTAATCCTTCGCCACGAACTCGTAACGTTCCGCCCGGTCGGGCGAGAAATAGACGTACTCCCCGAGGTCGGAAATGACGAGTTTTTCCAGGGGCGCGTCGGGGTAGTCGGAGAGAAACGAGCAGAAGGCCGACTCGCTGAAGACGCCGATGCAGCGCTTGCCGTCGAGCAGAGGCACGTGGCTAATCCCCCGCGCGGACATGGTCCTTATGAGGCTGAGGACCTTCGTATCGCTATAGCAATACAAAAGGCGTTCATAGGGTATGGCCTTTTCGATGAGCAAAGGCGGATCTTCCAAATAGGAAAGCACGCCGCCGAGGGCTTCCAAAGCGGCCCCGCTTACCTCGAAGGGCTCTTCCCCGCCGATGCGTACCATGTGGACAAGAGAGTTCCTAAGCTCCCTGAGGGCATCGAGGGTTTCCGCGGTTTCGAGGGCCCTTTTCCCGCCGGTTTTGCGGAGTTTCCCGATGTAGAAATTGATCGCGCTATAGGAGGTATTCCCCTGCGAGTACTTGGTCCTTATCGCCTCGTCGAGTTCGTTGTACAAGGCGATGAAGCGGTCATTTGCTTCCGGCATGGCCTACCTCCAGCAGTGACCGCAGCTCCCTGACCTGTTCTTCCACCGCGTCAAGGCAAGTTTCCAGCTTGCCGATGTCGAGGTTGCTCTCGTCCCATTGGAAAAGCTCGAGCAACCGGCCGGAACGGTAGCAAAGACGCGAGGCCAGCACTTCCCCCTCTAAGAAAGTTTTGTCCTTATCCATTGACACGATAGTTGCAAAGAATCCGGGACCTTTCAAGAAATTTCATCAAATCCGGGTCCATCGGCCGCTTTTGGGCCTACATTGTCGTGGGGGACTTTCCGGAAAGCGGCGGCGGCCGGGACTCCCCCTTGCCTCGGGGACGCCGGAACTGCTCTTTTGCCGGCTCCCCTTCGTCCTTCCGCATTGGAAAAGCCCCGCGTAAACGGGGCCATTTTTCGAATGTTGGCACGCCCGAGGCGATTCGAACGCCTGACCCACAGCTTAGAAGGCTGTTGCTCTATCCGACTGAGCTACGGGCGTAGCCGGGCCTTACTATAGACCCGAAAGGGCCGCTTTCCTAGTTTATTTGCGTTCCTTGCCCTTTTCGAGGAAGGCGCGGCAGAAGGCGCTTACGAAGCCTTCGGCCTCGGATTTCCCTATCTTCTCGCCCGAGAGCACCCGGACGATCAGGGCATGGGCGAAGTCGCTATAGAAGCGGCAGGCCGTCTCGAAGGGGGAAAACACCACGACCTTCCGCTCCTCGAGTTTCTTCAAAAAGGCGGTTATGGCCTTTAGCCTCCTTTCGCCTTCGGCGGCATAGACCTTCGCGGCGTCTTCGCTATAGAGGTGGCTGCCTTCGATGACCCGGAAGATCTTCCTGCCCTCCCCCTTGGCGCACTGTTCGACGTAGCCGCCCAACAGTTCGAGCAGGAGTTCCTCGGTGGGACGCCTAAAATCGATCGAAAGGGCGAAGTCCCGGCCCGGGGCGTATTTCTCGAGCATCGCGCGCAGCAGGGACTCCCGGTGGCGGTAATAGTGGTAGATCGAAGGCTTCCTTATCTCGGAGCGCTTGGCGATTTCGTCCATCGTCACCGCCTCGAGTCCCGTCTCGCTGGCGGCGTTCAGGGCGCTTCTCAGTATCTTGGTCTTGGTATCCATTGCCTTGCCTTCTAGGCAATATTCTACCTTCCTTTCGGTAGGAGGAAAGACGCCAGTTCCTAATTCATAGGGCCGAGAAGTCGGCCTTGATGGTTTCCGGGTAGGCGGTCGGGGCGGTAGTTCCCCCGCTGCTTCCGAAGCGCTTGCCCCAGCCGCCTTCGTAGTTCAGGAATTCCTGGAAGTCGGCGTAGTGGTCGTAGGTGTAGAAGACGTAGCGGTCGCCCTGATCGGCTATCTCCTTGCCGTTAAGGTAGCGGCTGTAGACAATCCTCAGCGTTCCCCTCGTGAAGCCGGTCGCGTACCCCCGGTTGTAGGAACTGCCGCCGATGTCGATTTCGTAATAGGAGATGTTTCCCCCGTTTCCGGCGGCATCGGGCAGGGCCGGCTCGTGCGGATACTCGGTTATGTCCCCGCTGAAATAGGAATTGTTGAGCCTCAGGTACTCGTCCCAGAGCTCCCACCTCGGGTCGTCCCGGTCGACGGACTTGTCGCTGACGTAGTTGGCCGGTACTTCCCCGAAGGCCAGTATGTAGGCCCCGACCTCCTCGGGCGTCACGTAGCCGCCGCCGTAATAGACGGTGTAGGCCTCTTCCCCGTAGGCGTCGAGCACCGTGTAGGAAAGCTCGCCGTCGCCGTAGGTGTCGCTCGTGTTCCTGAGGAGCGTCCCGTTCTGGGATGGCTGGTAAGCCGAGGTTTCCGGGGCGCCGTAGCGCGGAAGCTCGATGGATCCCGACATGAAGCCGTGCCGGGTGCGGTAGAAGGTATCCTCGTAGGAGGTAGAAGGCTCGTAGTCGCGGTAGAACTCCGAGGCGCTCACCCCTTCATAGGGGTCTTCGCCCTCGGCTATTTCGAGGTAGAGGGTGTTGCTATAGAGGCTGCCGACCCGGGCCCTCACGCTGGCCTTGCCCTCGGCGACCGGGGAAAGCGTCCCGTCTTCGGAAACGGTCAGGTACTCCCCGCCCGAAACCACTTCGTAGTTGACCCTGAAGCGGTCGGCGGAGGGATGGACCTCCGTCTCGACCCGGTAGGTGCCGCCGACTTCCAGCAGCCCGGGGGCCGATATTTCCAGGGAATCGGGCGTGGTCGAAAAGGGCAACACCTCGATTTCCGAAACGTTGCTGAGCATTCCGTCATAGTAGGCGACGGCCTTCACCGTCCCCATGTCGACCCCTTCGGCGGTAAAACCTTCGAAGGCGATCCGGTTTTCGCCTTCGAGGATCCTTATTTCGGTATCCGCCGCGGTGCCTTCCGAGACGTAGACCGCGTCGGTGCTAAGCACCTGCAGTCCTTCCGGAAGGGCAAAAGAGAGTTCTGGCGAGGGGTTCTCGGTCACGGTCAGGACGATGTCGGAGGTCTTATTGCCCGAGGAAAGGGTAACCGTGGCCTCTCCTGCCTTTACGGCGAGGAAGCCCGCCCCGTAGGGTTTCACCGCGTCGCCCGTGTAGGCGACCGCGACGTTTCCTTCGAATTCCGGTACGAATACCTCGCCGAGGTAGAGGTCCTCCGCGGTGCTCGCCCCGAAACTGGCGGTCACGAAAAACGAACAAGAGGAAAGCCCCGTGGCGAGGAGGGGCAAAAGCAGCAATTTCGATAAGCCTTCCATAGGCCGCCCATTCTAACCTTCAGGAGTGGAGTTTTTCAAATAGCCTTTCCGCGACATCGGGGGGAAGGAACTGCGAAAGCTCTTCCTTCGAGGCCGAAAGGAGCCCGTCGAGGGAGGCATAATGCCTCCTGAGCGTTTCCTGTCTGACCGGCCCGAGCCCCTTGATGTCGGAAAAGATGTCCTTGGCCATGGCCTTGCTGCGGCGTTCCCGGTGGAAGGAGATGGCGTAGCGGTGGACTTCGTCCTGCATCCGCATGAGCAGGAAGAAGAGCGGCGAGGACTTGTCGAGCGGGTACTCCTTCCCGTCCCTACCCACGAGGCCGCTAGTTTCGTGGCGGCCGTTTTTGAACAGTCCGAAGCACGGGATGGCGACCCCGGCGGCCTTGAGGCCTTCCAGGGCCGCGTGGACCTGCGCCAGGCCGCCGTCTAGCAGCAGAAGGTCCGGCATTTCCTGGTTTTCCTCTTTGAGACGGGCGTAGCGGCGGCCTACCGCTTCCGCCATCGAATGGTAGTCGTCCCCCGCGTCTTCCGGGCGCAATACGAACTTGCGGTAGTTCTTCTTGGCCGGTTCGGCGTTGACGTAGCAGACCTCGGCGGCGACGGCTTCCTGCCCCTGCAGGTGCGAGTTGTCGAATAGCTCGATCCGGTAGGGGGTCGCTATGCCCAGTAGTTTCCCGAGCTCCTCCAAAAGGGCGAGCGAGTCGTCGTGGAGCCGGGCGCTCGCGAAGTGGGCGTCCAGGCCCTCGCGGGCATTGAAGGCCGCCATCTCGATTTCGCCGAGCAGTATGCCTTCCTTGGGCATGCTTACCGCGACGTTTTCCAGTAGCGGCTCGAGCTCCTCCTTCAATCCGGGGAAGGAAAGGACGATTTCGCGCGGTGGTTCCCTCCGCAGGTAATATTCGGCGAGCCTCTCGGCCACCTCTTCGGCGTCCCCGTCCTGGAAGGCCCCGTAGACCATGCTTTCCTTGCCGAGGAGGCGGCCTCCCCGGTAAAGCAATACGGCGATGCAGAAATACCCTTCCCTCTTGGAATAGCCGATGACGTCGTAGTCCTTCTTGGCGCTTCCCCCTTCGACGGCCTGCGCCTCGGCGGTGGACTTCAGGGCCAAGTACATCTTTTTGTACTCCTCGGCTTCTTCGAAGAGGCATTCTTCCGAGGCCTTCAGCATCTTCTTCTTGCACTCGGCGATGGCTTCCTTCTTGTCCCCGCTCAAAAAAGCCCTTACCTCTTCGTAAAGCTTCCTTGAATCCTCTTCGCCTAAGGGCTTTATGCAGGGGGCGAGGCACTCTCCCATATGGTAATAGAGGCAGGGTTTCTTGCCCAAGGTCCGGCATTTCCTCGTCGGGAATATCTTGTTGGCGATATCTATCGTCTGGTAGGCCCCGGAACTAGACGGATAGGGGCCGAAATAGACATAACGCTTGTCTCCGGTCTTCCGCGATATGGTCAAAACCGCGTCCTTTTTCCTTAAGGCGATGTAGGGATAGTGGCTATCGTCCACCATGAGGATGTTATAACGGGGCAGGTGCTCCTTTATCATGTTCATCTCGAGGATGAAGGCTTCCTTTTCGCTTTTGACGGCGATGGTCTCGAAGCTAAAAACGTGGCTTACCATCGCCGCGACCTTCCCGGTCTGGGGGCGCAGGAAATACTGGCTGACCCTTTTCTTCAGGTTCTTGGCCTTCCCGATATAGATGATCTTCCCCGTTTCGTCCTTCATCTGGTAGACGCCCGGGTGGTCGGGAAGAAGGGCTATCTGCCTTTTGAGTAGTTCGTTCATCTTAGATGGGCGATGGTCGCCCCCAATCCCCCTTCCCTTTCGCCCGCGGTTTCGAAGCCGGCGACGAATTCGGGATGGGACTTGAGGTATTCGGCGACCATGTTCCTTAGGACCCCGGAACCGAGGCCGTGGATGATGCGGACCCGCTTTATTCCCGAGACGCGGCAGGAATCGAGATAGCCCGACAAAGTGGCTTTGGCCTCGTCTAGGTGCAGGCCGATGAGGTTGATCTCCAGTTTGCCGGTCGGTTTTCTAAGCGCCGGGTCAACGCTCATGAACGGGGTCTTGAGGGTCTTTTGGACCGGTCTATTCTCCTTGCTCAGCCTTCCGGCGTCGACCTTGTAGGTAAAGCCGTCTTTCCCTTGGACGACGGCCTTCCTCCCGTTAAGGGAAACGAGGGTTCCTTTTATTCCGAGGTCCTTCACCGATACGAAGTCGTTGACCCCGAGGTCTTCGACCTTCCCGTCGTCTTGCTTTTCGTCGTCTTCCTCGAGGGCGTCGAGTTCGGCTTTCGCCGCGGTTATCTCGTGGGGTTTTACGGCCTTTCCGAGGGAAGAGGCTATTTCCCTTATGCGTTCCTTGGCTTCGTCTATCAGTTTCCGTTTGTATTGCTCCGCCTTTTCCAATATCGAGCCGCGGGATTTCCTCAGGGCCTCAAGTTTCTTGTCCAGTTCCTCGGACTTCCGTTCCTCTTCCGCCCGGAGCTTTTCGGCTTCTTCCTTCGACTTTTCCGCCTCGGCTATTTCCCTTTCCAATTTGGTGAGGCTGTCCTCAAGGCTGAAACCGGCCTGCCCGGCCACTATTTTCTCGGCTTCCTCGACCGTTTCTTTCGGCAGTCCGTACTTGAGCGCGGCTTCCAGGGAGTAGGATTTGCCGGGCAAGCCGAGCCTCAGTTTATAGCTGGGCGTCAGGCTTCCTTCCTTGTATCCCATGGAGGCGTTGAAGGCCCCTTCGGTTTCCATCGCGTAGGCTTTGAGTCCTTCGAAATGGGAACTCACCATGACGATACACCTTTTCCTAAGAAGCGAGGAAACCACGGCGATCGCGATGGCCTCCCCTTCCCTCGGGCTCGTGCCCATGCCGAGTTCGTCGATGAGCACGAGGTCGCCTTCGCCGGCCTTCTCGATGAACCGCCCGTATTCCTCCATGTTCGCGGCGAACGTGGAGAGGCTGTTTTCGATGCTCTGGTTGTCGCCGAAGGAAAAATAGACATGCGGGAACAAACTCAGGCTGCTTCCTTCCTGACACAAAACCGGCAGGCCTTCGGAAAAGCAGATGGCCGCGAGGCCCACGGATTTCAGGGCGACCGACTTCCCGCCGGCATTGGGGCCGGAGATGACCATTGCCCTTTTTTCTTCGCTAAGCTTGAAGTCGTTTAAGACCGCGCGTTCCTTGCTCAGGCTTGGGTGGCGGAGTCCATAAAGCTCGATATGGCCTTTCCCGGCGCTAAGCGCAGGCACGCTTCCTTCTTCCTCGACCCCGTAACGGGCCTTGGCGAAAAGGAAATCGAAATACCCGAGGGTATCTTCGATATAGGAAACGTCGCTTTCCTCGCTGAGTATCCTCCTGGTCAGAGAGGAAACGACCTTGGCTTCCTCGTTTTTCTCGATGCCCTTGACCCGCTCTAGTTCCCCGGTGGCCTCGATATTGCTGCGCGGCAAGACATAGGCGGTTTCCCCGGAGCCGCTATAGGAGACGACGAGGCCGTCGATCTTGTTCTTGTAGGAGACGTTCACGCCTAGGACGTAGCGGCCGTCCCGGTACAAAGGTTCCTTGAAGGTCAGATACTGCGAATACCTGAGGGCGGTTGCCCTTGCTAGGCCTAATAGCGACCCCTCTAGCTCGGATCTACGGCGCCTTATGGCCAATAGCGATGCGCTTGCCCCGTCCAAGATCCTCCCGTCTTCCCCGAAGCTTCTTTCGATTTGGCCGAGTAGCCCCTTGGGCTGCTTTAGTCCCGATAGGGATTCCTTGAGGGAGAAATAGCCCTCCAGGGAATCGATCTGTTTCTTGAGGGAGAAAAGGAAGTTCGAATCCGAAAGGAATTGCCTGGCCGTAAGGGGCTCGATTCCCCGGCCTTTCTTGAGGCCAGCGATAACCGCGCGGAAATCGGGGCTTTCGGGGAAAGAGGGATTATATAGCGATAGGTAATCCATGGCCTCCTTCAGGCGGTCGAGTTCTTCCTTGAGGCGGAAGGCACTGGTAAAGGGGGCGATATCCGCCATGAGCGATTTGCCTAGGGCGGTCCGGGGCCGCCGAATCAGGCTATTTAATAACGAATTGTGGCCGAGATCTCCCATCGCGGCGATTATACACCAAAGGGGCACTAACCTAGTTAGGCGTATGTATTACAATATGCGCATGTCCGTAACCCTCAAGGCGCCCCTGGAGTTGCTGGGGAAAATAGAATCCTTCTACATCGGCCAGAAGGCGGAATCCCCCTCCGAGTACATCGCCGCCTACTACAAGGGCGAAGGCTATAACCTTTCGGTCTATAAGAAAGAAGACGGCCTCACTTTGCTCTTCCAAGGAAAAAACGCTAAGAAGGAAGCCGCGATATGGTTGCCCTTCGATGGAATCGAGGAAAAGGAAAAGAAGGAAACCAAAGACGTGTCATGTAAAATCGTCTACCCGATGATAGGCAGCGACGAAGTGGGGAACGGCTCCTTCTTCGGCGGCATGGCGGTGGCCGCGGCCTATGTCGAAAGAAAGGACATACCCTTCCTAAAAAGCCTCGGCGTCAGGGACAGCAAGAAGGCTCAGGACGCCCTCATCCTCGAAGCGGTGCCGAAGCTCATAGGAAGAATCGACTACTCCTATCTCTACCTAGATCCTAGGAAATACAACGAATCGCGCCTTGTTAAGGGGCTGAACCTCAACTCCATGAAGGCCCTGATGCATAACGCGGTGCTCCTGAATCTCCAAAAAAGGCATCCCATGACCCGGGCCTACGTCGACCAGTTCTGCTCCCCGAAGGCCTATTTCTCCTATCTCCGGGATGCCCCGGAAGTCGTAAGGGAGATCACCTTCGAGACGAAGGGCGAGGAAAAGTTCTACGCGGTCGCCGCGGGAAGCTTCATCGCCCGTTACGGTTTCCTGAAGGAAATGGAAAAGATGGGCCGCAAATACGGGGTCGCCTTCCCCCAAGGGGCGAGTTCGGAGGTCGAAGACTTCGCGGTCGGATTCCTAAAAGGCCGCCCGGAGGCGGCCGATTTCACCTGCAAGAAGGATTTTTCTACCTATTCGCGGATCTTAGATCGTCTAGGACTTTGACGAAATAGTCCGGAAGCGGGGCGGTGAATTCCATTTCCCGGTTGTCCGCGGGATGGCGGAGAATGAGTTTCTCCGCGTGGAGCAACTGCCCGTTTTTGTATATTTTCCGGTTCCCCGAGCCGTAGAGGGGATCGCCTTCCACCGGGTGGCCGATGTAGTCGAGATGGACCCGGATCTGGTGGGTCCTCCCCGTGAATAGGCGGCAACGGATGAGCGTGTAGCCGCTATAGCGTTCCACGACATCGAAGTAGGTTACGGCTTCCTTTCCGCCTTCCCCGACGACCTTGTACTTCAAGGGATTCGCGGGGTCCCTGGCAATGGGCGCGTCTATCTTGGCTTCGTCTTCGGGAATCCTGCCTTTGACCAAGGCGAGATAGACGCGGTGCATGCTATGGTCGGAAAGCTGGCCGCGCAAAGAGGCATAGGCCCTTTCGGACTTGGCGACCGCGAGCAAACCGGAGGTATCCTTGTCGATCCGGTGGACGAGACCCGGCCGGGTAGCTTCGCCCGCAAGTTTGCCTTCCCGGTAAAGGAGGGCATTGGCAAGGGTACCGTCGGGATGGCCGTTCCCGGGATGGACGATTAAGCCCTGTGGCTTATTGATCACCAGGATATCGTCATCCTCGTAGACGACGTCCAAAGGGATGTCCTCGGGGATGAGTTCGGACTTCTTTATTTCCGGCTCTTCGTATTCGATTTCGTCGCCCTTTGAAACGCTCTTGCTCGGTTTGGCTATTACTTCCCCGTTTATTTTGACAAGTCCTTCCTTGATGGCCCGCTTGGCCTTCTCGCGGGGCCAGCCGGCCCCTTTGGAAAGAACCTCGTCTAGCCTCTTGCCGCCTTCGAGTTCACTTAGAAGCATTTTCGGAGTGCTCCTTTTTATGCTCCTCCTGCCTATCCTCGTCTTTCTTCGAGAAGAAGAGGATGTAGACGATGAAGAGGATGACCCCGACGGTCAGGCACATGTCGGCGACGTTGAAGACCGGGAAAGGCGAAAGCCAGTTGACGCTAGGACCGTTCGGACCGCCCTGCAGATAGAACATGAGGAAATCGATAACCCCGGTAAATCCCGTGGTTTCGGGCCAATAGAAGGTTCTGTCTATCAGGTTGCCGATCGCCCCGGCAAGGCACAATGACACGATGAAGTTCAAAAACCTCTCGTTCTTCTTCCTTATATGGAAAAGCCAGAAGCCGAAGAAAATCGACATGATCCAGGATATGAGGATGAAGACGACCCTCATCGCCGTCGAGGAAGAGCCGAGCCCCCCGGCGCTCCCGGTATTGTAGACCAGGGTAAGGTAGAAGAAGTTCTCGATGACCGGGACGCTATCCCCGGGTTTGAGGTTCAGCTGTACCGCCCACTTGGTCCCCTGGTCGACCGCGACCAAAAGGGGGACGATCCAGACGAAGCTGAGGAATATTCCCTTTAAAATCGTCTTGGCCTTGGGCGGAAGCTCAAACTTATTTTCCATGGCAGCGGGGGCATAGCCCGTCGATCAAGGCATCGCTTAGCTTGCGGCAGCGGGAGCATTCGCAGCCCGCCGCGGCCCTAGACGAATACTTATTCGAGATTTCGGCTTGGTGCACGCCGTATAGACGCGCGGTCTCCTCTTCCCCGGCCTCCTTCAAGGCCGCGAGGAGTTCCGGCTTGCCGCTTAAATCGATGGTCAGATCGGCATTGGCGAAGGACCCGTAAAGTCCTTCGGCGCGTCCCTTTTCGAGAACCCTGTTGGCCTCTTCGCGCGAATCCACGAACTGCTTATAGACGGTTTCGAGTTTGCTCGTGTCGATCCCGTAGTCGCCTTCCGGCAGGGATTCGAGTTGAATGGAAGCCTTCTTGCCCGCTTTCGGAAGATAGGAATAAACCTCTTCCATCGTGAAGGGCAAAATCGGATTCAGGAGCCGGGAAAGGTCGTAGCAGGCCCTGTAGAGGACGTCCTGCACCGCCTTGCGGCGCGGCGAATCGGCTTTGTCGCAATAAAGGATGTCCTTGGAAATGTCGAGGTAGAAGTTGGACAAATCCCCGACGAGACAAGAGACGACCGCGTCCTTGGCCCCGCTGAAGTCGTTACCTTCGTAGCGGCGAAGCGCTTCCCTGACCGTCTTGCTCAAGCGGTACAAAGCCAATTTGTCGGCCAAGGAGTGTCCGTACTCCTTCTCTTCGTGGACATATTGGGTTGCCCCGTCATTGAGGTTGCCTAGGAGGAAGCGGAAGGTGTTGCGGATCTTGCGGTAGGAATCGCTGACCGCCTTCATTACCTTCTCGCCCATCTTCACGTCGCTGCGGAAGTCGACGCTCGCGGCGAAGAGTCTCAGCAAGTCGGCGCCCATTTCGTTTGCGACCTTGCTGGGGTCGACGCCGTTGCCCTTGCTCTTGCTCATCTTCTGCCAGTTCTCGTCCATGACCCAACCGTGGGTCAGGCATTCCCGGAAGCTCGGGATCCCGGTCACCGCGGTCGAAAGGGTCAACGAGGCGTTGAACCAGCCGCGGTACTGGTCGTTGCCTTCCAGATAGAGGTCGGCGGGGTATTTCAGCCCGCGCTCGCGCAAAACCGCGTTCCAACTGGAGCCCGAGTCGAACCAGACGTCCATGATGTCGGTTTCCTTGGCGAAGCGGCCGCTTGGCGAAGCGGGATTGGAATAGCCTTCGGGCAATAACTCCTTGGCTTCGAGTTCGTACCAGATGCCGGAACCGCGTTGCCGGACCAAGGAGGCGATGTGGTCGAAGACCGCCTTTTCCAAAATGGGGCTACCGTCTTCGTTGTAGATGATGGGGATGGGGACGCCCCAGGCCCTTTGGCGCGAGATGCACCAGTCGCTCCGGTCCTTGATCATGTTGGCCATCTTGGACCGGCCCCAGGCGGGATCCCATTTGATGGAATCGACGGCCTTCAGGAGCTCGTCCCGGATGGGGGCGATCGAGCAGAACCACTGGGGGGTAGCCCGGAAAATGAGGGGCTTCCCGGTCCGCCAGTCGTGGGGATAGCTGTGGATTAGTTCCTTCAAAGCGACGAGCGCGCCTTTTCCTTCCAGTTCGGCGATGACGGCATCGTTGGCCTTTTCGTAGAAAAGACCGTCGATATTCGGGTCTTCGGGCATGTGGATGACGCCCCGGGCATCGACCGGGCAGAAGGGTTTTATGCCGTAGCGGAAGCAGACGTTGAAGTCGTCGACGCCGTGGTCGGGGGCGGTATGGACGAGGCCGGTGCCGCTATCCTCGGTGACGAAGTCGGCTAGCAAAAACGGCGAATCGCGGCCGTAAAGCGGGTGGCTGGCCACCACGCCTTCCAGTTCCCGGCCCTTGTAGGAGGCGATTAATTCGGCCTTTTTTAGGCCGAGTTCCCCCATCAGCCGGTCCCTGAGGGCGAGCAGGAAGACGAACTTCCCCTTGTCGGTATCGAAGAGCCCGTACTCGAAGCGGGGATTGAGCGTGATCGCGAGGTTGCTCGGGATGGTCCACGGGGTCGTGGTCCAGATGAGCGCGGAGGCATCCGCCGGCAGTTTCCCTTTCCCGTCCTTTATCGGGAAGGCGACGTAAAGGGTCTTGACCGGGACGTCCTTGTAGTCGATTTCGGCCTCGGCCAGCGCCGATTCGCTCGAAGGGGACCAATAGACGGGCTTGACGCCCTTGTAGATCAGGCCCTTGAGGGCCATTTCCCCGAAAACCTCGATTTCCCGGGCCTCGAAAGCCGGCTCCAGGGTCAGGTAGGGATGCCGGTAGTCGCCCAAAACGCCCAAGCGCCTGATCTGGGCTAATTGCCTTTCCACCTGGGAGCGGGCGTATTCCTCGCATTTTTGGCGGAATTCGACCACCCCCATCTTCTTGCGGTCGACGCCCTTCTTCGAAAGCATGACCTCGATCGGGAGGCCGTGGGTGTCGAAACCGAAAACGAAGGGGGTGTTGTACCCCTTCATGTTGCGGTACCTCACGACGAAGTCCTTGAGGAGGCGGTTGAGCATGTGGCCGCAGTGGATGTCGCCGTTGGCGTAGGGTGGGCCGTCGTGGAGGACATAGTCCTCCGCCCCTTCTTTCCCGTTCATGAGGGAGTAGAGGTCCATCTCCTCCCACTTCTCCAAGAGGATGGGTTCCTTCTTCGGGAGGTTGCCCCGCATCTCGAAGCCCGTCACGGGCAAAAGCAGGTCGTTATTGTCGTTCATAGGTTTTCAATTCTAATCGTTGCTGAGGAAGTTCGGCAGAATGTCCTCGACGATGTCCTCGGCCCCGCTCCCGTGGTCTTCTTCCGCGGGCTTGGCGGGTTCGGGACGCCTCAGTCCCGGTTCGATGGGCTTCAGCAGGTCGCGGCCCCCGTTTTCGAAGCGGGAAGCGATGACCGAGACGATTATCGTGTCCTCGAGCTTGTTGTTGATCGAAACCGCGAACTTCATGTCGAGTTCCCCGCCGGCCATGGCCTTGATGCGGGTCACGCAGTCCTGCGTTTCGTAGAGGGTGACCCCGGAACCGCAGGTAACCGCGCAGATGGCGGACTTGGCGCCCGTGATCTTGGCCTCGAGCAAGGGGTTGTTGAGGGCGTTGTCGGCAGCCATTTCGGCCTTCTTGGGCCCGTTTCCCTGGCCGAAGCCGATGAGGGAAATGCCGGCGCCCTTGAGAATGTTGCGGACGTCACGGAAATCGCTGTTGATGAGGCCAGGGAGCAAAACGAGGTCCGCCACGGTCCTGACCGACTGGGCAAGGACCGCGTCGGAGACGCTGAAGGCCTGCGAAATGGGCGCGTTGCCGTTTGTTATGAGCAGGTTGTCGTTGCTTACCACTATTATGGCGTCGGCGCTGTCCATCAGGTTGGAAAGGCCTTCGACCGACTGGGCGATCCTCTTTTCCCCCTCGAAGCCGAAGGGACGGGTGACGATGGCCACGGCTAGCGCCCCGCATTCCCGGGCTATGGAGGCGATCACGGGGGCGGCACCGGTCCCGGTGCCCCCGCCCATCCCGGCGGCGATGAACACCATGTCGGCGCCCCGGACGATTTCCTTTATCTCCTCGGTGGAGGCCTCTGCGGCCTCCTTGCCGACCTTGGGGTCGCCGCCGGCACCCAGCCCCTGGGTTATCTTCTCGCCCAAAACCAGGCGGTTCGGCGACTTCGAGGTCGAAAGGGCCTGCTTGTCGGTGTTGGCCACCCAGAACTCGACGTTCTGTATTTCCTCGTCGATCATGCGGTTCACGGCGTTGTTGCCGGCCCCGCCGACCCCGATCACCACCATTTTGGCGACCGGTTCGAAACTATCCAGATCTTCTTCCATGAGCATAAGCCCTCCTAATTGTCCCGGCTAAGGGTGGAGACGCGCTGTCCGTCGTCCCATAGCGACCCGCGGTACGTTCCGGAAACCAGTATCATCCCGAGCAGGGCCGTCATGGAGGGGTCGCTCCCCCCGACGGCCCGCGGCACGTAGCGCACCACGTTCCGCGCCCCGAGGCTCGGCCTCAGGAGTTCGGCAAGCCCGTAGAGGTCGGCCCCGCCGCCCCCCACCACGAGCGGAAGCCCGAGGAGGTCGCCGGCGGAATCCTGGCCCTGCTTGTCGCTCAGCGTCTTTATGGCGTTGCCGACGTAGGCGCCGAAATCGGCGAAATACGATTTTATGGCGTCGTTCAGGTCGCTTTGCCTTATCGGGTTTTCCCCGCCCACCTTGCGTATATAGGGCGAATAGTCCGTGGTCCTGAGGTCGTAGCCGTAGGCTTCCTTGACGGATTTGGCGGCCTGAACCGGGATGGAAAGCCGGGCGGCGATATGTTCGGTGAGGTCGTCTCCCCCGGCCCGGAGGCAGAGCGCGGAATAGGGCGAGCCCTCCGAAAGCAGGGATACCGAGGTGACCTTGGCGCCGATATCGATGTAGAAACAGCTTTTCGGCATGTCGGGCGCCAGACTCAGCATCTGGGCGTCGAGATAGCTGGATACCGATAGCCTCCTCACCCGGAAGCCGGCCTTGGCCGCCGCCCTCTTGTAGCTTGCCGTGAGTTCGCCGGGCAGCGCGTGGACCTTGGCCTGAATGGCGATCGAATTGGCCTTCTGACCGAGGGGCGGGTCCTTGTAGTGTTCCGCGGAGTCGATCGTGAAGAAGTCCGGCACGATGTCGATGATCGACAGGTTTCCCGGGATCTTCTCGCGGTTGAGCAGGCTCAGGACGTTGTTGATGTCGAGGACCTGGACGTTGTCGCTTATGGTCTGGCTCGATTTGACCGACTGGTAGACCGAGAGCCCGACGGGCGGCAGCACCAGCGAGGCGGAATCGGCGTTCACCTTGACCCGGAGGGCCTCGTCGTCGATGCTCCGGAAGGCCGAAAGCACCTTGGCGACCGCCTCCTCGTCTTTTATCTCGCCGCCCGACACGGCGCCGGCGGGCATCGGCTGCTCGTCGTAATAGAGCACCTCGACTCCCTTGCCGCGCGATTGGCCTATGAGGAACTTGGCCTTGTCGTCGGCGATCTCGATGGCGGCCGCGGGTTTGGTTATATCCATGGGCAAATTCTAATCTAGGCTATGCCTAAAGTGAACAAGTTACTAAGGAATTGGTAATTTTCTGGTATCGGGCAGCAAAAACCCGCCGGGAGGCAATTCCGGCGGGGAAAGGAGGAATCTTCCTGTTACTCCAATGCGATGCTCTCGATTGGCACTTCTTCCTCGGTTTGTCCGCTCTCTTTGCTATCGCTGTCGCTCCCGGTGCTGACGGCGGCTGCCTCTTCGGCCATGCGGTAGGATATCCCGACCGGGATGGAGGCGAGGGCGCCAACCGAAAGGAAGAAGCAGAAGAATATAGCGGCGCGGCGGAACGTCCTATAGGGACGGCGGTGGCCGGTCTTTTCGAGCTTGTCCTTCATAACGCTATCCTTTCCAGCGCCCTGAGTTTGGCGCTTTTGGCGCGGGGGTTCCCGGCTTCTTCTTCGGCTGTGGGGAGTATCGGCTTTCTGGTAAGCAAACGGTATTTCGGGGCTTCCGCGGGACCGGGGTCGAACCGGCTTCCTAAGGCCACCGAGAGTTTTCGGAACCCGTCTTTGACGAGCCGGTCCTCGAGCGAATGGAAGGTGATGACCGCCATCACTCCCCCGACTTCGAGCATCCCCGGCATCTCGCCCAGCATTTTTTCCAGGCTGTCGAGTTCGCCGTTCACGGCGATCCGCAGGGCCTGGAAGGTCTGCTTGGCCGGATGGCCTTTCTTGGAGAGCTCCCTGGGGGATTTGGCGGCCTTGACGGCCTCCACCAGTTCGAAGGTGGTCTTGATGGGGCGCCTTTCGACTATCTTTCGGGCGATTCTCCTGGAATCCCTTTCTTCCCCGTAGCGGTAGATGATGTCGGCCAGTTTCCTTTCCTCGTAGCCGTTCACGATGTCGTAGGCGTTAAGCGCCTGGGTTTGGTCCATCCTCATGTCGAGGGGGCCGTCGTAGCGGTAGCTGAATCCCCTTTCCGGTTCGTCGAACTGGGGGGAGGAAACGCCGAGGTCGGCGATTATTCCCCTGAGGGAATCGATGCCCATCGACCTCAGTATGCCCGCGGCGCCGGCGTAGTTCGATTTGACCAGGGTTACCCGGCCGAGGACGCCGTGTTCGAGGAAGATGCCCCTCGATTCGCGGATCGCCTCGTCGTCAAGGTCGAAGCAGACGAGCCTGGCCCCGGGATTGCGCCTGAGCAGTTCGAGCGAATGGCCGCCGCGGCCGAGCGTCAGGTCGGCGTAGACCCCTTCCCCAGTCGGAAGCAGGTCCAGCGACCGGCCGAGCAGCACCGGCTTATGGACGCCCATCTCTCCCCTCCGCGGAAACCGCGTTCCCGAGTTCCTCGAGGCTTTCTCCGCTGCCCATGTAGTTTTCGTAGGCCTTGGGGTCCCATATCTCGAAATGGTCGAGGCACCCGATCAGGAGCGCTTCGCAGTCTAGCGGCGTCTTGGAGAGCAATTCCCGCCTGAGGGCAATGCGTCCGTGGGCGTCGGTTTCGAGTTTCTCGGCTTCCGCCAAGGCAAGCCTTACGAACTTGCGGGCCTTTGAATCGAAATAATCGAGTGAGGAAAGCCTTTCAAGGAGCTTTCCGAAGCGGGAGGAGGGGTAGACGCTCAGACAGTCGTCGAAGCCCCGGAGGAGGTAAAAGGGGCCTTCTTCCTCGCCAAGGAGCTTGGGAGGAAGCTGCAGGCGGCCCTTCTCGTCGATGGACCGTTTGTACGAGCCGATGAAGTTTCCCACTTTTTCCCACCTCTGCGTAAACTCTACCATCCTCCTAATCCCAGTTAAAGGGGAATCGCGCGTCCAATTGTAAAGGTATGCCGTAAAACCAAAAATCGGGGAAATAACCTTTTATTAGTAGTTTTCCGGTAGTTTTTTAAGATAATTAAATACTTTGTATTTACTCCACTGCATTTACTGATGGCCGATAGCAAAAAGGGCCGCCCCGGAAGGCGGCCACTGACGTTGTTTTATCGGAAATCCTCGTCCTTGAGGACGTCGAAGGGGGAACCGTCCGCCTCCCCCACGCCGCCTTCTTCCACTATCTCGATGATCCCGCTTCCCGAAGGCAGTTTGCTTCCTTCGCGGAGCACCTTGATCGGCAGATACGAATGGATGAAGGAAACGGCCAACAGGTCCAGGTCGATGTCCTTCCCGGGCATGATGAAGCCTTCCCCTTCCTCGTCTTCGTCCTCCATGATGTCGGCCTCGTCCTCGAGGGTTATCTCCTTGTCGAAATGGACCGCGTCGTAGCTGTCTTCCAGGGTGACCACCGCCCTTATGGCCATCTCGACATGGGGGTACTTCCCGTCGTTATAGGCCTTCCCCGTGTATTCGAGCGACTTGATGCCCACGATGGGGTAAGGCATCTCGCGGCTGCCTAGCGGGCAATCCTCCCGGACGAAGTTCAGGTCGAAGCCCGACTTCACGTCGGATTTGGCGATCAGGTTCACGAGCGCACCTCCGCCCCTTCGCGGCCGAGGGCCCCGACTGCCTTCTTCATGGCCTCTTCGATTTCCGAGTCGACCAGGGTCCTTTCGGGCAGATAGAGCCACATCCCGATGGCAAGGCTCTTCTTCCCTTCGGGAAGGCCCTTGCCTTCGTAGACGTCGAAGACGAAGGCTTCCTTGACAAGGGACGAGGACCGGCGGACCGCTTCGAGCAGCTTTCCGGCCTCCACGTCCCTATCGACCAGGAGGCTCAGGTCGCGGCGGACCTTGGGGAAGCGCGGCGGGATGGCCGCCTTCTTGTTCCCGGCCGGCGTATCGATCAGGGTGCCGAGATCCGCCTCGAAGCCGAAGCACGGGGCCCTGAGGCCGTATTTGCCGGCGGCTTTGGGATGGAGTTCGCCGAAGACGGCGACGACTTGCCTTCCGAGCTTGACTTTGACGCTGCGGTAGGGATGGTACTCCTCCCCGGCTTCCTCGAGGCTCAGCCTTTCGGCCTTGAAGCGCGAGGGAACAAGGCCCAATTCGGCCAAGACGGCTTCGAAGAGGCCCTTGGCGTAGTAGAAGCCGTAGGGACGTAGGGACATTTCCCCCTCGAGGTGCTCGTGTCCGACGCCTACCACGGCGAGCCTTTCGCCCTTGTAGCCGACGTAGTCCACGTCGCTGACCTCGTATAGGCAGAAGTCGCCGTTCTGGCGGCTGACGTTATAGCCGGCCGCGGCGAGCAGGCTCGGCAATACGGATTTGCGCACGAAGGCCCGCTCGGGGGTAAGGGGATTGGCGAGTTCGTAGCATTCCCCGCCGGCGCTTAGGTAGGCAAACGCGTCCTTTTCTTCCCGCGGGACCAAGGTGTAGGTCAGGCATTCGTATAGTCCCCGCGAGGAGAGCAGTTTCCTTATTCCCCTCCTCTTTTCCTGGTGCGGGGTAAGCCCGCCGAGGCTGATGGGGGCTTCGGGGACGTGGGAAGCGATCGCGTCGTAGCCAAGTAGCCTTATCACCTCTTCGCTCAGGTCGCATTGTTCGAGCAAATCGAGGCGGTAGCTCGGGATTTTCGCGACGTAGCTGCCGTCCTTGCCTTCGATAAAGAGATGGTCGCGGGTCAAGATGGAGACTATTTCCCCGTCGCTCAAGGCGGTTCCGAGCCGCTTGTTTATGTAGGCGGTAGTGAAAGGAATCTCCTTCTTCGGAAAATCCTTTCCGCCGTAAACCCTGATGTTGCTGACTTCCTTGGCCCCGCAGATGGATCTGAGGAGGCCGGAAACGACGGCCAGGGTTTCCGTATCGGCCTCGGGGTTGACCCCGTGGGCGAAGCGCGAGGAGGAATCGCTGGTTAAGCCGAGCCGGGCCGAGGTCCTTCTGACGCATGGCCCGAAGAACTCCGCGCATTCGACGAGGACGTCCTCGGTGTCGTCCTTGACCCTATACTCGTCGCTCGTCATGATGCCGGCAAGGCAGGCAACGGAGTCGCCGTCGTAGATGGCGATGTCGCCTTCTTTCAAGGCGTAGTCGTTGCCGTCCATGGCCCGGAAAACCGAAGGGGCGGCCTTCCTCGCGGAGAGGACCTTGCCCTTCATCTTCCCGGCGTCGTACATGTTCAAAGGACGTCCGGTGAGCAGCATCGCGTAGTTGCCGATGTCGACGACCGCGTCGATGGGACGGATGTCGGAAGCGATGAGCCTTTCCTTCAGCCACTTGGGCGAAGGACGGTTGGAGATGCCCCTGGCCTCGATAAGCGAGAACCGCGGGCAATCCTCCGTTTCGGAAGCGGGGGAGAAAACGGTGTCGAAGGAACCGGAATACCGGGGTTCCCCGTATTTCATCTTCCGCGAATAGATCGCGCAGAGCTCCCGGGCGATCCCCAGGGCGCTCAATATATCGGGCCGGCTCGGCAAGACCTCCAGTTCGAGGACGTAGTCGTCTAGGCCCAGATACTTCAGGACGTCTTCTTCCCCCAAGGGGGCGTCGCCGGGCAATTCCTCGATGCCGCCTATCTGCTTGTCGCTGAGGAATTTCCGGTCCACCCCGATTTCGAGAAGCGAACAGCACATGCCGCTACTAACGACGCCGCGGATCTTCCCGGCCTCGATCTTCCCGCCCGGGAGGCTCGCCCCGGGACGGGCGACTATGACCTTGAGGCCGACCCGGGCATTGGGCGCGCCGCAGACTATCTGGGCAAGGCCGTACTTGGGGCCTTCGTCGACTTCCAGTACGTGGAGGTGGTCGCTGCCCTCCATCTTCTCGCACGCCGTTATCCGGCCTATCACGAGCCCCGAGGCTTCGGCGAGCCTATATACGCCGTCGCACTCGACCCCCGCGTCGGTCAGTTTCTCGCCGGCCTCCCTTGGATCGATGCCGCCGAGGTCGGCGAGTTCGTTAAGCCAATTCCATGAAATCCTCATATCAGAACCCCTTCAGGAAACGGATGTCGTTTTGGTAGAAACGCCGGATGTCGTCGATGCCGTAGCGGAGCATCGCCACGCGCTCGATGCCGACGCCGAAGGCGAATCCCGAGTACTTCTCGGGGTCGTAGCCGCCGTATCTAAGGACGCTTGGATGCACTTCCCCGGCGCCGAGTATCTCGATGTAGCCGGTGCCCTTGCACATCGAACAGCCCTTCCCGCCGCATTTGCTGCAGGTGACGTCGACCTCGACGCTCGGCTCCGTGAAAGGGAAATAGGAGCTGCGGAACCTGATTTTCCGCTTCTCCCCGAACATCCGCTTCACGAACAGTTCGAGGGTGCCCTTCAAATCGCTCAGGGATATGTCCTTCCCGACCATCAGCCCCTCGATCTGGCCGAACTGGTGGCTGTGGGTGGGATCGTCGTCGTCGCGCCGGTAGGTCTTGCCGGGACAGATGATCCGGAGTTCGCCCTTATCGGCGTTTTCCTCGAGGGCATGGGCCTGCTCGGCGCTCGTCTGGGTGCGGAGCAAGAGCCCCTGCCTGAGGTAGAAGGTATCCTGCATCTCCCTGGCCGGATGGTCGGCCGGGACGTTAAGGTAGGTGAAGTTGTAGTCTTCCGTTTCGATGTCGCGCCCTTCCATGACCTTGAAGCCGAGGTCGGAGAATATCTCCGTCACCTCGTCGACGATCAGGTGGTAAGGGTGGCCCGGGGCGCTTTTCAGCTCGTAGCCGTCGAGCGAGAGGTCGAGCGATTCGGCCTTCAGTTTCTCGTCCAGGGCCTTTTTGAGCAGTTCGGCGCGCCTTGCTTCGTATAGTTCCTCGATCTTCGCCCTCAGGGCGTTGACCTTGGCCCCGTAGGCCGCCCTTTCGGCCGGCTCCATCTCCCTAAGCTTCGAAAGCAAGGAGGGAACGACCCCCTTCTTCGAAAGATAGGAAACCCTGAAGGCCTCCAGTTCCTGTTGGCCGGAAGCGGCCCTTAGGGCTTTTACGGCCCCGGTCTCGATTTCCGATATATCCATAATCCCTCTCCCCGCCAAATAAAAAGGCGGTCCCCAGGAACGGAATATTCCGCGGTACCATCCTGCTTCCCCTTTGTGAATAGGGGCACTCGATTCCGCCTTAACGCGGCTCACGCCGGACATTGCTCCGGATCCTCCCGGGCGAACGTTTCGCCGGCGCGGCGGGGACGGTTCCACTATCCGCCCCTCCCTATGCGCCCCTGCCGGTTACTTTTCCCGTTCCTTGGACACCAAATGTTACTTCCTATTGGGGAAGTTTTCCACACCGCGGTAAGCGTACATGATGATGCCGCCGGCGACCGCGACGTTCAGCGAGTCGAGATTGTCCATCTCGATGCGGACCCGGAGGCCGCTTCTCTCCAGCAGGCTTCGGCTAATGCCCCGGCCTTCGTTTCCGAGGACGACCGCGAGCCTGCCTATGTCCCGCGGGGCTTCGGAGAAAGGCTCCCCGTTCAGTTCGGCGGAAAGGAGCGTACGGCCCTCGAGCAGATCGAGGGCCCTCTCTTCGCTTAGCCCTTCCACGATGTTGAGGTGGAAGCAGGCCCCTTGGCTCGCCATGAGGGCTTTGCCGGAAAAGGCCTTGGCGGTCCCTTCGATGGCAAGGACGTCCATGAACCCGAAGGAAAGCGCGGTCCTGATTAGAGTCCCGAGGTTGCCGGGATCCTGCACCCGGTCGAGCAGCAGGACCCTATCGGAGGCCACGGGTTTGGCGACGGGCTTATCGGCCAAGGCGAATATCCCTTCCGGGGTCTTCGAGCGGCAGACCTTCCTAAGGACGCCCTCCGATACCGCGGTAAAAGGCAGGGAAGTCCGGTAATCCTTGACGGAATAAATTCGCTTGGCCAGTCCGGCCCTGACGGCTTCCTCTACCATGTGGTAGCCTTCGACCACTATCTCGTCCGAGGGATTGCCGGCAATCTTGGCCAAGGTTTTTATCTCTTCGTTATTGACCGAGGTGATTATTTTGTTTCCCATATTCGAAGTCGCCCTCCACGATGGACCGGCGGCAGTTGCGGTAGTCCGGGAACAGCTTCAGCAAATGCCTATAGAAGTACTTCCCGTGCGAGAGGTAGGCGAAGTGGCTTATCTCGTGGGCCACCACCGAGTCTATTACTTCCTTCGAGAAGGAAGAAAGGCTCAAAGAGAACGTGAGTTTCCGCTTCGCCACGTTGTTGGTGCCGAGTCTAGTCTTCATGTCGCGGACGAAGACGGATACCGGGAAGGCTATGCGGTCCTTCTGCACGTACCTTCTTACCGAATCCGCCAAATACTCCCCGTATGCCTTCCGGCGGTACCCGGCGTCTACCGGGGCCGCGTGCCTTTCGCCGAAGAGGTAGTAGTCCCCCTCTTTCCGCTTCAAGGCGCGTTTCCGCATATTGCCGAGGGCCCTTCCGTGCTTGCGAATTTCCCTTTCGAACTCCCCTTGGCTCAGTTCCAGGGGGATGGAGGCCGTGAAGACGTCGCGGCTAGAGTCGTAGGTAATCCGGTAGCCCCTCCTTTTGCTTCTGACCAGTTCGAATACGAATCCGTCCATTCCCAAAATGATAGCAAAAGGAAACCGCAGGCGTTAATATCCCTAAAGTATGGAAAAGATACTCGTCTCGGCTTGCCTCTTCGGCGTGAAATGCCGCTATGACGGCGGCGACAACCCGCTGCCGCTTTTAGATAGCCTCAAGGAGCACTACGAAATCGTGGCCTATTGCCCCGAAGTGGAAGGCGGCCTTCCGATCCCCCGCGAAAAATCCGAAATCAGGGGCGACAAGGTCGTTTCCGAGTCTGAGAAGGACGTCACGGCGCAATACGAACTCGGCGCCGAAAAGGCGCTCGCCCTATGCCGGTATTTCGGGATAAAGACCGCGATACTCAAGGAAGGCAGCCCGGCCTGCGGCCCCCGCAAGATCCACGACGGGAACTTCAACGGGAACAAAATAGACGGGATGGGCGTTACCGCCAAACTGCTGGTCGATAACGGAATCCGCGTCTATAGCGACGAGGATGCCATCGGCTTCCTCCTCCCCGAGGAACGCAAGGGCAAAATGCTGAAAGAAGGGGCCTACGTGAGTTCGGCCGCCCCCAGGAAGAAGGCTTTCGGCCCCAAGGGCAAGGCACATGGCAGGTCGCTTGGCAAAAGCCGCGGGAAATAGGACCCTTAGGATCGCAGCGGCAGCCCTGCTGGCTGCCTTTTCCTACGCCTTAACGGCTTTCCTCCCGATCCCCTATCCGGGCGGCGCGGGGTATTTCAACTTCTCCGATGCCGTCAACCTGTTCGGGGCGCTCCTCCTTGGCCCCTATTTCGGCGCCGTCGCCGCGATGGCCGCGGGGGCCCTCTCCGACCTTACCGCCGGCTACGCGGCCTTCGTCCCCTTTACGGTGCTCTCCAAGGGCCTCTGCTGCGCCGCCGCCGGGCTCTTCTTCCATAAACTAAGGGGCCATAAGGTGCTCCGCTACATGGGATTGCCCGTCGGGGCGGCCGCGGAAGTCGCCGTCTACTTCTTCGCCTACCTCGGCCTCTACGGGCCCGCCGGTCTCTACTCCTCGCTTTTCGACCTCGTCCAGGCCTTCGGCGGGGCGGCACTATCCCTTTTCCTCTACCTTGCAGTCGAAAAAACCGGGCTCCTAGCCCGGTTTGGATGCCTAGAATATCCCCGCCTGCTCGAGAAAGTAGATGACAAGCAGGGCCAAGACGAACATAAGGACGTAACCGAGGACCATTAGGGCCTTCTCCCAGCCCTTGAGGCGGCCTGCCTCCTGGGTTTCCTTCTTCCTCAGCTGCCCTTCCTTGGAATAGGCCGAGACGATTTTGCTTCCGTCCCGGTTTTCCTTTTCCTCTTTCTTCTTTTCGGCGCCGCTTTTGCCTAGCCTGGCCATTGCCTAATGGGGCAAGATGCCGGGTCCTTTGTCGCGGGCCAGTCTCCCGTGCCAGACGGCCCCGGCCCAGGCGGTAACGGCAAGCAGCACCACCCATACCGGTATCAGGCAGGCACCCGGTACCAGAAGGTCTTCGCGGCCGTAAAGGGGGCCGCAGAGCAAAACGACCGAGACGCAGAGAACCGCGACGAAGGCGAAGAAGGCGGCGGAGCTTACGAGGCTATAGGGCCGATAGGCGTTCTTGTTTTCTTCCATGGCCATAGATTAAGGCTTCGGCGGCAAAAAGAAAAGGCCGCCCGCGGGGCGGCCAGGCCGGAATGCGGTTTACTCCTTGATGAGGACGGCGCTATGGCTGGGAAGGGTGCGGTTGGTTCCGCTGGATTGGCCGGCCCCGTTAAAGGAGGCCACCACTTCCCCGGCGGTGCCGAACAGGGCATCGCTGTTGGAGAGGTTGACGAAGACGTGGAAGGTATCGTTGCCGAGGATCCTCTGGAAATTGAGGATGTAGTCGTTGCCGTTCCAGCCCCAGGGCACGAAATTGCCGCGGATAAGGGCCGGTTCGGAGTTCTTGGCGGTAGCGAAGGCCTTGATGGCGCTATAGTGGCTAGCGGGATCGGCCTGCTGCGTCTCGGCCGGGGCGACCAGGTCGCTTCCGTTGATGTCGTCCATCGAAACGCCGAAGGAAGAACCGTTCACGTTGTAGTGGGTGATGGTGTTTTCGTCTTCCCACTTCATCGGCTGGCGGTAATAGAGGTCGGCGTAGTCGGTGTCTTCGTCGGCTCCGGCCGGGAAATTGCCGGTCATCCCGAGTTCGTCCCCGTAATAAATCCAGGTAAGGCCCGGGAGCATGAGCTGGGCGATCTGCACGCAGGTCGCGAGTTCGTCCATTTCGGCGTAATTAACGGTGGTGACGTTCCCTTGGGCGGTCAGGCCGTCGCCATTGAAGGAAGTACCGGCAATCCGGTTGATGGAACGGGCGATGTCGTGGTTGCTCGTGAAGCTGCCCACTATCGCCGAGTACTCGGCCGCGCCGGTCTTCGGCATGGCGCTATCGCCCCGGTACTGGTTGTAGGCGGACATGACGCTGCGGAGGTTCCAATAGCCGCCGTGCGAAATGGAGGCACCGACGTTGCCGTCGAGCGTGGCATCGCTATCGGCACTATAGGGAGAGCCGTTATCGGTGGCGCCGAGATAGGCGGAAGCGGTACCGCTATAGGCACCGGAGGAACCGTTCAGGCGGCCCCTTGCCGCGAGGCTAGTGAGGTTGAAGTAGGAATAGAAGTCGAACATCGAGTCGAAGCCTTCGTAATAGGGGGCGACGTGGTAGGCGTGCCCGTCGAAGTTCTCGCCGACGATGAAGGCATTTGGGTACTGCGACTTGATCGCGTAGTTCAGTTCGCGCCAGAAATGGAGGTTCCTGGTAAGGTCGCTGGAGTAGTTCTCCCCTTCCGCGGTCACGTCCTTGATGAAGGTGTCGCTCTTCTTGATTTGAGCGAGGGAATCGGAATCCTGGGCGACCTCGTCTTCCATGTAGATGTGCTTGACCGCATCCATGCGGAAGCCGTCGACCCCGAATTCGCACCAGTTGAGGGCGATGGCCTCGACGGCCTGGCGGGTTCCGGTATAGGAATAGTTGAGTTCGGGCATCGAGGAGCCGAACTTGGCGTAGTAGCTATAGACGGTTTCGCCGTAGGGATACCAGCAGTGCTCGATGTCGATGCCGTCTCCGGTATCGTGGTTGGCCCAGCGGTAGTAGCCGCGCAGGGTCTCGTCGAGCTGGGCCCCGTCCACGAACCACTTGTTGCCCGTGGAAGTATGGTTGATGACGAGGTCCATGATGACGGCCATGCCGCGCGCATGGGCTTCGTCGATGAGTTCCTTGTAGTCGGCCTTGGCGGTGTCGGAAGTAACCATCCCGTAGACATCTTTGGAAGCCGTGGACATGGAAGAGCCGAATTTCTCGTCGATGCTAAGGTAGTCGGTTATGTCGTAGCCGTGGTAGGAATCGGATTTCTGGACCGGGGTGAGCCAGAGGACGTTGACCCCGAGGTCCTTCAGGTAATCGAGTTTCTGGGTAATCCCGTAGATGTCGCCGAAACCGTCGCCGTCGCTGTCGGCGAAGGAAGACACCATGATCTGGTAGCCGACGCCGGCGCCCTCGGAGAGTATGTCCCCGCCCTTCAGGAAGTCCGGGCTCGTATCCATGACCGGGGAAAGTTTGCCGTAGTCGACGTCGTTATAGGCGGGATTGTTGTAGGTTTCGTTGGTTCCGTCGTCGTCTTCGAAGGGATCGACGGGGTTGACCGCCGGGGTGGCGGCGACCGACTGGACCATGCCTTCGGTCACGAACGCGTGGTAGGAGGTCACTCCCCTTTCTTCGTCGGTCAGGGCGTAGTCGGCGACCTTGACATAGAGGTTGCTCCCGTCGTTGGTCCAGAAGCCGGAATCGGCCCTGGTGGAGGTCTTGACTATCTGCAGGCCGATGCGTTCCTCGTCGGCGTTTTCGGCGGTATGGTTGACGCCGAAGTTAACCGGGGTCCCCCCGATTACCTTCTCCGTATTGTCCCAGCCGCCGTCGTAGTCGGTCTTGGTAAGATCAATATCGATACAGGCATAGCCGAATTCGTCGACCGTGGCGTTGCCGCTCGCGGTCTTCAAGGCATCGCTCCCCTGGCTACGGCCGACCCAGTCGAACTTGGCGCCCTGGCCTTCGGTCGGGCGGTAGGGCCAGACCCAGACGTCCCAGTTGTTGTAGTTCAGCGGATTGCTGTCGTAGCGGAGGTAGTGATAGTAGAAATGATCGGCCTCCGAAGTCGTCTTCAGCCTCTCCATGTAGGCATCGACTTCGTCTTGGTTGTGTCCGCCCGGCTTGGAAGCGCTGGTCTCGCTGTAGGACTGGCCGCCGCCTCCGCAGGCCGATAGGGTCACGCCGAGGAAGGCAGCGGCCCCGAGCACGAAGGCCCTGAGTAGGTTCTTTTTCATAAATTCCTCCAAATATGCACGCAAAAAGGGGGACGGCTCAAATGCCCTCCCCCGGATTCATGGTTCTAGCGGCTTTTCCCCTGGCGGCGGGAACGGACGAGCATGGCCGCGGCGGCCGCGATGCCGACCGCAATGACGGCTATTCCGCCGGCCATGACGGCGTTGCTGCCATCTTCGGAGCTGAAGAAGGCAGACAGGCCGTTAGCTTGAGTATTACTATTCAAAAGATTCTCCACAAACATCCTGTTGATTTTATCCCAAGCCGATGTTTTGCTGATTTGCCCACCGGAATAGGAAGTATCCATCGAATCAAAGTCGTTAATCTCAATAGAAGACAATCTGTTTTGAAGCGCTTCGATCGAGGACTGGTCCGTAAAATCGGAAATGCCAAACCATGTATCCAAAAGGGTTTCTACGGACCCGTGTCCATTGTCCAAATCGGAAGAACAAGTCAAATAAGGTTCAAGAACGGTCGGCACCGCCTCATCTTTAAGTTCACCATCCAGGTCGGTAAGCGAAACGGCCGGATAATCAAAACGAAACACCTTGGCATTGTCGCCGGCATTATAAACATATTCACTAGAAGCAGCTTCAAAGGAATAAGAAGTATCGTTATATATCTTCAACTGCCAATTATTACCTACGACATCCTTGGGAAGATCAAAGTACGGGAAATAGGTGCCGCCGGAAACATCGACGTATCCCGTAGGCAAATATTCTTCATCTACACCATTGCCCCAGAAATGGAACACATAGGAATAACCTTGCTCATCATAATGAGAATTACGATTGACCCAAACGCGCAGATTGTCTTCTCCGATAACGGGTTCAACCACCTGGTAGGTCCATGTCAGAGAATTCCAGCCTCCCAAATTACCGACCGGAACGTAATTTCCGATTTTGCGAGATAATTCCGGAAAAACGAGATTACCCGTCTGATTTCCATTGCCGTTGTGGACAATTATATTCTCATAAGGGTAGTACGGGATGGAAAAATCAGCTTCACCGTTTATGATCGGAGAAGAAATGTCATTGAAGTCACCAGATTTTACACTGCCGCTCCACAAATATACGTAGCAATTGCCATTCGGAAAGTCATTTGGCCATTGAATCTCAATTTTAAATCTCAGTGTTTCGCTATCAGTAAGAAGCGTAGTTCCGGCAGCCTCGGCGGGAACGTATTCGGTATCCATGTAGCCCTGGGCCACTACCCCGGCTCCCAAAGCGGCCGCGCAGGCCACCATTCCCCCGATGAGGGACAAAGACATCCTCTTGTTCATGCTGAGATCCTCCTAAACGGAAACAAAGGGCCGCGCCCTTCTTGGGCATATTTTAACGACATGGAAAGCGCTTTCAAGCAAATTGGCGCTTTTTCGGCCGGAAAACGGCCTTTCCACGGAAAAAGGGACCGCAGCGGGCGGTCCCCTTTCCTCGATTAATCAAAGAGCCTTGAGCAGGAGCAGTTCGAAGCGGCCGACGCCGATTGAGCCGTTAGATATCGAGAAGGTCGTCCCTTCCTCGTGGTAGTCCGAGCTCGAGTAGACGACTTCGACGCTTTGGTTGCTGATGGCGAGGTTGCTTGTTTCGCCTTCGCTCCGGCCGCCGAGCATAACGTAGTAATGTTCCCCGGAAGCGCTGCGGAAGTTGGCGGCGATGGCCGTGTAGTCGTTGGGGTACTTGCCGAGGTTGCCCCAGGACCAGGCATCGGGGTCGCTGCCCTCGATGTTCTCGGCGTACTGCATCCCGAAGAGGTCCCCCATCATCTCGGCGCGGTAATGGATGGCCTCGATGGTCTTGAGGTACTCGTCGTAGTACTTGACCTTGCGGTCCCACTTGAAGGAGTTGCACTCGTCGCCGTAGTTGTAGGAGTTGCGCACCAGCATGTTGCCGTCTTCGAGCATGATGGCGTCGGTGTTGGTCGGATCGTCTTCCTGCAACGACTCGATCAATGCGAAGTAGGGATCCTCCGGCGTCAGTATCTTCTGGCGGAAGATCTCGTCGCCGCCGTTAAGGAAGGCGATGCCTTGGCTCATCATCACCGCGGCGTTGAGGGCGACGGTGGCGGCGATGGCCTCGGGCCTATCCTCGGCGGTCGGGCCCTCGTCGTAGCCGAATACCCAGTTCAGCTGGTCGTAGAGCGTGTAGTTGTCGTGGCAGGCCACGTAGTTCACCGTCTGGGCGGGGTTGGCTCCCGGGGCCCGGTAGTTGGCCCCGAGGAACTGCCCGACCGAATCGGTCAGGTACTGGTTGGTGTTCCCGTTGCCGTCGGGGGCGAGGTCGTTGGCCCCCTTGCTGATGAATCCCCAGTCCGGCTTCCCGCCGTCCCACTGGGTATTGCCCTTCAGGCCGTCGCGGCCGGCGTCGTTGAAGCAGCCCACTCCGCCCTTGCCGACGTCGTAGAGCTGGCTATAGACGTTGGAGTTGTTCGCGGAAAGGTAGGGTTCCTTGAGTCCGTTGCCGTCGGGATTGCCGAAGCTGCCGTCCCAGCCTTCGCCGTAGACGACGATCTGGGGGTCGACTTCGTAGAGGGCGTCCTTGACCGCCCTCATGGTTTCGGTATCCAGGCAGCCCATGAGGTCGAAGCGGAAGCCCTTGATTCCGTATTGCTCGGCCCAGAAGACGACCGAGTCGACGATGTACTTGCGGACCATCGGGCGCTGGCTCGCCGTGACGTTCCCGGTACCGGAGCCGTCGATGTAGCCGCCCTCGGCGTTCTTGCGGAAGAAGTAGTCGGGGATGACCTTGTTGAAGCAGTTGTTGCCGACCGAGGCCAGGTGGTTGTAGACGACGTCCATGATGATCCTTATGCCCTTGTCGGCAAAGGCCTTGATGAGGGTCTTGTACTCGAGGATGCGGGTCACGGGTTCGAAGGGGTCGCTCGAATAGCTGCCCTCGACCACGTTGTAGTTGAGGGGGTTGTAGCCCCAGTTGTAGGAAGGCGAACTGACGACGTTTCCTTCCCCGTCGGTGATTGTGCGCTCGTCGTTATCCTGGTCGAAGACCGGCAAAAGCTGCACGGCGTTGACCCCGGTTTCCACGATGTGGTCGAAACCGGTTTTGACGCTCGCGCCGCCTTCCGCGTACGTGGTCCCCGATTCGGAAAAGGCCAAATAGGTGCCCGGCTTGTTTTCGCCCCTCCACGTGTCGTCCATCGTGAGGTCCCGGATATGGGCCTCGTAGACCGAAAGTTCGTTCGGGGCGCTTATCGCGTAGTCGGTCGAAAGCTTGGCGATGGATTCGTCGAAGCCCAGCGGTTCGGCGTCCTCGGAGGCCCAGGTCGCGTCGTTCATGACGTAGCCCCTGATGCCGTTGATGCCGGCGGCATGGGCGTAGGGATCGATGGTTTCCTGGCTGCCGTCGCTCGTGGTGACGTAATAGGTGTAGAAGCGCCGGCTTGGCAGGGTCCTGTCCTCCGTGTAGGTCCAGACGCCCTTCTCCTCGCGGGTCATTTCGCGGGTCTGGTGGTTGTTCAAGGTATTGTCGACCACCCCAAGGTGGTTGACCTCCGTCGTTTCGCCCAGTACATAGGTGAATAGCTGTACCCGGCTCGCGGTCGGGGCCCAGAGCTTGTACTGCGATTTCCCCTCCGGTGTCACGGTATAGCCGAGATCGTTTCCGTCATAGACGTATTCGTCTTGGAACTTATCGGTGTCATAGAGGTTGACGAAACTGGCCGAGCGCGTCCTGAAACGTCCCGTGTTCTGCGCGAAATTGCACTCGAGCGTGTAATTAAGTCCCGGGTCAACCTCACCGCTTAACTTAATCTCGAAGGAATTGGAATTCGCGGTACCGGAGGCCACAAGGTAGTCGGCTGGATCGTAGGGGCGCTCGTTTTCCACCAGGAAGTAGTAGTGGCCGTCGTAGGCATAAAGCCTCCAGTCGACGACCCGGCCGATTTCTTCAGCTGGACGGGTTCCATCGTCATTGCCGGCGCCTTTGACAACGAGGGTCTCCCAGTCCTCGAAGTAAAGCGAACCGATGCGGTCGCCCAAGGCCTCGTTGCGGGTGGCGTAACACTCGATGTTGCCGCCGTTGCCCTGAATGCCGTATACGGTCAGACGCTGCCGGCCGTTTCCGATGTCCTCTATATAGTTTTCGTAGCCGGCGAAGGGAACAAGAGTATCGTTGCTTTGCCCGGCCCAGGTTCCGGCTTCCTTGACGATGAAGGAAATGGAAGCAAGTTCTACGCCGGCGAAGGGGCCGGTTTGGAGATCGAGGTCGTAGTAGATGCCGTAGCTATCGGGGGAAGACTGGTTGGTGAATGGAGTTTCACCCATCACGTTGCCGTCGACGCCGTTGGCCCAGATCCACAGCCTCTTGCTGGCGTAGTCGTTCTGGTCGTTATGGTAGTAAATGCGGACGATGCCGTCAAAGGCGAGCGAATACCCGGGATCGGAGACGATTCCGCCTCCACCGCCGGCGTCATCGCTGGTTTCCGAGGAGGTTAGGTCCCCTCCCCCGGTGCTATGGTCGGACGAGGTGCCGCCGGAGTCTCCGGTACCACAGCCGGTTAGGGCCATGACGGCCCCGATGGTCAAAAGCAGGAGCGATTTGTTATTTTTCATGTTTTTCCTTTCCTGGTCCTTGGCTACTGAATTGTGTCTCAGACGGCCTTCAGAAGGACGCTATTGAAAGCCGGGATGGCAATGGAGGTTCCCTCGAGTATGGAGGAACTCCGGGAAGTCGTTATCTCCCCGACGACCGAGGCGGCGATAGGCAACGCCACCTCCGCCTCGCCGGAGACCGTATTGTGGACGAGGTAGTAAACGCCGTCTTGGGCGGTAATCTTAAATCCGGGATAGGCCCTGGCATTTCCAAGGTTTTCCCAGATCGCATTCATGGTGAAGACACTCGGGAAGGAATTGCGGAGGTCGATGACCTTCCGATAATGGTTAAGAAGGCTATAGGGCTCCCCAAGGAGGTCGTAGGCCCCCTTCTCCGTCTGGTAAGGCGAGTCGTCGAAGCCTTCGGGGTTGCGGGCCCTTGGGTATCCTTTCCCCCATACCATCGCGGTCCTCCGCGGTGAATCGCTGTTGGCCCCGCCTTTTACGCCCCACATGTCGATTTCCTCGCCGTAGTACATCCAAGGCGTACCGGGAGTAAGTATATACATGCTCGCGAGCATCTTCTTCTTGTTTTCCTGTTCTTCGCCGGAATTAGCGAAGTAGCCGCTGAGCCGGTCGGTATCGTGGTTTCCTACGAACATGGCGAGATTGCCGTCGGGATCAGCCTCCTTTATGCCCTCGATGGTCGAACAGAGGGAACTCGGGAAATAGCCGAGTTTCGAGGCGACGCTCAACCCGGCCCCGGGGCCGGACCCGTTCAACTCGCTCATCGGGAAGTTGAAGAAGGTCATGCCGCTTTCCTCGTAGGGTCGCAAGGCAGAAGCCGAGTTAAGCCAGGCCTCGGCGACGAGGTAGCAGTCCGGATCGATACTTCGGCAGACGCCCTTAAGCCAGTTCAGGAACTCAACGTTTCTCTGCTCGTTCAGGTAGTAGAAATAGATGGCTGCATCGAAGCGGAAACCATCGACTTTGTGGTCTTCGAGCCAGAAGCGCACAATGTCGGAGAACTGTTCCCGCACGTCCTGATTGTCGCAGTTGAATTCCGGCATGGAAGGCGAGAAATTGCTTTCGTAATAGGCATCGGCGACGGGCGAATAGGTATAACCCGCTCCCCCGTTTTCCGACCAGACGTACCAGTCGGCCTTGCTGTCCTCGGAGGTATCGCCGTTCCTATGGTCTTCCGCGGATTGAAGGAACCACGGATTGGCATTCGAGGAATGGTTAAGCACGAGGTCGATTATCACCTCTATCCCCGCCTCGTGGCAGGTTTCCACGAGAACGTCGAAGTCCTGGAGCGTCCCGTACTCGGCCCGGACGCCGTAATAGTCGTTCACGTCGTAGCCGTGGTAGGAGTTGGATGGATAGAAAGGCGTGAGCCAGATCCTTCTTATTCCCAGGAGCTCGAGATAGGGAACCTTTTGCGTGATCCCGATGAGATCCCCCTGCCCGTCGCCGTTCCCGTCGGAAAACGAACCGGTGAAAATCTCGTAGCCCACGCCCTCGTAGGGTGCCTCGGCCCCGCTTATCCCGTAGCCGGGGTCGACTATTATCTCCTGCGGCCCGCAGGAAGAAAGGCTTATCGGCAGGCTAAGCAAAAGGGCAAGGCAGGCAAGCCTGCCAAGCCCCTTCCCGCCCTTGTAGCAAGGTACGGGCATATTAGCCTTTGACCGCTCCACCGGTGACGCCGGAAACGTAGTAGCGCTGCATGCACATGAAGAGTATGGCTACCGGGACCGCAACCAGCACCGCGCCGGCGCAGAACTGTCCCCAATAGCGTCCCCTCGTGCCGTCGGTGACGGAGAGCATGGCATTAAGCATGATGGCAACCGTCCAGTTGTCCTTGGTGTTATTGAGGGTTGTGCCAAGGATGTAGGAGGAGGTAATGTATTCACCCCAAGGCGCCATGAAGGCCGTTAGGGCCGTGTAGACGACGATCGGCTTGGATAGCGGCATGATAATCTTGTAGAAAATCTGGAAACGGGTCGCCCCGTCAACCATGGCCGCTTCATCGATTTGCTTGGAAATTGTGTCGAAGAAGCCTTTCGAGATGTAGTAGTTCATGCCGGCGCCGCCGGAATAGATGATGATCATCGACCAGATCGTCTGGCGGATGCCGATGGTTTCCATGAACCAGTACATGATGATGAGGGAGAGGAAGCCCGGGAACATCCCGAGGATCAGGATCACCCTCATGAAACCCGGACGGGCCTTGAATCTCAGACGGCTGAAAGCATAGGCGGTGGCCAAGGTCATAAGAGTCGAGATGATCATGACGAAGAAGGCGATGACCAAGGTGTTGATGAAGCCGCCCAAATAGAACTTCCCGCCGGCAACGTAGCCAAAGAAGTTGTAGTCGCTAGCCACCCAGGATTTCGAGCCGAATTCGTACCTCATGTTGGTGACTAGGCCCTGGTAGTTGCCGAGCCAGTAGGAGTTCGGGGCGAAAAGGGCCGCCGAATTGACACCTGGATCGGCACTGAAACTCTGCAAAACCAGCCAGACAATGGGCGAAATCCAAATGATGGAAAGTAGCGTCAATATGATGTAGACGAAGACATCGCCTACTATTCTCCTGCTTTTCATTATTGGAAAGCCTCCTCGTTCTTGACGCTGCCCATGCGGTTATAGACCACGAGCGAGAGGAAGGCGCAGACCGCGAAGATCGCGATACCGATAACGGACGCGATGTTGAAGTCCTTGTCCGCTCCCGTGCAAAGGTTATAGAGCCAGTTGATGAGCAAGTCCGTGTCGGAGGCGCTCGAAACGAAGCCGTTGACGCCTTTGTTCGGTCCGTCGACGCCGACAAGGAAGTAGATGACGTTGAAGTTGTTGATGTTCCCGACGAAAGTCGTGATGAGGCTGGGACCGGTGACAAAGAGGACGTAGGGCATCGTAATGGATACCAACTGTTTGAACGGCCCCGCGCCATCGATTCTCGCGGATTCGTAAAGGTCCTCGGGAATGTTCATCAGAATACCGGATACCGATAGCATGGTATACGGCACACCGATCCACATGTTTACGACTATACACGTGATCTTCGGGATAAGGGCGCTGTTGGTGGCGCTGCCGAGATAGTCGATGGTGAAACCAAGGTACTGCGAAGTGAATGTGTTGATCGGCCCAGAGTCGGCCAATAGCTGGTTGATGGTAAGCAAGGTAATGAATTGCGGGATGGCAATCGATACCACGAAGAGCGTGCGATAGAGGCTCTTGAGCTTGATCGTCTTGCGGTTGATGAGCAAGGCCAGCAAGATTCCCGCGAAGTAGTTGGTAAAAGTTGCGAAGATGGCCCAGATTATGGTCCAGCCAAGCAGTTTGACAAAAGTATAGGAATAGGATTCTGAACCGCCGGTGATGCCGAACATATCGAACACCTTGCCGAACGCCGATATATCCCAAGTAAAGAAGTACCGGGTGTGGTTAGCATCCCAATTGGTGAAGGCAACCGCAATCGAGCATATCAAAGGCAGTACGGTGACGATCAGACATCCCAACGTCGGAATGGTCATGACGGTGACGGCGAACTTCTCGTCGGCGAATTCCTTTACGCGCTTAAATCCGCCGGTAGGCTTGCCGTGGAACGGCATCTTCTTGAGGCCGGCGGCATACTCGCGGTAGCGTGTCTCGCGGGCCTCGAGCATCTTGATGGATTCCATTTCGTCATCCCCGCTTGCGGCGATTACCCTTCTATAATCCTCATAGACGATGCAGGCTTCCTTCTCGTCGAGATTGTAGACGTCGACTAATGCGTTGACGAAAACCTTCTTTCCTTCGTCATAGAAAGCACGTAGCTTAAGGTAGTCGCCGTAGGCATCGGCCATCGCGATGGCATGGCTGACGGGTTTCTCGCCAAATTTATCGGCGAACGCCCTTATTTGTTCCTGGTGTTTGGAAGCCAGCTTGGAGAAGGTGTCGACCGCATAGGACCTGACCGCCTCTTCGCTGCCCTGGGTCTTCATTCCTTCGGAAATGACCTTGATGGCGGTATAGGCCACCCGCCGGGCGGATGAAAGGGGGATTTCGAAGGCACCGACAACGCGGGAGACGACAGCTCCCCTGTTGAGTTTCGTGCCGAATTCAATCGGCTCGACGCCGTTGCTCCTCGAAACGGAATCCCGGGCATATACCGCATCGTAGAGCGTTTTGCCCTGCGAATAGACACCGGCAAAAATCCTGTGATCCCTTAAATAGCTGTGGAAGTCGTTGTACTTGTCGAATTTGTGGTGGAAAACCGTGTTCTGCCTTTTCTGCTTTTGAAGAAGATAGGAGATACCGCCTTTGACGGTCAATTCCGGCTTCTTGGGCTCGAGGAAACGGTCGAGCGGACTGGCCCAGGACCGGGCCTTTAGCCAAAGGGCCTTGCCTTTGTACCAATCATAGACCTTTGTACGGAAACGGTACCACGCAGTGGCGATTTTTCCGGCAGTGACCTTATTGGCCTTCCTCCATTCGACGTAGCTGATGTAGCGTGCGCTTCTCTTGCAATAGCCCCACTTTGTGAGCATCAGTCGATAGACCTTGCCAGCCGACAGGTCGGCGAGATAGAGGCGTTTTCCGTTTTCGTCGACATAGAAATCGTCATAATGTTCGATCACATAGGCAGCGTCGGCCCGGGCCCTCGAATATTCGGAAGCATGGGCGATCTGGTGCGTATCGTACATCGAGCGGAAGCCGAGTACGAAAACGACGGCGTAGGCAATGACGACGAACACGGAGACGAAACCGAGCATCAAGGTGACTTGGTTGCTGCCCTGTGGATAGAAAGTCTGGCCGTTTGGCAACTGCATCGGATGCTCTACGTCGCTAAGAACAATCAGATTGGCAATAGATCCTGAGCCAATCAGAACCATAAAGGCGACAAAGGCTATTTCCATGAAAAGGAAGACGAAGCCGTCTAGCCACTGTTTGGCTTTGAGATTTCCGGCACCTTGGACTATGAAGCCGATTCTGGATGGCCAATCTACATCCCTCCAGATACGGACGAGCTTTCGCCCAAGGAGATAAATCCCGACGAAGAGACCGACTATGGCTTTGAAAACGAAAGCCACTATCTTGAATAGTCCCAAAAAAATATCGATGAGGAATCCAATGACCCAGAATAGGCACTTGAGCAAAACGTCCTTAAGCCCGCAGAAGAAGGATACGTACCAAGGTTCGGGCATGAATTCTTCTTCGGCGAGCCCGGTCAGGGCGCTGTAATCCGCTACCTCGGCAACTTCGGAAACCTCTTTCTCTTGGTTTTCGTTTTCAACCATATTGCGAATTCTCCTTTTTGAAACTGATGAGGTACTAGAAATCTAGGAAAATGCTGGGGCGGCAGAACCGCCCCAGCACTAACGAATGTCTGCTATTCGGTAACGGATTCCCATCCTTCAGTGAAGATAATCTGCTGGATGGCTTCCTTGGCGTTGCGGTAGGTGCCCCACTGGTTCGCGGTCTTGGCATTGTTGACTATCTGCATGCCGAAGGCCTTGATCGGATCCCAGAAGGCTTGGGTGACGTTGGCGCCCTGCGGGACGGTGTCGCCGCTCGCAACCATGTCGTTGAGTGCTGCAAGGAACTCGTTGTTGGCGACGTCCGCACTTTGATTAAGCGAAGTGTCGGCAGGTCCATATCCCTTGTCCTCAAGGAACTTCTTCTGGCTGGATTCACTGGTGATGAAGCGGGCGAATTCAAAGGCCAGGTTGTAACGATCGAGAGTTTCGTACTCAGTGATGACACGGCTATTGACGGCAACGGCCTTGTAGCCAAGGAAGGTATTTAGAGCCTTGTCCTGGCCTCCGACCTTGAGGGTCGGAAGGGCGGTCGCGTGGATATTTGCGGCAGTCCTGGTATCGGGATTGGCGGTATCGGCGGTCGCTTCGGCGTGGGCCTCGACGTTATCCTGTATGGAAGCGAGGTCGTTCCAAATGATGACGGCACCGGCGGTTCCGTTGTAGAAGCCGTTTTCGACGGTGCTTTGGGCATTGTCGGCAACGAAGCCACCGGTGGTGCCGGCGACGGTCACACCGTATTCCTTATATAGGTCGCTCAGGGCCTGGGCAGCAGCAGCAACACCGTCGCTGTCGAAGTTGCTCGCGAGGGTGATGACGCCGTTTTGGTCCATCGATGGACGGAAGAACCCGTCATTGGCCCAAAGGAAGCTCGGTGTGTACCAAGAATCCTGGATGTTGTAGAAGAAGTCTACTTTTTCGCGTCTGCAGGCGGCCAAAATACCCTCGATGCTCTTGGCTTCGTCCGCGCTTATTTTCGTATCGTCGTAGATTAGGACATAGCCGTTGTCGTTGCGGTAGGGGAAGCCCCAAGAGTTGTTCTGCAGGTGTTCTTCCCCTTGTGCCGGATTGTCAACGTAGACGTCAAGCGTGACAGATTCGAGACCGGCTTCTCCGGATTGGGCCAAGACGGCGGCCTTGTCATCTTCCCCTAACGGCAAGATGGCGCCGGCTTCGGCGGCAGTGCGCAGGTTGTCGTCGGCCATGAACAATATGTCGGCGGCGGCGGCGGCGTTCTTTTCGAGTTCGCTGCCGACGTTGCCTTCGGCAATCGTGCCGGAAACACCGATATTGAGGTTGGCGTACTTCGGATCGCTGTCCTTGAAATCCTGAATGAGTTTATTCAGGGTATTGGTGGCGCCGTTGTAATCTGCCGGCGCCCAGATGGCGAGGTCGTACTTTGAGGCATCGACGTAGGTGAAGGTCGAAGTCTGGCCGGGGTCATCTCCCTCTTCGCCACCGCAGCCGACAAGGGCCAAAAGTCCCACTCCGGCCAAAACAGCGAGTCCCGCTATTTTCTTTGACATTAAATTAGCTCCTTTCCAAATTGACTTTGGGGAATGCTCCGGAAAGAGTCGTTCTCCCAATCCAATTTAATATCAACATGGCTATATTCTAACGAGCGATTTACGCGCTGCAATAGCAAAAAGTAAGCGGTTTCAGAAAGCGCTATCATTGTTTGCCCGCGAACGTTCGGATTTCCGAAAACAATAGGCCCGGCCTAACCTAATCCGCGTCGGCGCCAGCCTGGGCTCCTCCGTTTGCCGGCCCGCGGGTTTTTGTAAAGGGAAACGGGGAAAAGAAAACCGCCCCGGGGGGCGGATTCCTTACCACTTCTTGCGGCGGGCGAGTTCGCTTTTCATCTTCCGCCTGAGGGCGGTCTTGAGATAGAACTCGCGCTTGCGGGTCTCGAGAAGGACACCCGACTTGTTGACCGAGCGCTTCCAGCGGCGAAGCGCCTCGTCGAGGGTCTCGCCCTCGCGGACGGTCGTCTTGACACTCATTGCTTGCTATTCACCTGACCTTTGCTTTCCGGCGGTGATTATACATAACCTCTCCCCCGCTTTAAACGCTTTTTTGCTAGAATTCCACCATAAAGAGGTAAAAAGCATGCACAGGGAACTAGCCAAATACATCGACCATACCCTTCTGAAGGCGGAAGCCAGGAAGGAAGACATAGAAAGGCTCTGCCGGGAAGCCCTCGAGCACGGTTTCCACTCCGTCTGCGTGAACCCCGACTTCGTCCCCCTCGCCCATGCCATTCTCGAAGGCAGCGGGGTCAAGGTCTGCACGGTCGTGGGATTCCCCCTCGGGGCCAACGAGCCCGCGGTGAAGGCCTACGAGGCCGCCTTGGCGGTCAAGGAAGGGGCCGAGGAAGTCGACATGGTGATAAACGTCTCGCAGGCCCTGGACGGCGACTTCGAATATCTGGAAAGGGAAATCGCCGAAGTGAGGAAGGCCGTGCCTAATGCCCTGCTCAAGGTAATCATCGAAACCTGCTATCTCGACGACAGGCAAAAGGAAGCGGCCTGCCTGGCCGCCAAGCGGGCCAAGGCCGACTTCGTCAAGACCTCGACCGGGTTCGGCAAAGGCGGGGCGACCAAGGAAGACGTGGCATTGATGCGGAAAACCGTGGGTCCGGAAATGGGGGTCAAGGCCTCCGGCGGCATCCATAGCGCCGCGGAAGCCCTCGACATGATAAAGGCCGGGGCCACCCGCCTGGGCACCTCGGCTTCCCTAAAGATCGTGGACGGCGACTAGAAGGACACCTCCACCAATACGTCTTCGAGACCCCGCTCGCCGAAGAGGCTCTTCGGCCCGAAGGGGCCTTTTTTGACGAAGCGCCGGAATTCCGCCCGGACTTTGCTGCGATAGAGCTTGTAGGGGTTTAGCCCCGCCCTCCTGTCCCGCGCGAAGTCGCTTTCCATCGTCAGTTCGTAGCGTCCGATGGCGTCCATCAGGGCCCTAAGGCCTTCCGGGGAACGTTCCCGGAGGTAGCTGGCGGCGTATTCCTCGCAAAGAAGGCGCCCGTAGGCCCGGTTCCGGTGTTCCTTTCCCCGCGAAAGCCCGTATTGGCTATGCCGGTAGTGGTAGTACATTTCCTTGGTCGCCACTACCTTCCTGCACCTCAGAAGCGGCGCGAGCAAAAACAAAAAGGATTCCCCGGACGGCGGGAAAATCCCGGGCGGCAGGACGAGTAGGTCGCCGCGCAGGACGTCCTTCCTGAACAATTTGTTCCACAGAACGGGACGGAGTTCGTACTCGGCGAAGAGCTTGCGGAGCGCCCCGTACCCGTCGAAGGTCCCCTCGAGGCCGTACTTCCCCGGATAGTTCTTGCCGCCTTTGTAGTCGTAGTAGCCGTAAACGAGGCAGTCGGCGTCCCCGATGGCCTTTTCGGCGAAACTGAAAAGGTCGAGCGACATGTAGTCGTCGCAGTCGGCGAAAAGGACGTGGCTCTTGCTCGAGGCGGCCAAGCCGATGTAGCGGCTGTAGCTCAGTCCCATCCTTTTCTTGTTTTCTATGACCCGGAAGCGCTTGTCCGCGGTTTCGAAGGACCTGGCGATTTCAAGCGTGGCGTCGTCGGAAGGATCGACGACGACGATGGCTTCGAAATCCCCGTGCATCTGCTTCTGGACGCTTAGCAGGAATATTTTTTCGTAGCGGGCGGCGTTTCGGGCCGGCACGATGAGGGAAATGCCCATTATAGTTCGAATAGCAGCCCCGGACGGGAGGTCGAGACGGCACTGGCCCCGGCCGAAAGCAGGATCTTGGCCTGGCTTAGGTCCCTGATCCCCCCGCTGGCCTTGACGAAGAAGCCGGGTCCGAGCACTTTCCTCAACAGCCGCACCTCGGGTTCCTTGACGCCCTTTTTGCCGTAGGCGGTGCCGGTCACGATGCCGCTAGCCCCGCCTTCCTGGACGGCCACGGCGCTCAAGGCGATCTCCTCGGGGGAAAGCAGGCTGGTTTCGATCACGGCCCGGATTTCCGCGGAAGGACCGAGGGTCTTCCGGATGAGGGAGAATTCCCTGCGGAGGTAGTCGTAGTCGTGTTCCTTGATCATGGGGATATTGGCCATGACCTCGACCCCTTCCGCCCCGATGCGGTAGGCTTCCCGGGCGGCGAAGGCCTTGGACGAGGGGGTCGTCTGGCCGAGCGGGAAATCGATGCAGGCATAGGTAAGGACCGGCGACTCCTGGAGAAGCAGGCGCGAAAGCTTGGCGTAAAAGGGCGTGACGCTCACGGCGGCGATGCGACAATTGGCCGCCTCGAGGAGGAAATTCCTGATTTCGGAAATCCCGGCGTCGGCATACAGATAGGTGCCTTCCACGCATCTTTCGAGTTTCATGGGCTAATCTTACAATGGCACGGCCAAACAAAAAAGGGGCTTGGCCCCTTGCCGGTTCATTCGCCCTTCTTCAGATGGAGGACGTCTTCGCTTCCGTAATACCCGCATTCCGGGCAGACGCGGTGGCTCTTGATGGTGGCCCCGCAGTGCGGGCACTTGGTGAGACCCTCGGCGCTCAGTTTGAAGTGGGTCCGGCGCATCCTCTTGGCGGTCTTGCCGGTTCTCCTGAATGGAACTGCCATTTGTTCTCTCCCCTTTCTTTTTCCGTGACGGATTAAAACAAAAGAAAAGGACACCGTCAACGCAGTGCGTTAGACAATGTCCAAATAATTCCTGATTCCTTAGATATCAGGCCTTGCGGCGCCCGACCCAGATGACCCTCCGGACCGGTGTGGCGGGGACTTCGGGATTCTCGGCCACGACCTGTTGGACGACCTCGACCTTCTTCAGGGTATCGACGTTGCTGCCGCGGTCGAGGAACCTCATGCCCATGGAAGCGATGGCGACGGAGAGGAAGACGACGCCGGAAAGGAAGGCGGCAAGCTGGAGGATGGCGAGCAGATCGACCGTCCCGCCGTAGAGGGTGACGGCGGCCCCGATTCCCTTAACGACCTGGGGATAGACGGCGAGGAAAAGCGCCGGCAAAATGCCGAGGGCGGCCAGAACGAAGCGGAACAGGGCAAGCCCAAGGGACTTGGACTTGTTGAGGGTAAGGATGAAGGCGATAAGCGTAAGAAGCAATCCGGCGGAGAGCAAGGCCAGAAGGACTATATTCTCCGCGTCGATTCCGCTGAAATCGGGGAAAAACGGGATGGCCTGCCTGGCGGAAACGTAGGCGACCAGGCCGAAGGCGCCGAGATAATAGATCGCGTTGACGGCGCGGCGGCAGCCGGAAAGGGCCAAGACGATCAGGGCTATCGAGAAGACGACGGTGACGCAGTAGGCGCAGAACGCGGCCAGGTTGAGCGGGGTCCCGAAAATCGATTCGAACCCGACCGAGATTATCATCTTCGCGAGCATGCAGCCGCTCAGTATCAAAAGGAAGAGCGCGGCCACGAAATCGAGCGCCTTTATCTTCGAGCGGACCTTGGCCTTGTCGGCCACCAAAAATTCGACTGGGGTTTCCGGGATTTCCGGAGCGACGACATTAGATTCCTTGTCCATAAATTTTGCCTCTTTTGTTAAATTATCGGGAAAGCGCTATCAAAAAGAAAGGGGAAACTATCATTGTTTCGGCTTGAATACCGTCAGATTCCGGCCGTAAATGCCGTTTTCGAGCTTTCCGCGGACAAGGTGCCCACCCTTGACGGCGCAGTAGGCAAAGCGGCCGCTATGGCCGTAGCCGACCCCGTCGGCGATCTTTTCCACGAGCACGGAATCCCCCAGGCCATCTAAGGACGAGAGGTACTCTTCCGTCAGTTCATCCCCCACCCTGATGGCCTCCTTCGTCCGTTCCTTCCTCGTCGCGGCCGGAACCTGTCCGGGCATAACGGCGGCCCGGGTGCCGGGGCGGGGCGAATACGGGAAGGCGTGGAGGAAGGAAATCTTGGCCTTTTTGACGAAATCCAGTGAATTTTTAAAGTCATCGTCGGTCTCCCCTGGGAAGCCGGCGATGAAATCGGCGGCGATCGCGGCGCCCGGGAAGGCCGCGCGGATGAGTTCGGCTTTCTTCAGATACTCGACGGCCGGATAAGGGCGTCCCATCCGCAGAAGCGTCTTTTCCGATCCGGACTGCAGGGGCATATGGAAATGGGGGCAGAGCCTCCCTTCCCCGTTTTTGAGAGAAGAAAGGATCCCTTCGTCGACCTCGCTGCTTTCGAGGCTCCCGAGCCGGATGCGGGCATCGGCGGGCAGAGCCTCCAGAAGATCCTCGACTAGTCCCCCGAGGCCCTTCTCCCCACGGTCTTTCCCGTAAAGGCCGAGGTGGATGCCGGTAAGGACGATTTCCCGGTAGCCCTGTCCGTAGAGGGCGCCGGCCTCCTTCAAGACGAGCGCCTTTTCGCGGCTGCGGACCGGGCCCCGCAGATAGGGTACGAGGCAATAGGCGCAGAAGGCGTCGCAGCCGTCTTCGATCTTAAGATAGGCCCTCGCCCGGTCGCCGCAAACGGCGTGGCCCGCCTCCTCGTAAACGTGGTAATCGCGCGGTTTTCCTACCAAAATGACCGGTTTCTGCGGCCTTCTCCCGTCCAACCGGTCCAAAAAAGCGTACTTCGGATAGGTCCCGTAGACATAGTCGGCGCCGAGCTCGGCGAACTTCTCCGGTTCGTCTTGGCTAGCGCATCCCGCGACGACCAAAACGGCATCGGGGCAAACTCTTCTCAGCGAAGCGGCTTTCTGTCTCGACTTCCTTTCGCCTTCGCTAGTCACCGCGCAGGTATTGAGATAGACGAGGTCGGCCTCTTCCGGCCTTTCGGCTATTTCGTAGCCCCGGTCCCTCAGGAGCCTACGGGCCGCGCTTTCCTCGTAGGAATTGACCTTGCAGCCAAGGGAAAACAGATAGGCCTTCATTTTACCTCCTCCCCTCTTTTTCCAACCGGGAGAGCAGATAGGCGGATACCAGTTTCCCGCCCGAGAGGGCGCGTAGCAAAGCCCGTTTGTCGCCGGCGTAATAGCCCTCGGCCACGGGTAGCGAACGGACAAGGACACCCGTCTTCGAAACGCTGCGCATGTATTTGTCGAAATAGCATAGCATCGCGTCCAGACGGCCTTGCGAATTGACAAAATAAAGCCTTTCGGCATCGAAATCGTAAAAAGCCATACCGCCCGACCTTGCATCCTCGTAGACCGGGGTAAGACGCGTGAACAGAGAAGCATAGAGCCTTGGCCCGTAGGACTCGAAGGGATCGATGAGGAGGCCCTCGAATTTCCTAAGCAGGGAATCGTAGGGTGCCTTTTCCAATAGCGACATGTCTCCCCCGTATAGGCGGTTCACGCTGCCGGCGAAGAAGGGGATGTAGATTACCTCGCTTCCCCTTTCGAAATAGGGCAGTCCGCTTCTCACCTTGTCAAGGGCCGCCTTGACGTCGAAGGAGGGATCCTTCTTTTTTGCCGACAAGGCGGTTTTGTAGGCGGACTCCAACTTCCTCTTGGCAAAATACCCCCTGATGACCACGTTGGCCCGGACGACGTCGAAGGTGTCCTCCGGCTTGAGCAGGAATTCGAAGCCGGGAAGGGAGGAAAGAACGGGGCTGTTGGCCGCGTAATAAGCCCATTCCTCGCTGTCGTAGTAACGGGTCTTGGCCTGGCATTTCCTGAGCGTTTCGTATAGGCCCATCATCCTTCCTCCAACGCGGCGAACAAGGAGCAACAGTAGATGGCCGCCGTCTCGGCCCGGAGGATGTTCTTCCCGAGGCTTACCGCCTCGAAGCCGCTATCGACTGCCTTCTCGACTTCGTAGCGTTCGAATCCCCCTTCGGGCCCGATGAGTACCAGAAGATCGTTCCCCTTATGGGAGCTTAGGTAACCGAGCAAGGTTGATGGTTCTCCCCTTAGCCCCTCGTCGGCGATGATCCTGTTTCCGTCAAAAGGCCGTCCCACGAGTTCGTCGAAGGCCAGGGGTTCGTGGACAATGGGCAAATCGTCGCGCCGGCACTGTTCGAGAGACGAGGCGACGATCTTTTCCATCCGCTGCCGGCGCTGGCTTTCCTCCCCTTTGGAAAACCTCACCACCGAACGGTGGCTGACGAACGGGTAGAAACCCTTGGCCCCGAGCTCGGTGCCTTTTTGCAGAATGAAGTCGTGGCGGTTGCCGCGAAGCAAGCTGAAAGCCACGTAAATACCCGGCAAAGCAGGCTTTTCCCGGCCGATTTCGCCAATCATCCGGGCTTTTAGGGGATCAAGGGAAACCGCTTCGGCCAAGTAGGCGCGGTCCCCGAAGACCGCTTCCATCTTGTCGCCTATTTTACCGCGCCTTACCACGCCGAAATGGCGGGAGGCGTCCCCGTCGAAAACGAAAACGCCATCGGTTAGGGAAAAGGCGACGTATCTTTCCATCAGCGCATGAACTCCCCGCGGGAGTCCTTGGTTTGAGGGTTGACCAGATATCGGATGCCTAGCGCGGCGTTGACCGCGAAATCGGCAAGGAAGGGTATGAGGTACCCCCAGGCGCCCAAGGAGCCCGCGAGGAAATAGAGCAAGGAGCCCGCTCCCCCGATTAGCACGATGGTTACGGAAAGGACGACGATCCCCCTCTTAGAGTACCCGCGGTAGAAATGATCCGCGCCGAAAATTCCAAGGAACAGGGCGAGGAAAAACGCCAAAAGGCGGCTCTTGGTCCGGTAGAGTTTGTATTCCCCTTTCAGGGTATCGATATGGCCGGTCATGTCCATGGTCGAGAAGTCGACCAGGGGGTTCTTCGCCCCGCAATAGGGACACATGTCGCGATCGAGGAGCGGTATGTCCCGGCCGCAGTTACGGCACTTCGGCATTAATAGGAAGTCCTTCCCTTCTTGCGGAGATAGTCCCGGTAGAGATAGAGGCACTGGCTCCGGTCGAGGCAGTTCATGAACTCCTGCTTGGCTTCGGGAGAGGAGGATATTTCGTAGAACTTCTCGTCCCTGAAGCCGATGTTCGCTGTGTCCTTGACGTCGCAGCCGTAATAGACCTTCCCGATATTGGCCCAGAGGATGGCCCCGAGGCACATCGGGCAGGGCTCGCCGGTCGTGTAGATGACCGATCCCGAAAGATCGAAGCTGCCGACGTTCCGGCAGGCGTCTCTGATCGCCTGCATCTCGCCGTGGCAGGTCGGGTCGCCGTTTTTGACGACCTCGTTATGGCCGCGGCCGATTATCTCCCCCCGGCGGACGATGACGGCCCCGAAGGGTCCCCCGTCCCCGCTATCGATGCCCTTATAGGCTTCCTTGAGGGCTTCGTACATGAACTTATCCATTGTTTTCCTCCTTCAAAAAAGGGATCCTGTCGACCAGGTATCTTAGGGAATAGGCCAGCCCGGGCGCAATGCCTAAGGCCCCCGGTATGACGTAGCCTTCCCCCGGAAGCAGCATGTAGCCCTCGGAGACCGGGATCTCGAAATGGGCGAAGAGGAACAACAGTCCCGAAAGCATTCCCCCAAGGCAGGAAAAAAGCAAAACGACCCCGCTTCTCTTCTTTTTTCCTTCCTGCACCGCGTAGCTCAGGGCGACGAAGAAGCCGAAGAAGGAGATCAAATACAGCACGAAGGCGATTTTCGGCAAGACGAAGCCGGTTTCGGTATAGGGGGCGCTATTGCCGAAGGCCAGGTAGATGGCCCTATAGGCATAGACCGCGGTGTTCCAGAAACCGCTCGAGCCATTGACCAATATGCCGCCGGCCCCGAAGAAAAAGACCATCGCGCCGAGAAACAGGCACAGAGCCCCGAAGGAGCACATGTAGACGTCGAAACGACCCTTTTTTCCCATCGCGCACATTATCCGACAATTCCTCTTTGCCGTGTAGGCATAAAAAAAGGCCGGTCCCAAGGACCGGTCATTTCTTGAAGAAGGAGCCGAAGCCCTTCTTTTTGGTTGCTTCCTGGGCTTGGAATTCCCTAAGAAGGGTCTTCTGGGCCTCGGTAAGCTTGGTCGGCGTCACGACGTTTACGTGGACGTAGTGGTCGCCGGGCTGGTGGGTCCTGAGGTCGTTGACGCCCTGGCCGCGGAGCTTCAGCACCGCGCCGGGCTGCGTACCGGCGGGAACGGTCACGCTGACCTTTCCCTTGACCGTTTCGCATTCGGCCTTGCAGCCAAGGGCGCAGTCGACGAAGGAAAGGGTGACGTCGCTATGGACGTCGTTGCCCTCCCGGCGGAAGCGCGGATCGCCGGCGATCACGACCTCGACGAACAAATCGCCGTTCGGGCCGCCGTTCACGCCCCGGTCGCCTTTCCCGGAAATCCTTATCTGCTGGCCGTTGTTGATGCCTTCCGGCACCTTGACCTCTAGCGTCTTCCGGACGCGGGAATATCCTTTCCCGCCGCAGACCGAGCAGGCCTTGCGGACGATCTTGCCCGTGCCGCCGCACTGGGGACAGGCGCTTTGGGTCTGCATGGTCCCGAAGATGGTCTGGGTCCGGCTGGTTATAGTTCCCGTGCCGCCGCACTTGGGGCAGGTCACGTAGTCGCTCGGGGATTCGGCGCCGGTGCCCCCGCAGTGGGAGCAGGGTTCCTCGTAGTCCACGGGGACGGTGATGGTCGTGCCGTTGACCGCGTCCATGAAGTTGATCTTGACCCGGTAGAGGCGGTCGTTGCCCTTGCGGGGACCGGAGGTCCGTCTTTGACGGCTTCCGCCGCCCCCGAAAAAGCTCGAGAAGATGTCCCCGAGGTCCATGTCCCCGAAGCCCTGGCCCGAGAAGCCGAAGCCCTGGCCGAAGGGATTGCCGGCCCCGCCCGTGGAGGCGCCCTGTTCGAAGACGGCGTGCCCGTACTGGTCGTAGGCCTTCCTCTTGTTGTCGTCGTAGAGGACGTCGTAGGCTTCCTGGACTTCCTCGAATTTCTGCGCGGCGTCCGGGGCCTTGTTCAAATCGGGATGGTATTTCTTGGCCAACTTGCGGTAGGCCGCCTTTATTTCGTCCTTGCTTGCCCCTTTGGAGAGGCCAAGGACTTCGTAGTAATCGCGTTTCATATTGCCTCCCCCATGTCCAAACAGGAAGCCAGGGGGCTATGCACCCCCTGGCGGAGATTACTTCTTGTCCGTGAAGTCGGCATCGACGACGTCGTCGCCGTTGCCGGAAGCGCCGTTGCCGGCGGATTCGCCGGAAGCGCCGGGGTTGGGGTTCCCCTGCTGTCCGGCCTGGGCCTTGGCGGCCATGGCCGCGGCATCCTCGAGGCGTCCGACGATTTCGCGGAGCTTTTCGATGTCGTCGCTGGCCAAAGCGGCGTTGGCCTCGTCCCTGATCTTGGTCGCGGCCTCCTTGCTCTGGGCATCCATCTTGTCGCCGTTTTCGTTCAAGCTACGGGTGATTTCGTCGACGTAGGCCTGGGCCTTGTTCTTGACTTCGATGTCGCCCTTGCGCTTTTCGTCGGCGGCCTTGTTCTCCTCGGCTTCGCGGATCATGCGGTCGATGTCCGACTTGCTAAGTCCGTTGCTGCCGGAGATGGTGATGTTCTGCTCCTTCTGGGTATCGAGGTCCTTGGCCGACACCTTGACGATGCCGTTGACGTCGATCGAGAAGGTGACCTCGATCCTCGGCTGTCCCTTCGGGGCCGGACGGATGCCGTCGAGCGTGAAGTGGCCGAGAAGCTTGTTGTCGTGGGCCATCGGACGCTCGCCCTGGTAGACGTAGATGTCGACGGCCGGCTGGTTGTCGGCGGCGGTCGAGAACACCTGCGACTTGGTGGTCGGGATGGTGGTGTTGCGGGCAATCAGCGGGGTAAGCACGCCGCCCATGGTCTCGATGCCGAGGGTCAACGGTGTAACGTCCAGGAGCAGGACGTCCTTGACGTCGCCGGCGATGACGGCGCCCTGGATGGCGGCGCCGATAGAGACGGCCTCGTCGGGGTTGACCGAGAGGTTGATCGAGTGGCCGGTCAACTGCTTTACGAATTCCTGGACGGCCGGCATGCGGATGGAGCCGCCGATCATCAGGATGTCGCTAAGGTCGTTGTAGGTAAGCCCGGCGTCCTTCATCGCGCTTTCCATCGGGACGCGGCAGCGTTCCAAGAGGTGCTTGGTCATGTCCTGGAACTTGGCGCGGGTTAAGGTGCCTTCCCAGTTGATGGGGCCGTTTGCACCCATGCCGATGAAGGGCAGCGAGATGGTGGTCTCCAGCGAGGAGCTCAGTTCGATCTTGGCCTTTTCGGCGGCGTCGAGGAAGCGCTGCTGGGCCATCTTGTCGGTGAGGCTCACGCCGGTTTCGGTCTTTATCTGGGCGCTGATCCAGTCGGCTAAGACATGGTCCCAGTCATCGCCGCCGAGCTTGGTGTCGCCGGAAGTGGCCAGGACTTCGAAGGTCCCGTCGCCGATATCGAGAATCGAGACGTCGAAGGTGCCGCCGCCGAGGTCGAACACCAAGACCTTGCCGGACTTCTTGCTTTCAAGTCCGTAGGCTAGGCACGAGGCGGTCGGTTCGTTGATGATGCGTACGACATCAAGGCCCGCGATGGTGCCGGCGTCCTTGGTGGCCTGGCGCTGCGCGTCGTTGAAGTAGGCCGGGACGGTGATGACGGCCTTGTTGATCTTCTGCCCGATGCTCTTTTCGGCGTAGTCCTTCATGTAGCTGAGGACCTTGGCGCTTATTTCCTGCGGGGTGAAATCCTTGTTCAGGCAGGAAATGTGGAACTTGTCGTTGGTGCCGATATGGCGCTTGGCGCTGCGGACGGTGTCGGGGTTGGTAAGGGCCTGCCTCTTGGCGGCGTTGCCGACTATGGTTTCGCCGCTGGCCTTGAAGGCGACGACGGACGGGGTGGTGTTGGTGCCTTCCGGATTGGGGATGACCTTCACCTTGCCGTCGGCCTGCATGTAGCTGATGACGGAGTTGGTGGTACCCAGATCGATACCTACGATTATTTCCTTTGCCATATTGCTTGTATGTCTCCTTAAGCCTCGTGGGCTTGCTTGCTTGAATCTTCTTTGGGTTCTTCCGCCTTGGTTTCTTCCTTTCTGGCCACGGTGACGGTGACCATGACCGGACGGATCATGCGGTCGCGGAGCTGGTAGCCCTTGGCATGGACTTTGTCCACGAGCCCGGGCTTATCGCTTTCCACGGTATCGACCGCGTGCATGTAGAGGGGATCGAAGGGATCCCCGGCCTTCGGCTCTATCTCCTTGAAGCCTTCGGCCTCGAGGGCCGAGACTATCTGGCGGTAGATGTAGGTGAAGCCGACCTTGTAGTTTTCGGCTTCCTTCGAGGACACGGGGGCCTGCAGGGCGCCGTAGAAGGCATCCAAGGCGGGGACTAGCCCCTCCAAGAAGCCTTCGGCGCGGTACTTGAGGGCGTTCCTATGGTCTTCCTCGAGGCTTTTGCGGAGGTTTTCGACATCCGCGTAGGCCCGGTAGTACTCGTTCTTCCACTTGTCGGCCGCGGCTTCCGCCTCCTCGAGCCTCTTCTGGAGTTTTTCCTCCTTCCGCGAGGGCTTTTCGGCCTTTGGTTCTTCCGCGGCCTTCGTTTCCTCGGGCTTGTTATCCTTGCTTTCTTCCAATGGTCTATCCTCCTATTTCGAGAAATACTCGTCGATGGCCTTGGCCATGTACCGGAGTATGGCGCTGACGCGGGCGTAGTCCATCCTCTTGGGTCCGAGGACCGAGAGGGAGGCGTTGCCGTTTCCGGGGAGGTTCACCTCCGCGGAGACGATGGCCAGGTCCTCCAGCCCCTCTTCCTTCTTGCCCATGCTGACGGAGACCCCGCCGACGTCCTTTCCTTCCTCGAGGGCGCCGCGAAGGGCCTCGGGGTCGTCGAGGAAGCCGACAAGGCGCTTCATCTTCCCCGCGTCGTTGAACTCTGGTTGGGCGAACAGGGCGTCTTTGCCGTAGAGGGCCATGCGTTCGCTCGCGAACTTGACGAAGGCCTCGAGCACCGCTTCGTACATCGCGTCGTTGCCGACCATGTACTCCTGGAGGAGGGGGCGCAAGGCCTCCATCTTCCCGGGGATTTCCCCGACGCGGGTGCCCTGCAGCCTGTTGCTCAGTTCCCTGACGGCTTTCTGCAGGTCGACGCTCCTAAGTCCGCCCTGAAGGACGAACGTCTTGTTTTCGACGTAGCCGGAATCGGTGACGAATAGGCAGGTGGCGGTCTTTTCGGCGATGGGGATGGCTTGGACGGAGACGAGTTTTTCCTCTCCGGCCTTGCTTCCCAAGACGGCGGTGGCGAGGTTCGTGAGGTCGCTAAGCATTTCGCAGCTTTGCCTCATGACCTCCTCGACCGACTTGGTCTTTTCGTCAAAAACCTTGGCCACGGCGTTGCGGACGCTATCCTGGACGCTTTGGGTCTTCAGGTGGTCGATGTAGTAGCGGTAACCCGCTTCGCTGGGGACCCTGCCGGCCGAAGCATGGGGCTTTTCGATGAGCCCCTTCTTCTCGAGCTCGCCCATTTCCTTGCGGATGGTGGCCGAACACTCGGTGAGGCCGTAGGTCTTCACCAATGTGTTGCTGCCGACCGGTTCGGCGGTCTTTATGAAGTGCTCGACTATGAGCTTCAGGATCAGGTCTTGCCTTGTCATAATTCCGTAAATGGCAAACGGTCTTCCCGATTGCCAAACGTATTATGGGTAGGTGTTTTAGCACTGTCAATAGAGGAGTGCTAAATCGCCTTCGGGGGACCGCGTTCCAAAACCCGGCCGCCCCGGGGCCGGCAGGCCGCTTCCGTTTTCTTTTTTGCCAAAGCTAGCCCGCGATCGGTTTTACCCGATGCTTTCGCTTGGGATACAAAAAAGCCGTGTTCGGTCAGCGTTTCCTGACGTCCACGACGATCGTGCCGCTAAGCCTATCGAAGGCCGAGCGCTGGCTATGCACGCAGAGCATGTATATGGCGTTTAGCCCCACCGCGGGTACGAGTCCCTTCCCGAAGGCCCTAATAAGCGCGTCCCTAAGCGTGAACTTTTCGCCGTCCGGGTGGACGGCTTTGATGCCGAATACGAGGGAACCGAGGGTGGCTCCCCCGCTAAGAATCATCGAAATGGTGCAAAGCACCACGTAGACGCCGTAGGCGAAAACCGCGCTCAACACGAATATCGGAAAGGCCGAATCGTCCAGTACCGAGTAGTAGACCATCAGTATCGCGATGCCCACGCCGAAGGCGCAGGAAACCACCTCGTCGAAGAGGTAGGCCAGCAGTCTTTTTTCGTAACGGGCGATTCCCACGGCGACTAGTATAGCGCAAGAAGGACCCTATCGAGGAGGAGTATTCCCCTGTCGCTGCAATGGATTTTGCCATCCATGACGAGTAGGCCTTCCTCCACGAGGCCATCGGCCTTCTTCCCGAATTCCTCCCCGAACGTCTTCCCGAATCTCTTCCGGAACTCTTCGTCCGTGAACCCGTCCTCGAGCCGGAGGTTGGTAAGCAGGAAGTACTCGATTTCCCCGCTTCTATTCTGTTTATCCTCGTAGACCGGGCAGGGACCCTCTTTCAGGTACCTGTTGATGCTTTTGGTGTTCTGGTAGTGGCGGCCTCCCATATATCCCGCCGCCCCAAGGCCCAAGCCGATATATTCCTCGTCCTTCCAGTAGGCCGTGTTGTGGCGGCTTTGCAGGCCCTTGAGCGCGAAATTGCTTACTTCGTAACGTTTGTAGCCGCGATTGCGGAGGAAATCCACTACCATTTGGTAGTGTTTCGCCCCCAACTCGTCGTTTTCCTCCTGAATGCCCATGCTGTAGAAGGGGGTATTCGGGGAAACGCTCAACGAGTAGGCGGATAGATGGGGGACCTCGTAGGAACAAAGGATTTGCAGATCCTCGAGCAGTTCTTCGTCCGTCTCGCCGGGAAGGCCGTAGATAATGTCGAGGTTGATGTTGCTTATGCCCGCGTCGCGCAGGGCGGATACCGCCCTATCGACGTCTTCCCTCTCATGCTCCCGGCCCATGAGGGAAAGTAGCTTCGGCGAAAAGGATTCCGCGCCCAAAGAAACCCGGTTGACCCCGTATTTCCTTAGCATCGCTATCTTGTCTTCCGTGAGCGATTCGGGATTGGCCTCGAGGGTGAACTCGCACTCTTCCGATAGTTTCGGGGAAAGCCTGCACAAAAGGGCTTCGAGTTCGTCTAGGGAAAGGACGCTCGGGGTGCCTCCGCCAATATAGACGGTCTCGAAGGAACCATCCAATGCATCGATTTCCCTGCATAGTCTTTCGACATAGGGCTTCGACAAAGACGGCAAATAAAATCCCTTCGGGAAGTCGCAGTAGCGGCAGAGCTTCCGGCAGAAGGGAACGTGGATGTAGAGGTGGCCTTGGCTACTTCTCCCCATCGGGTTTTTCGCCTTCGACGGCTTTTTCTTCCTCGGGGTGTTCCTCCTGGTATTCCTCCATGGCCCTCGCGGTTTTCTCGTCGGTCACGGGTTCCAAAATCCTCGCCATGTTTTCGGCGGCCGCCTCTTCGGGGGTCGGGGGCAAGGGCTTGCGCGAGGCCTTTTCGGCCTTCTTGGCGTAGTTTTCCATTTCCTTCTTGGCCTCGTCGTCCTCGACGTCGACCAAGAGGCGGTTCAGTTCTTCTTCCGCGATTTCCTTGTCGCTTTTGGGTTTTTCGGTGTTCTGGAAGGGCTTGGCGTACTTCTTGACCAGTATGACGCCGGCGACGATGACGCCGAATATGAGAAGCAGTCCGACTATTATGACGATCGGGTTGCTCCAGAAGGCACTTGCATAGACCATGTTCCTATTCTCCTCTCTTCACCGGGGTATAGACGAATTTGTTCTTGACCTGCAGTTTGGAATAATAACCCTGTTCCGTGAGCTTATCCATCGAAGTCCGGGCGGTTTCGTAGGCGCAGCGGCAGTATTTCTTGTAATCCTGGATGACGTAGTAGCGGCCCATCGTGCAGTGGGAGGCGTAGAAGCGGGCCTGTCCCCGGCTCAGCATCGGGTTGGTTTCGAGGAGATAACGGGCGTATTCCCTTTCCTCCCTTTCCGACATGGCCGGGGCCCGGGAAAGGCCATATTGGGGCAGTTCCTGCACCACCGGGACCGAGTTTTCGGCTTTCGGGGCTTCGACCGGGCGGGGCCTCGGGGCTTCCTTTGCGGCGGGCTCCTCTTCCCTTGTTGCCGGTTCGGGTCCGGGTGTGGCTTCCTTTTCGGCCTCGGTTTCGGGCTTGGCGGCTTCGGCTTTTTCAGGCTCGCTTTCGGCTTCCTTTAAAAACTCGGGCAATATGGCCTTCGGGGGCACGTAGGCCTCCCTCGGCGAATCCTCTTCCTTTATCTTTTCGAGTACGTCCTTGGCCACTTGTCCCAATACCTTGCAGGCATATAGGACCACGTAGGTCAAATCACCGGTCTTCTGCGTCTCGTCGCTGGCTGCCTTGTAGCCGGGCCGGGGCATCAGTAGATGCGAAAGGGGCAGATAGTAGGCGCCGCGGCCGAGAGGCAATAGTTCGCGGAGCCCGAGCAACACCCCGATTTCCCCCGAATAACGCTCGAAGGGCATAACCGAGTCGACGAAATAGGCGCTGGCGACGGCCTTGACCAAAAAAGAGGCGCCGCTGTTTTCCATTCCTTCGTAGAAGGCTTCCATCAGCCCTTCGATGGAGGAATGGGGGGCGTAGTCGTAGACCTGGTCCAGGCCGCCGAGGTTGTTCTGCCTGAAGGGATCGCTTTCTCGGTAGAAGGAAGTCAGCTCGCTGGTTCCGCTCAGCCTTTCCAGGGCATTGGCCAGAAAGCCTTCGCCCTTTTCGCCATAGCCTAGGGCGAAGTAGGCATCGCTGGCCCTAAGGAAGGACAGCAATGTCTTGCCGCTGACGTTGCCTTCTTCGTAGCGCCCCGAAAGCATGGCCTTGAGGGCATTGTCGCTCAGCGTGGCCTTCTCGTAGCCCCTTATCCCGCTCAGGGATTCGTAGGCCACCACCCGGCGGAGCCGCGAGACGTTTTCGGGAGTATCGTCGAACAAAGAAGCGATCTTTCCGAGAAGCTTCTCCGCATCCCCGATCTTCGCGGATATCGCGTCGGTAAGCGTCAAATGGAAGGGATGGCCGGCGATGGTCCTAAACGGGGCAAAGCCGACCGAAAAGCCGTTGCGGTAGGCGACGATGTCGTTCCAGATGTAGTCGACGCTCGAAAGGCCGAGGGTTTTCCTAAGTTCCTTCTTGCTTAGGTAGTCCTCGTCCGTGTACTTGGTGGCAAGCGTCAGTTCCGCCATAACGAAAGGTTATCACAAAATTACTGAAAAACTACTAATTTTGGTCGTCGTCCACCGAAAGGACGCTCATGAAGGCCTCCTGCGGGACCTCGACCGAGCCGACCGATTTCATCCGCTTCTTGCCTTCCTTCTGCTTTTCGAGCAGCTTCTTCTTGCGCGATATGTCCCCGCCGTAGCACTTGGCCAACACGTCTTTCCTAACGGCCTTGATGTCGGCTCTTGCTATGACCTTCCCCGAAATGGCGGCCTGTACCGGCACTTCGAATAGCTGCCGCGGGATGATTTCCTTGAGCTTGCTCACTATCTTCAGGCCCTTCCTATAGGCTTCCGGCCGGTAGACGATGGTCGACAAGGCGTCGATGGTCTCCCCGTTAAGGAGTATGTCCATCTTGGCCAAATCCCCTTCCCTGTAGGAGTCGAACTCGTAGTCGAGGGAGGCGTAGCCCTTCGTGGCGCTCTTCAAGGTATCGAAGAAGGAATAGATTATCTCGCTTAAAGGCAGCAGGTATTTGACTTCCTGCCGGTAGTCGTCGAGATAGACCAGGTCGGTATAGATGCCCCGGCGCTTCTGGCATATTTCCATGATCGCCCCGACGTACTGCTTCGGGGTCATGATCGAGGCTTTGACGTAGGGCTCCTCGATGGCTTTTATCTTGCTGGGGTCGGGAAGATCGCTCGGATTCGAGACTTCGAGGACGCTGCCGTCGGTCAGAAGGACTTTATAGACGACGCTCGGGGCGGTGAGTATGAGGTTCAAGCCGTATTCGCGCTCCAGTCTCTCCTGCACCACGTCCATGTGGAGCAATCCCAAAAAGCCGCAGCGGAACCCGAAGCCCAGGGCCTTGCTCGACTCGGGTGCAAAGGAAAGCGAGGCGTCGTTTAGCGACAGTTTCTCCAGCGCTTCCTTGAGGTTTTCGTAGTCCCTCGAATCGCTGGGGTATAGTCCCGAATAGACCATGGGGTTGGCCTTGCGGTAGCCCGGGAGGGGCTTGCTTGCCCTGTTGCCGTCTAGCGTTATGGTTTCGCCCGGGAAGATGTCGCGGATGTCCTTTATCCCCGCGGCCAGGTAGCCGACTTCCCCGGGGCCCAGCGACCCGGTCCTTATTTCGTCGGGGGTCCTCACCCCGACTTCGGTGACGGAGTAGGCCTTGTTGCTGCCCATGAGGTAGATGCGGTCGCCCTCCTTCACTTCCCCGTCCTTGACCCGGATATTGGCGACCACGCCCCGGTAGGGGTCATAATGGCTGTCGAAGACCAAAGCCCGGAGGGGATCGTTTTTATTCCCTTCCGGGGCGGGGATCAGTTCGACGATTGTCTCCAGCACTTCGTCGACCCCCTGCCCGGTTTTCGCCGAAACTAAGCAGGCATCCGCGCAGGAGATGCCTATCAGTTCCTCGATTTCCTTCTTGGTGGAATCTATGTCGGCACTAGGCAAATCGATCTTGTTTATGACCGGGATGACCATGAGGTCGTTATCGATGGCCAAATAGACGTTGGCCAGGGTCTGTGCCTCGACGCCCTGCGTGGCGTCGACGACCAGAAGCGCCCCTTCGCAGGCGGCCAGGCTTCTGGAAACCTCGTAGGAAAAGTCCACGTGCCCCGGGGTATCGATCAAATTGAAGAGATACGTTTCCCCGTCCCTTGCCTGGTAGGTCAAGGTGACGGCGTTCAGCTTTATGGTTATCCCCCGTTCGCGTTCCAAATCCATGCTGTCGAGCATCTGGGGGCGGAGGAGCCGCGCTTCGACCGATCCGGTCTTTTCGAGGATCCGGTCGGCGAGCGTCGATTTCCCGTGGTCGATGTGGGCCACGATGCAGAAGTTCCTTATCTTTTTGGTGTCGTAGGGCATGGCGGTCGTTATTTTAGGCCTTATAGGCCTTGCTTTCCATAGAATGCGGCGAGGCCCCGGCTCAGTTCCGCGGGCGAAAAGACCACCTCGGCCTTCCCGTAATGGCTTTCCAGGAGTTCCCGGTTGCTTCCGAGGTAGCGCGAATCGATGAGCAGGGCCGCCCCGACGTCGGATTCGCTCCGGATGAGCCTGCCCACCCCCTGGAGTACCTTGTTGAGGCCGGGGGCGAGATAGGCATAGTAGTAGCCGCCGCCTTCCTTTTCCTCGTAGTAACGCCGGATGGCTTCCCTTTCCTGGCAGACGCCCGGAAGGCCGAGGCCCACGATCACGACCCCGATCAGGCGGTCGCTCATGAGGTCGACCCCTTCGGAGAAGGAGCCGCCCAGGACCGAGAGCCCCACGAGGGTCTTCTTGGGATCGGGCGCGAAACGCGAGATGAACCGCTTCCTCTCTTCCTCCCCCATGTCGCGGGTCTGGACCAGGACCTCCCCTTCGATGTCCCTTAGCTCCTCCGCGGCCTTTTCCAGGTATTCGAAGCTCGGGAAAAACACCAGGTAGTTGCCCTTTTTGCCCTTCACGAAGGTCCTTATCATCTCCATGACGGAGGAAAAGGTTTCCTCCCGTTCGCGGTAGCGGAGGCCGAGGGGGGCGAGGAATAGCCCCATGTGGCTTTTGTCGAAGGGCGAGGGCAAGGCCATCGTCGGCCCCCCGTCCCCGAAGATGGCCTGGCGGTAGTAGCCGAGGGGCGACAGGGTTCCGGAAAACAGGGTCGCCCCCTTGAGCGGGCCGAGGGCCTGCATCAGGTAGTGGGAAGGGTCGAGGCTGAGCCTATTGGCCTTGACGGTCCTTCCGTCCCTCCCGGGGGTGGCGATGAGCTTGGAATTGAGTCCGTACTCCCCGGCGATGACCAGATACCGGTGCAAAAGGCGGGAAGCCTCGGCGGCTTCCTTCGGGAACGGGGCGCCCTCTTCCCCTTCCGCCCGGTTTTTCTCCTCTTCCCGCCGCTTTTCCTCGTAGGCGGCTATGGCCTTGAGCATCTCGGAGTCGTCGGGGCTTTCCCTATCGATTTCCCCGAGTTTCGCGGCGACCTTGTCCAAAGCCCGCCTTGCCTTGTCGAAGCCGGCTTCCTTCAGTTTCCTCAGGGCTTTCCCCAAAACGAACGCGTCTATTTCCGCGGAAAAGGCCTCGCGGCCCCTTTCCACGAGGTTATGGGCTTCGTCCACGAGCGCGAAGTCGCCTTTCTGGTCGGGTACCTCGAAGTAGCGTTCCAGTTTGGCCAAGGGATCGATCAGGTAGTTGTAGTCGGCGACCACGATGTCGGCCTGCTCGGAAAGGTCGAGCGAGAGCTCGAAGGGGCACATGAGGTGCCCGGAGGCGTATTGGCGGACCTTTTCCGCCCCGAAGAAGGCATCCTCGTCGGGGCCTAGCTCCGCCATGGCCTCCCGCAGTTTGCCGTAATACCCCCTCGCGAAGGGACATTCATCGGGGTTGCAGCGGCTACCGGGGTTAAGGCACATCTTTTCCTTTCCCAAAAGCGAGGAATAACGGGCTTTCAGGCCCTTGTCCCTGAGCAGCTTATAGGCTTTTCGCGCCGCTTCTTCCCCGGTTCCCTTCGCGGTGAAGTAAAACAGCTTCCCGTAATGTCCTTCGCCCATGGCCTTGAGGGCCCCGAAAAGGGTGGAGACGGTTTTGCCTATGCCGGTCGGGGCTTCCACGAGGGAAAGCGAGCCGTGCCGGGCGTCGAGATAGCTTTCGGCGGCCAGTTCCTTCTGCCCCTTCCGAAAATCGGGAAAGGGGAAGGCAAGCGAAAGCTCGCTCCGGTTGCGGTCTTCCACGAACCCGGAACGGTAATGGAAATAACCCAGGTAGTCGTCTAGGTACCCGTATACCTTCCTTTCGAGGGAAGCAAGGCTATACGATTGCCTGACGGTCTTTTTCCCGCGGCCTTTCTTCTGGCTTATGTAGACGAGCCTTATTGTGGCCCTATTGGCCTCCTTGTGCGAGTGGAGGTACATGAGCGCGTAGCATTCGGCCTGGCCGAAATGCCAGGCGGATTGGGTACGGCTGAACTCGCCTAGGTCGGAAACGGTCGACTTTATTTCCTCGATGACGGGATTGCCGTCCTTATCGACGTAAAGTCCGTCCGCCTTGCCGCTCAAGACGATGGTGCCGAGTTCCCTTTCGAAGGTTTCCGAAAGCGGAAGTTCGGCGATGTACCCCTCCTCTTGGCTATTCTGGTATTCCCCGTGGATCCTCGTGCCTTCCTGCATGGTCGAAAGGTTATAGACCCTGTCGTCTATGTCGCCTTCCCTTAGAAGGAAGTCGACGAGCTGGTGGACCGAAAGGGAAAAATAGGCCTTAGGCATCTTGGAACATCGGGCGGTGGCCGTTCAGGAAGCTTTTCCCGTCGGTCGGCTTCTTGCCTTCGAGTTCCACCTCTTTCAGGGCGATGGCCCCGCCTTCCACCCCGAGGCAGGGCTCTTTCCCGCATATGCCGAGTTTCCCCGTTGGGACGGCGGCGTCAACCAAGGCCGCCTTCAGCACCTTGAGCTTCTTTCCCCCTACCGCCAGGTAGGCACCGGGGGTGGGAGACAGGGCTTTTACGTAGTTGACCGCTTCGACGGGGGAAAGCCTTTCGAAAGGCAGCCTTTCGTCTTCTTTTTTGATTTTGCCGGCAATGGTCGCGAGGCTTTCGTCCTGGGGAACGCCTTTGTTTTCTCCGTTTATCACGCCGAGGAGCGATTCGGCCGCCAAATCGGCGGAGGCGAGAGCCATCTTGCCGCAGATGGTGCCGTAATCATCCTCCTCCGTTATTGGTATTTTCTTGACCGCGTATACTTCCCCCGCGTCCATCGCGGCGACCATTTTCATGAGCGATACCCCGGTTTCCCTTTCCCCGGCCATGATGGCCCTTTGGATGGGCGCGGCGCCCCGGTACTTGGGAAGGATGGATCCGTGGAAGTTGTAGTTGCCGTAAGGGGCCAAATCCAAAAACTCTTGGGGCACTATCTGCCCGTAGGCGAAAGTAAGCACCGCGTCGAAGGAAATTCCTTTGAAGAATTCCCACTCGAGCCTCATTTTCCTAGGCTGGTAGACGGGTATGCCGAGCCTTGCCGCCGCGGCCTTGACCGGGCTCGGGGACGGCTTGCCGCTTCGGCCCCTGGGTTTGTCGACCGAAGTGACCACCCCGACGATATCCAGTCCTTTTCCCGCGAGCACTTCCAATAGCTCGGCGGACATCTCCGGGGTACCCATGTAAAGGAAGCGTATGTCTTCTAGTTTTCCGAAGCGTGCCATAGGCCGATTATAGGCCCTGCTTTGAGTTTTCCAAAGCCTCCCGATGACCTATAATGCGCCAAAAGGGGATTATGGGAAACAAAAGTCACGAGAAACTAGTCCGCTTCGTCCATAGGAGCGACGATCTTTTCATTAACGGTGGTCCGAGCATGAAGCGCATCTACGAGATGTGCGTCGAAGACCCTAGGCCCAAGGCCGTAAGCTATTTCGACGAAGACGAAAGGCTTATCGGCTATAACTACGGAAAATACCGGGAATACGCCGAACTTTACGCTAGAAGGCTAACCGCCCTATTGGAAGACATCCCCTACGGGGAACCGGTGGGGCTAAAGATGAAGAACGGCCATCTCTGGCCCTATCTCTTCTGGGGCATCTTGGGGAGCGGCCACGCTCCCCTATTGCTCGATTCGCGGCTGGAAAAGGAAAAGACCGCCGTGCTTCTTAGGGAAGCCGGGGCCAAGGCCCTGATCGCGAACGAGGAAGAGGAATACGAAGTACCCCGCTACCGCCTCCGCGATTTGGGCAGCAGAGGCGAAAAGGAAATAGGAAAGTGGGCCGACGAGGTGTATCTATGCACCTCCGGAACGACCGGCAATAGCCGCATCATGATTTTTACCGGGGAGGACTTCTCCTACCAGATAAAGGCCGCCTACGACGTACCCGACATCAACCCCTATCTCATGAGCCTCGGCAGCGTGAACATACTCGCTATGATCCCACTCCACCATATATTCGGGCTGGTCGCGGTATTGCTCTGGTTTACCTTCTACCACAAAAACCTGGTCTACCCTTCTTCCATCGGGAGCAAGGACCTGATAAACGCGATCAAGAAGGGGAAATGCACCCACGTCTTCTCCGTCCCCATGCTTTTCGATTCCGTCTCGTCCTTGGTCAACCGGAGCATGGAGCAGAAAGGCGGGAAGATACTGGAACTATACAAGAAGATGTCCGCCTATAACCGCGGCGAGATAAGCAAAAAGGAAGCCGGGGCCCTGGCTTCGAGCAGGTTCTTCAACGATCTCGTAAAGAACAAGGTGGTCGGTACCTCCCCCGTCTTCATGATTTCCGGCGGCGGGTATTTGAGCGAGGAGACGATGAAAACCATCACGGGACTCGGCTACCCCCTCTATAACGGGATCGGCATGACCGAGGTGGGCGTCACCTCGGTGGAACTTTCGACGGACCCGAAGGTCCGGCTCAAGTGCTCGGTCGGCAAACCCTTCCACGGGGTCGAGTACAAAATCGCCGATGACGGGGAATTGCTTATAAGGTCCCACTACATCCACAAAAAGGAAATAGTCGGGGGCAGGCTGCAAATTACCCCGCTCGAGGAAGGCGGGTATTTCCGTACGGGCGACTTGGTCGAGCAAGACGAAACCGGCCGCATCTACGTCCGCGGGAGACTAAAGGAAACGATAATCAATAGCAACGGCGAAAACGTCTACCCCGACGAACTAGAAGACCACTTCAAGACCCTGAAGGGGGCTTCCGCCATCTCCGTCATGGGCATTCCCGAAAAAGGGAGCAAGGAAGAAGACATCGCCCTCGTCTACGAGCCCGGCGCGGGCTACGACGAGGAAGCCTTCAAGAAGCAGTTCGAGGAACTTAATTCCAAACTGAATTCCGAACGTAGGATCAGCCGCCTCTACAAGGCCCTTAAGCCCTTGCCCCTTGCCAATGGCATCAAGGTCAAGCGCCTCCAGGTCGCCAAGGAAATAAGTTCCGGCTCCCCCGATTTCGTCGACGTCTACCGTTCCTCGACCGAAAGCAAAACCGCCCTAAAATCATTGGAAAAATTCGATAAGGCCGAGGTCGAAAGGCTTTTGGAAGGGATAAAATCCCTCTTCGCGAAGACCTTGGTCCTCGATCCAAAATCCATCCGGGCGGATTCCAATTTCGGGACCGATCTCGGGGGCGATTCGATGAGCTACGTCGCCATGGTCGCCGACTTGAACGGGAAATTCGGGATCGAGCTCCCCGAGGAACAATACGGGAAACTGCTAACGCCGGCCGACTTCGCCCTTTATCTGCTAGAACGTAAGTAAGATGGCCTTGGTGCTGCTTCTTGTCATTTACCTCACTTTCGTGAGCCTCGGTTTGCCCGATAGCGTCCTGGGTTCCTCTTTTCCGGCCATCGCCACGGATCTGGGACTATCCAGCGACCTCGCCGGCTATATCGGGATGCTGCTTACCGCGGCGACGGTGGTTTCCTCATTCTCTTCTTCCTTCGTCTTAAGGAAAATAAAGGCCAGGTACTACGTCGCCGTATCGGTTCTTCTTACCGCGGGCGGCCTACTTTGCTTTTCCTTCGTTAAGCAATCGACCTACTGGGCCTTTTTCCCGATCGCGGTGCTCATGGGACTAGGGGCAGGGGGAATCGACGCGGCTTTGAACAATTTCGTCGCCCTCCATTACAAAGCCATCCACATGAACTGGCTCCACTGCTCCTGGGGGCTCGGGGCTTCGGCCGGCCCGCTTCTTATCGGAGCCTTCGTGGACGAGGCCACCGGCGCGGGCTGGAACAAGGGGGTGGCCATCCTTTCCTATATCCAGTTCGCCATAGCCGCCTTGCTTTTCCTTACCCTGCCACTATGGGACAAAGTGGCCAAAGGAAACGGCAAGAAGAAGAAGGAAAACGAGGAGGAAGCACCCAAGAAAGGCGATCACCGGAGGCTCCTAAGAAACCCGTTGTTCTACCTTTCGGTAGGCGGGTTTTTCTGCTACTGCGCCTTAGAAACCTCGACCGGATTCTGGGCTTCGAGTTTCTTCCATTACGGCCTCGGGGTCGCCGTCGACCTGGCCGCCAGCCTCGGGTCGTTATTCTATATCGGCATCGCGGCGGGACGTTTCTTCTCGGGTCTGCTTTCCTTGAAGATAAAACCGCGCGTCATGATAAGGATTGGCGAAACCCTCCTTTTACTAGGCGCCCTTGCCGCGGCCCTACCGGGTTTGCCTTATCAAGTCGCCGCGGCGGGGTTTGCGGTAATCGGCCTAGGGTGCGCTCCGATTTATCCAAGCATCATATTGCTTACGCCCTACCGCTTTTCCAAAAGGCTGTCGCAGACCGCGATGTCGATGGAGATGGCAGCCGCCTATCTCGGAAGCCTTCTTGTCAGCCCTTTGTTCGGCCTTATCGCCAAAAACCTCGGGGAACTCTACGTTTTATTGCCGTATCTGACGATTCTATTCGCCCTCGCCATGCTCGTGCTCCACGAAACGGTGGACATCAAATTAAAGAAAAGGGACAAGAGCCTAGGTAAACAAGAGGCCGCCGAATATCCCGGAGCCGAAGATAATAGGTAATCCGCGGACCGCGAAAAAGGCCCGGGGAAAATCCGGGCGGGCTTTTTTGATTAAGAAGAACTCGGGACTGCTTTCTTCAAGGCTTCGTTGCAGCCTCTATATTCCAAGGAGTTAAGGAAACGGAGGTAGTTATCGCTTGCCGCCGATTGGTAGGCGCGGGGGACAAGTAAAACTTGTCAGGAAGCCGCATAGAGTCTAAACTAGTCCGGCGAAAAGAAGCACAATCGTTTTTTAGCAAGGAAAAGAAGGAAAAATGGCAAACATCAAATCCCAAATCAAGCGCAACAAGACCAACGAAAAGAAGAACCTGGCCAACTCCTCGAAGAAGGCCGCGGCCCACACCTGCGTCCGCAAGGTCGAAGAAGCCGTCAAGGCCAACAACAAGGAAGAAGCCGTCAAGGCTCTCCAGCTTGCCTTCAAGCACATCGACAAGCTCGCCGGCGACCGCATCATTTCCAAGAACACCGCCGCCCGGCGCAAGTCCCGCCTCCAGGTCCTCGTCAACGGCCTGAACTAAGGAAGAACCAAGGCAAAAGGCACCCCGCGGGGTGCCTTTTTCATATGTCCTTGAAGGTGGCTTCCACTTCCCCGGGGCCCTTGACGTCGAGCACGCAGTAGCCGGGGGCCAAGCCGTCGCGGGGATAGGCGGCCGACCCCGGGCAGACGACGTATATCCCTCCGATCCTTTCGAAGCGCCTTATGTGCGTATGCCCGTGGGCGAATATCCTTATCCCGAGGGAGAACATATCGTCCAGCATCCCTTCCCCGGAAGGCGGGTAGTGCCGGTAGAAAAGAAGTCCGGCCGGAGTATCCACCATGTCCTTTAATTTATACGGGAAAGCCCGGTCGCAGTTCCCACGCACCCCATAGAAGGGGGCAATGGCCTCCGGTGGCAATTCGCTATCGCCTAGGCAGAGGAAGAGATCGCTGTCCTGTTCCCTGAGAAATACTTGGCGGTAGATTCCTTCCTCCCCGTGGCCGTCGCTAATGAGGGTGATTTTCAAGAAAGTGCCTCCTTGAGGAAATTAAAGAACGCGTCTTCCGCTTTGAGCCGCCCCGAGAATATCGCGTAGTCGGCTTCGAAGAGGCGGTAAAGCATCTTCGACAGCGAGGCCTTGTCGAAACGCCCGGCGTTCCGAAGGGTTATCTGAACCCGGTAGGGCGAGGCCTTCAGGGTCGAGGAGATGGCCGAGGAGGATAACCCCCTCTCCGCAAGTCCGACGCACGAAAGGGTGAAGCGGAACTGCGTTCCCAAAAGGTGGATGAGCGATACTTCCTGGCCAGCTTTCTTGCTTAGGTTGCTATAAACCGTATAGGCCTTGTCGGCCTTGCCCTTGATTATGGCTTCGTAGAGCTGGAAGGCATCCTGGTCCTCGGGTTCGCTTACCAAGAGTTCGACGTCCTTCTTCGTGATGGTCTTTTCCTCACCCGAATAGGCGATGAGCTTGGCGGCTTCGTTCAAGAAGGCCGCATAGTCCCCGCCCGTGCGGTCGTAGAGCGCTTTGGCCGCGGCGGTTTCGATGTCCTTTCCCCTTTTGGGGAAATAACGCCCGATGTAGTCGAGCCACTCGTTCCTATCCAGAACCGGTACCGCGGATATCTTGGCCTTTCCTTTGGAAAGGGCCTCGTAAAGTTTTCCCGAACGCGGGAATTCCTCCATCACCCCGTAAAGGAACAAATCGGTATCGGGCAAGGGATCGGAAAGATAGGCATAGAAGGAATCCGGATCGTCCCCTTTCAGGTATTTGACTCCCTTGGCCTTGGCCAGAAAGGCGATATCGCCGGCCACGACCACCTTGCTTTCGCCGGATAGCCCGACCGAATCGCAGGCCGCGGCGACGTCAAAAAGGCGGTCCTCTTGTAAATCGAAGTCGACCCTCTCCCCGGCTTTGTCCTTCAATAGCCTCTTCAGGGCCGTCATCGCCATGAGTTTCTGCGGGGAATAGAGGACCTGGATCATCCCCGCGATTATAACTTTCTTTGCCGATGGGGGCCATATCCCCGAGCGAAAGAAAGGCGAAGGGATAAAAGAAGACGATGGTTCCCTCTTCGTCGGTCCGCCGTATATCGATACCGAGGCCGTTTAGCCTTTTGAGGGTCTCTTCGTCTGGGTGATCGTAGTAATTGCCTTCCCCGCAGCTGATGACGGCGACGCGCGGGGAAACCTCCTTCAGGAATTCCATAGACGAGGAACCCTTCGAACCGTGGTGGCCGAGTTTGAGTATGTCCGCGTCGAGGGGCCTTCCTTCCTCCAACATCTTGTTTTCGGCTGCAAAACCGGCATCTCCCGTCAGCAAATAGACGTCCCGGCCCATTTCGAAGCGCAGAACGAGACTGTCCTCGTTATCCTCGCCGAACCCGCCCGGATTGAGTGATTCCAGGGTCATGCCGCCTAGGGGAAACGGAAAGTCGTCGTGGCTATCGAGTACCTTTTCCACCTTCATTTTCGAGACAAGGGAAGCGACGGCTCCCGAGTGGTCGAAGTCCCCGTGGGTGATTATTAGGGCCTTTAGGGAATAGACCCCTTCCTTGCGGAGATAGGGGACGAGCACTTCTTCCGCCATGTCGAAGGAGCGGCTACCTCCGGTATCCACCAGCACGGCCTCGTAGCCGTTTCTTATCAGTATCGAATCGCCCTGCCCGACGTCGATGAAGGAGACCGAGGAAGATAGGCCGTTACCGACGGGGACGGTTTTCAGAAGGAGCATCCCCAGGGCCAATAGGGTCGCCTTTTTGGCAAGCGGGAAAAAGCCTATTTCTAGCAGATAGAGGAGGAAATACAGAAAGACGTAGTAGACGGGGGCGTTGCCCCTTAAGTCGACGAAGGGGACGAAGGCGTCGATTTCCGACAAAAAGCCCATCAGCCATTTGAGCACTCCGGCATAGCCGTCGAGTACCGAAACGAAGGGGATTCCGATGAGGAAGGAGCATAGGCCGAATAGCAGGAACGGGAAATAGGCCGGAACCAGGACCGCGGAGAAAACCGCGGAAAGAAGGTGCAGTTCCCCGCCGCTTGAAAGGGAAGGCAGAAGGAGCAGCAACACGAAGCCCCGGCCGAGGAGTCTCCGGTTCTTCTTGGCGTTGCGGAGGAGTGGATTCGAAAACGACATGAAATAGGAAACCGCGAAACCGGTCAAGAAACCGGAATTGGTCGCGTTATAGGGGTCGAGGAACAAAAGGGTGGCCGCGGCGAATTCCCTTGCCCTCCCGGTCTTTCCCCGGTCGATGGCCCAAAATAGCCGCGTGAGATATACGCGCAGTATCCCGATCTTCCCTATAGCCAAGGGCAGATAGAGGGTTCCGGCGAGCAAGGCGATAAGGGAACACTTCCGCTTCTCGAACTTCAGAGAAAATAGTTTCTCCACGCATCTAAGGAAAAGCGAATAGTAGAAACCGGAAGATGAAAGAAAATAAAGGGCACCCATCCTCTCGCCTGATGCTATAAGGCCGTTATCGTAGTCCTTGATGCCGAAAAGAAGCGAATCGAGCAGGGCCCTCGAATCCTCCCCATAGGGCGAAAGGAAGTCCCTCCTTGCCCCCTTTAGCCTTATGGGCAATAGGAGTATTTCCTTTATTCCGCTAGGGCTTAGTTCCCCCATCACCCCGCTTAGCCTTAGGTATTCCCCGAAATCGAAACGGCCCTCGTAATGGGCCATCTCGAAAGGCGCGGCGTAGCCGCTTACGTAAAGGAGGTCGCCCAGTTCGTAAGGATGGCCCGGGCTATAGACGTACCTCTTCCCGCTTAGCCCCCTTATAAGGAAATAGTTGTCCCGGCTATAGACGACCACCCCGAAATACCCGGTTTCGCCCCGGTCGTAGAGAAGCAAGGGGAACAAGCAAAGCAGTAGTCCGATTGCGAAGGCGGCGAAGAACGCCTTCCCTTCCCTTTTCCTAAGCGATAGGAAAAGGCAGAGCGAAAAGGCGGATAGATAGCCGATAAGCGTAGCGAGGCTAAGGTAGCATGCCCAAAAACCCAGGACGAAACCGGCGATGGCCGCGGGGAAAAGGCTTTTCTTCAATCCCTGAGCGTTATGTAGTCTTTGACCTTCTCGAAGGTCGCCGGGCCGATGCCGTCGACGTTCTTGATTTCCTCTAGTGCCCGGAAGGTGGAGGTTTCCCGATAGCTTATGATCGCGCTGGCGATGACGGTGCCGATGCTGCTGATTTCCATCAGGGCGTTTTTGTCGGCGGCGTTTATATTGACCTTCTTTATCGGCGTGACCGCGCAGACGTCGCTGTTGTCGTAGATGGGGGCGATGTAGAAACTTCCCCCGTCGCTCAGGGCATAGTCGAGGTTATAGCACCTCGCGTCGGCATTCCCGGTGACCCCGCTTGCGGCGGAGACGAGGTCGTTCAGCGTCGCGTCCTGCTTGACCAAATAGGTCCCCGGACGGACGACTTCTCCGGAGACGGTAACGGTAAGCGCGCCGTCTGGCTCGGACTGCGAGTTACCGACGAGGCTGGTCCCGGCCACGCCTCCCGTATCGATCAGCGAAAGACCACCGATTACGACCACGGTGGCGATTATGGCGATTATGATGATTTTGAACATGGTTACCCTCCCTCACCCATGAATAGGAGGGAAAAGGGGGCGGGGTCCCAAGCTAGCCGAGGGAAACGTCGAGAACCATCATGACGGCAAAGCCGATCATCACCCCCCAGGTACCCAGATGCGGGTGTTCCTCCATGTGGCTATCGGGTATGAGGTCCTCCGCGACCACGTAGACCATGGCCCCGGCCGCGAAGGAAAGCAGATACGGCTGCAGCGCGGTGACGGCACTCGAAAGGAAAAAGGCGACGATGGCGGCAAGGGGTTCCACGGCCCCGCTGGCCACGCCGAGCAGAAAGGCCTTGGGACGGCTGCCGGTGGCTTCCCGCAAAGGCAGGGAAACCGCGGCCCCCTCGGGGAAATTCTGCACGGCCACCCCGATGGCGAGCCCAAGGGCGGAAAGCAGCGCGGCCGCTTGAGGGGAAGTGCCCGAAAAGGCCAGGCCGAAGCTTACCCCGACCGCCAGCCCTTCCGGGATGTTGTGGATGGTGACGGCGAGGAAGAGCTTCGCGGGCTTGGAAAGCCCCCGGGCCTTCGGCCCTTCCTCCTCCCCGGTCCCGGAATGGATATGGGGGACGAGCTTATCGACGGCGAATAGCAGTATCCCGCCGAAGAGGAAGCCGACGAGGGCGGGCAAAAAGGAAAACCCGCCGAGGCCGGCGGAGGCCTCGAGCGCGGGCAATAGAAGCGAAAAGACGGAGGCGGCCACCATGACGCCGCCGGCGAAGCCCAAAAACAGGGTATTCCATTTCTCCGGCACCGGCTTTTTGAAAAGGAGGACGGAGGCCGAGCCGAGGCTCGAACCCAGGAATATGGCGGCAAAGCCGAGGACGACGTAGAGGACGGGCGTCATTTTCCCAAGAGCCTCCCCAAAATGCCCCTTCTTGCGTAGTCGGAAACTTCGATGTCTCCGACCTCGTAGCCTTCCCCGGCCACGGCTTTCCTAAGCTCTTCGATATCGGTATAGTTTTCGCAGACAACGGTTGCCAGGTTCTTCGAATGGCGGCTGGAGGCCTTTTTGACGCCCTTGACCTTCCTAAGGACGTCGTTTACATGGGCTTCGCACATGCCGCAGCGCATTCCCCTTATTTCCATCTCGATCTTCTTCACGGGCGAATGCTACCATACGCAGTTAGTTTTTACTAACCATATATGCAGTGAAAAAGCCGGTTTCCCGGCTTTCGGATACGTTATTTCTCGACTTGGAAGTTGTCGATCATTATCTCGTAGGGTTCGTCGGTTTCGACGGTCACGCGGTCCCCGATCGTGTGGTCGATGAGAGCCTTCCCGAGCGAGCATTCGTTGGAGATCTTCGGAATCGGCTCCGCGAGGGGGTCGGCTTCGATGCTGCCGACGATTTTCACGGTCATGACCTCGTCGGTCTTGATTTCGTGGTAGGTGACGATGTTCCCGATGAAGATCTTCTTCCCGATCTTCGAGGAATCCACCTCGATGATGACGTGGTTGTTGATGATGTCCTCGAGTTCGGCGATCCTCGCCTCGATCTGGGCCTGGCGGGTCCGCGCCGCGTCGTAGTCGGCGTTTTCGCTAAGGTCGCCCTGCGCGCGGGCGGCCTGCAGGTCCTCGACGTTCTTCGGACGCTGCACGTCTATTAGGTCGCGGTATTCCTCCTGGACGGTTTTGAGGCCTTCCAAGGTTACTGGGTGTTTGTGTACTATTGGCATTTTGTTCCTCTTTCAAGCCGGATTATCATATAGGTTTCAAGGGATTTCCTCAATCGCTTTTCCCTAGTCCTTCTTCCTCGTAGGCATCCAGGACTTCCTGGCATTCGGCGAACTCCTCTTCGCTTACCTCGCTCAGGCTCTGCCCGTCGCCGCTGCACATGACGATGAGCGAATCGGGATCCACGTCCTGATAAAGGAAGTAGTAGTCCTTCATCCTTTCCTCGTTATGGTAATAGAAGAGTATTTTGTAGGTGTCGGTCTGCCCGTCGTCGCGGGTGATGACCATGGTGTTGTCGCTTATTTCCATCATAGTCCGTTCTCCTTTTTCCTGAGATAGCTCTCGAGTATCGCCACGGCGGCCTGCTGGTCGATGACCATGTGCCTCTTGCGGCGGCTCAGGTCGGCTTCGAGCAGCCGTTTGGCGGCAAGGACCGTGGTGAGCCTTTCGTCCACGAGTTCGACCTCGATGCCGGGTATTTCGGAGAGCAGTTCCTCCCTGAACCGCTCCGAACTCAGGGCCCTTTCGCCCTTGCTGCCGTCCATGTTCAGGGGGTAGCCGAGGGCCACCTTGCGGATGCCTTCGCCTTCGAGCAGTTCCTTGACCCGCGCGACGGCACGCCGGTAGGCCCCTTCCGGGAAGCGGAAGTTCTCGCGGCCGTGGGGAATACCCAAAGCATCGCTCACGGCGATGCCGAGGGTCCTGGTCCCGAGGTCGAGCCCGAGGACTTTCTCCATCAGAGTTTCCCCTTGAGAAGCGATATGGCCTTCTCGATCCCGGAAATGTCGCCGGCGACTCCGCCGGCGTGGTTCGGGCGTCCCCCGCCGCGGCCGGAAAGCAGGGGCATTATTTCCCTAAGTCCGTCCCCGGCCTTGCATTTCGTTAGGGCCAGGCCGTTGCTCGAAAGGACGATCGGGAACTTCCCGGACTCCCCGCCCGAAAGCAGTATGAGGCTATCGGGCAAGAGGGCCTTCAGGGCGTCGCCGACTTCGTCTAGTCCCTTCATGTCGCGTCCCTCGAGTCGGGCATAGAGGAAGGAAACCCCGCCGACGGTCTCGGCTTTGCCCGAGAGTTCCTTGGCCAGGTTCGCGGACTTGGACTCCCGGTAGGAGGAAATCCGCTTTTCGAGTTCCCGGTTCTTCTCGAGCAGCCCCTCGATCTTCCCTTCGAGGTTCTCGTCGGTCGAATCTAGCCGCCGGTCGGCCTTTTCGAGGTAGGCCGCCTTTTCCTTGAGGTAGGCGTAGGCACCCTTGGAGGTCCGGGCGGTGACGCGGCGGACGCCGCTTGAAACGGCTTCGTCGCCGGTTATGACGAAGAGGCCGATTTCGGAAGCGTCCTTCACGTGGGTGCCGCCGCAGAGCTCCTTGGAATAGTCGCCGAAGAAGACCACGCGGACGCTGTTCGCGTACTTCTCGCTGAATTCGGCTTCCGCGCCGCACTTCAGGGCGCTACCGAGGTCCATGATGCGCGTTTCTTCCCTTAACCCGTTTTCGATGACGGAATTGACCTCCCTTTCGACCTCGGCGATGTCTTCCGCCGTCGGCTTGCGCGGGGCGGCGTAGTCGAAGCGGAGGTAGTCCGGCCCGACGTAGCTCCCCTCCTGGCTTACGTGCCCGAGCCTCCTGCTCAGGGCGGCGTGGAGCAAATGGGTAACGCTGTGGTTGCGCTCGATGAGCCTTCTTCTGAAGGCATCGATTTTGAGCTCGGCTTTATTGCCGGCTTTGATTACTCCCCTCGTCACCTTGACGCGGTGGAGGTGCTGGCCGTGCGGGGCGGCGACGGTATCTATGACGTCCGCGGCGAAATCCTCGCCTTCGATATGGCCGGTGTCGCCGATCTGTCCGCCCATTTCCGCATAGAACGGGGTGGAAAGGAAGGCGACTTCGCCTTCGTCCTCGATTTGCTCGACCGCATGTCCGTCCTTGAACAAGGCGGCCACCTCGGAAACGCAGGCATCCGAATCATAGAGGAACTCGCTTTCGCCCTTATAGGCCAGTAGGTCGGCCGACTGGCTCGAGAAGCCGGAAGTCGAAACGCGGGCGCCCCGGGATTTTTCCCTGGCTTCCTCGAGCAGGGCGCTAAAGCCGTCGAGGTCGCAGGTCGCGCCCTTTTCGCGGGCGATTTCCACGGTCAGGTCGCTCGGGAAGCCGTAGGTATCGTAGAGCTTGAAGATGGTTTCGCCGTCTAATCTATCGGAGGCTTCCAGCAATTTGGAGAGCATTTCCTCGCCGCTTGAAAGGGTATGGAGGAACTTCTCCTCTTCCGCCATGATGAGTTCGGCGTCCTGCTTGGCGCTCTGCAAAAGTTCCGGATAGAAGTCGCTGTAGCTCTTGCTAACGATGTCGACGAGCGTATGGATGAAGGGCTTGTCTATGCCGATTTGCCTGGCGTAGCGCATGGCGCGGCGGATGATGCGGCGGAGGACGTAGCCCCGGCCCTCGTTCGAGAACCTCGCCCCGTCGTTCAGGGCGAAGGTCAGGCAGCGGGCGTGGTCGGCGATGACGCGGAAGGACAGTTCGTGGCCCTTGTAGGGGATGCCGGAAACGCGCTCCGACTCCTCGATGATCGGGGTGAACAGATCGGTTTCGAAATTGGTCGGCGTGTTCTGCAGTATGCAGGCGATCCTTTCTAGGCCGGCGCCGGTATCGATGTTCTTGCTCGGAAGTTCCTTGTACTGGCTCCTGGGAACGCCCGGGACGGCGTTGAACTGGCTGAAGACGATGCCCCAGAGTTCGATGTAGCGGTCGTTTTCGATGTCGTCCCGGAGGAGTTTCACCCCCAGTCCCTCGGGGTCGTATTCGGGTCCCCTATCGAAGAAGACCTCGGTGTTGGGGCCGCAGGGGCCGGAACCGATTTCCCAGTAGTTGCTCTGAAGCGGAATGAGATGGTCCTTGGCGATGCCGTGCCGCTGCCAAAGTTCGAAGGATTCGGTGTCGGAGGGATTGTAGGTGACGTAGAGCCTTTCGATCGGAAGTCCGAAGCCCTTGTCCCCGTCGGTCAGTATTTCGCTGGCCCAGGCGATGACCTCCTTGCGGAAATAGTCGCCGATCGAGAAGTTCCCGAGCATTTCGAAGAAGGTGTGGTGCCTTGCGGTATGCCCGACGTTCTCGATGTCGTTGGTCCGGATGGACTTCTGGACGTTGACGAGCCTCCGGCACGGCGGTACCTCGGTCCCGTCGAAGTATTTCTTCAGTCCGGTGACCCCGGCATTGACGAAAAGAAGCGACTTGTCGCCTTTGGGTACCAGAGGCACCCCGGGGACGAAAAGATGTCCCTTGCCTTCGAAGAATTTGACCCAGCGCCTTCTTATTTCGTGTCCGCTTAGCGGTTTCATGTACATTGCTCCTCTTGCTTGAAGGAACGGCTTCCGCCGCGGTACCATCCTTCTTCATTCCCCTTTCGGGAATGCCCTCGTTTATCCGCTTAACGCGCGGGACGGCGGCTATTGACCGCATAGCAAGGGAAGCGGCACGCCCCTAGGCCTTTCCACCCCGCGGCCTTCTCTATAAAGGGCTTTTCTTCCAAGGCGGATTATACTAGGGATTGGATTTAGTTAAAGGGTTTAGTTAGAGGTGGGCTTTCTTATAGAAAGCGGTATCGTAGTAGCAAAGGTCCTTTTCCTCCGATGGATCGACGGGATTCCCGTCCATGTCGTAATAATCGCAGGCCCTGCGGCCTTCCCCGTAAAGAAGGGGTTCTTCTTCCCCTTTGGCGAACCGGAAATGGAAATTCCCGGCCGTGCCGTTGAAATAGACGCGCTTGCGGCCCCCGCTTACGGGCAGATTGTTTTCGGCGGCGATGCGGGCGGCGATCCGGTCCATCGCCTGGTCGTAGGGATGCTGGGTGTAGTAGCGGCTTCCCTCCTGGTTTTCCGGGGTTATCGCCGAACTGGCAAATCCGTAGTCCGGCTTAATCCAGGCCAGAAACTCCGCGGAGTTGCCCCCGTAGGTCCTCGAACCGTGGTGGCTGGCCTTGTAGACCGTGGTCTCCGCCCCTTTCAAAAACCAGGCAGACCTATCTTCCAGGGAATTGAGTTCCATGACCGAGGCTTCCGCTTCCGCGTCGGCCAAATCGCCCGCGGTGTAGAAAGCCGTATCGCCGGCCCTGACGAACATGGCGATGCTATCGAGATTGGGGTTCTCCTCGTTTCCGGAACTGCCGACCGCGGGGTAATAGCCGGTATCCAAAAAGCCGACGTAGGCCCCTTCGCCCATCTTCACGCAGGGGGCGGTTTCCAATAGTTCGGTGACCGGATGGTACTCGCTTCCCCTCTTTGTCCAATAGTCGCGGACCCCTTCTTCCCAGACAAGGGAATAGCTGTAGCCGTAGCCCGATACCCCGTTATCGACGATTAGGGAAACCGAATTTATCCCCGAGTTCTGCAGGGTTCCGTTTTCGAAACCCCCGTAATGGTCGCCGTGTTCGTGGCTCAAGACGAGAAGGTCGAGCACCCCGTCTTCGACGTTTTGAGACAGGAATTCCCCTAGGGCCCGCGCGGTCCCCTCGTAGCCGCCGTAGCCCATGTTGCCCCCGTCGATGAGTATGTCGAAGGAGGACGGCGCGCTTTCGCTTTCCTTGTAGGAAACGAACACCGCGTCCCCGTACTGGTAATAGGTTTCGAGGGCCACGATTTCGAGAACCGAACCCTCGGGGCAGGCGGAAAAGGGAAGTTCCGGAAAGACGCGCGGCTCTTCCCCGCCTGAGGTATCCGAAGAACTCGGGATCGGGTCCGGGGCGCTAGGAGGATAATAGACCGAGGAATTCCTCGAAGGCGCCCCGCAGCCGGATAGCAAAAGCGAAAGGAAAGCGCCAAATAGGAAGATAGGCCTTCTACTAGGCATCGCTCCTCACTCCGTCTTCGGGCCAGGTCCTGTTGGGGCGTCCGTCCCCGTAGCCGTCGGTCATCGAGAACCAGTCGCTATAGGGAAGGTAGGTATCGGAAACGCTGCCGTGCATGGAAACGTCTTCTTCGTTCCCGCCGGCGCTAAAGACGGTAATCTCCCCGTTAAGGGATTCGTAGTCGAGGCTGCCGTCGTTTATGTCGTAACCTAGAGCCATGATCTTGTCGGTATAGGGTGCCCAGCGGTCTATGGACTGCTGGGTCGGGAAGGTGTTCTGATAGGCATCAGTGTACTGGGTGCAGCCGGCGTTGCAGGGCACGGCGATGTAGGTCGGGGTTATTTCCGCCATCAGGGCTTCGCTCGACGAAGTCGAGGAGCCGTGGTGGTTGGCCTTGTAGAAGACGCAGTGGCCGATGTCGTTGTTGGCCACGACGGATTCCTCCACTATTTCCTCGCTGTCGCCCATGAAGAGGTACTTGTTGTTGCCTTGCCTGAACAAAAGCGACACCGAGTAGTCGTTTTCGCTCGGGGCGTCGAGGTAATAGTCGCTTTCGAGCAGTTCCATCGTCAGGTTTTCGCCGAGCGTATAGACCTTGTTTGGTCCCGCGGTGCCGGTGGTCCCGGCCTCGAGGCACTCCGCGACCGTATAGGATTCGCCGGCCAGTTCCCGTTTCTCGTTTTCGTAACGCGCGTACTGCAGCGAAGTGGAATCGCTGCCCGCGAAATCGATCAGGGTCTTTACTTGGAAGGTATCGAGGATGCTCCCCTCGCTCATGGCGAAGAGGGCGATGTGGTCCTCGTGGGCGTGGGTCACCACGGCGTACTCGATGGTGCCGTCGGGTATCAGTTCCCGAAGCCGGGGTATGACCGTGGAAGCACTCGAACTATGGGCTCCCCCGTCGATGACGATGTCGTTACCGCCGGCCCTCACGTATATGCAGTCCCCGGCCCTATAGGTACCTAGTTCCAGTATCTTTATCTCGATATCGCTCACGCCGTCGGCGTCCCCGTAATAGCTCGAAGTGGAGTCCGGGGTTCCGGGTTCTTCGACCAAAGCCAGGACGATTTTGCAGACATTGAGCCTATCGCTCGAGGTGAGGGTTATCGAATCGGCGCTTATCCCTTCGCCGGTCGGCGAGAGAAAGGAAAGCGGGGTCGAATGGGTATCGTCGCTAATGTCTGGTTCGGAAACCTGCAGCATTCCCAATTGCCTTTCGCCGAAAAGGGCATCGCCGGCTTCGAACGCCAGCGAAGCGGAATCGTCTTCGTTATATCTATAGGCGTAGACCTTGGCCCGCAGGATCTTGACCTTCCCCGAAAAGGCGATCGTGAGGCTTCCTCCTCCATCGACGGTCCCGAGCCTTACCGCGCTGCCGTTGGCCGCGAAGGCCCTTTGGCCGGAAATGTCGCGTACATTGACCCCGTAGGCGGTCGCGTCCCCCTCCTCGGCCGGAGAGTTACTCGTGTACTTGCTGGTCCCGAAGGTGATGTCGGCGCAGACTACCTGTTCCTGCGTCGAGGAAAGCGATGTGGAAAAAGTTGCCGCGGAAGCCCCGAAAACGAGGGTGGTAACCGAGCCTAATATCAAGGGCAAAGCGTTTTTCCTCATGGCATGATTATACAAAAAGCCTAAAGGCTTTGCATATCAGATGTCGGTGCGTTTCCCCCTTAGATAAGTCGAGGAAACTATGGCGCTTCCCAGCATTCTGTCGCCCTTATAGATCACGGCGAACTGGCCGGGGGTGACGGCCTTGGCCCTCTCCAAAAGTTCGAAGCGGACACCGTCCCCTTCTACGTAAATCCGGCAGCGGCAGTCGGGAGCCCTGTAACGGAACTTGACCCCGACTTCCTCCCCTTCTTCCGGCAACGGCCCGACGATATTAAGGGTATCGCCCCTTACCTCGTCCGGGTAGAGGAGTTCCTCTTCGTCCCCGTTGGAGACGTAGAGGACGTTGTTTTTCGTGTCCTTCCTGGCGATGAACCAGGGAGCCTGGCCTTCGCCTTTGACGCCGCCTATCCCCAGGCCGTGCCTTTGGCCGATCGTGTAGTAGAGGGTACCGATGTGCTCGCCCAGTTTCCTGTTGGTCCCCAGTTCCAAAATGTCGCCCTTCCTGCTCGGGAAATAGTTCTGCAGGAACTCGCGGAAGTTCCTCTCCCCGATGAAGCAGACGCCCGTGGAATCCTTCTTGTCCATCACGGAAGAAAGTCCGAGTTCGTGGGCCAATTTCCTTACTTCCGGCTTTTCGATATCCCCGAGCGGGAACAGGCAGCTAGATATCTGTTCCTCGTTGAGCTGGCTGAGGAAATAGCTCTGGTCCTTGTTCCTGTCCTTGGCCTTATAGACGTACTCGGTTCCCCGGTACTCCCGCTTCTTCGCGTAGTGCCCCATGGCGATCGTGCCGAACCCGTGTTCCCTTGCGTAGTCCAAGAATGAATCGAACTTGATGTACTTGTTGCAGTAGACGTCGGGATTGGGGGTCCTTCCCCGGGAATATTCGCTTAGGAAATAGGAAAAGACCCTGTCCCAGTATTCCTTGACGAAATCCACCCTCAAAAGGGGTATCCCGAGGACCGCGGCCGCCTTCTTGGCATCTTCGTAGTCGGCCTCCTGGGGGCATTGGCCGTCGTTGATGGTGGGATTCCCCAAGTAGTCGTTGTTGGCAAGCGCGTCCCAGTTGCGCATGAAGCAGCCGGTGACGTCGTAGCCCTCCTTTTTCAGCAGGTACCCTGCGACGGCGGAGTCGACCCCGCCGGAAAAACCCAGCAAAACCCTCTTGTTCATAGCGATTTCCCGTCGATTAATACCGTAAATGGGCCGTCGTTTACGAGGCCGACTTCCATGTCGGCGCCGAAAACGCCTTCCTTTACCTCATAGCCGTAGCCTCGGAGGAGACCATTGAAGCGAAGATATTCCGCCTTGGCCTTTCCGGGCTCCATGGCATTGGAGAAGCCGGGCCTATTGCCCCCGCTTAGATCGGCGGCCAGCGTGAACTGGCTGACCGAGAGTATTTCCCCGCCGACGTCTTTAAGCGAAAGGTTGGTCTTCCCGTTTTGGTCGGCGAAGACCCTGAGCTTGGCGATTTTCTCCGCGGCCTTGTCCGTCCACGTTGGGTCGTCGCCCTTCTCGAAGCCGAGTAGCAGGAGATACCCGCGGCCTATTTCGGAATGCCTTTCGCCGCCTATGTCGACACGGGCCGAAAGGACCCGCTGGAGCACTATTTTCATCCTGCGATGTAGTCGCGTATGAGCGCGGGTGCCACCCTCTTCTTCCGCGAGATGACGAAGCAGCCGAGGACGTCCGAGTATATGCCTTCCATTCCTTCCTTGGAGGTATAGGCGGTGGCTAGCAACGTCCCTTCCTCCACGTAGTCCCCGACTTTCTTGTTCAGCACTATCCCGGCGGTCGGGTCGATCTCGTCGCCGAGTTCCGCCCGGCCGGCCCCGAGTTTCATCGCGCTTAGCCCGATGCCGAGGCAGTCGATGCGGGTGATGTAGCCCGGGGTTTCCGCCCGGACTTCGTGGGCGTAGGGCGCGGTCCGGAACTTGCCTAGATCGTCGAGATAGGAAACGTCTCCCCCTTGGGCGGCGACGAATTCCTTGAGCTTCGCGTACCCGGAGCCGTCCGAAATGGCCTTGGCTATCCTTGCTTCGCCCTCCCCGATAGAGGAAACGATGCGGCTTTGTTCAAGCATCACTCCCCCGGCCTTGGTGACCAGTTCCACGAGGTCCCTGGGTCCGTTGCCTTCGAGGGTTTCGACGGCTTCCTTGACCTCCAATATGTTTCCGACCGCCATGCCTAGAGGCTCTTCCATCGAGGTGATGAGGGCGCGGGTGTCCCTTCCCAGGTGCTTTCCGATCGAAACCATCGCTTCGGCAAGCTTCTTGGCCTCGGACACGTTTTTCATGAAGGCCCCGGAGCCGTATTTGACGTCCAGCAATATCGCGTCGCTTCCGGAAGCAAGCTTCTTCGACATGATGGAAGAGGCGATGAGGGGTATCGATTCGACGGTCGCGGTCACGTCGCGCAGGGCGTAGAGTTTCTTGTCCGCGGGATCGATTTCGGCGGTCTGGCCGATTATGGCCATGCCGATGCGGTTGACCTGTTCGATGAATTCCCCTTCCGTCAGGTTGACGCGGCAGCCGGGAATGGACTCCATCTTGTCGAGGGTCCCGCCGGTATGGCCGAGGCCCCGGCCGCTCATCTTGGCGAGCTTCCCGCCGCAGGCCGCCACGAGGGGTCCTAGCACCAAGGAAGTCTTGTCCCCCACCCCGCCGGTCGAATGCTTGTCGACCTTGATCCCGGAAATCCTGCTCAGATCGACGGTTTCCCCCGAATGCATCATGCAGTCGGTAAGGATGGCCGTTTCCTTTTCGTCCATGCCGCGCCAGACGACGGCCATCAGGAAGGCGGAAGCCTGGTAGTCGGGTATTTCCCCGTCCGTGTAGCCCTTGACGAAGAAGCCTATTTCCTCTTCGCTTAGCGCATAGCCGTCCCGCTTGCGCTCGATTATGTCAACCATTCGCATACGTGCATATTATCCCCTCGCTTTGCCCTCAGGGGTAGAGGTCCGACTCCTATCTCAGGGGCGCGGGTGCGTGTATAATCTCAACGGATGAAAGAAGAATTCGTTTCCACCCTCCCGGAATCCCTCTCCGGGGAGGAAAAAGCCAGGCTGCTCGAAGCCATGGAGGGAAAGCCCACCCATGCCCTTCTTCTCAATACCTCGAAGATAACCGACGAGGAATTCAAAAGACGCTACCCCGGCGTAAGGAAACACCCATTCGTCGAACACGCCTATCTCTACGACAAGGACCAATACCCCTTCGGCCGTTCCATCTATTACGAAAACGGGGCCATCTCGATCGAGGACGGGGCCGCGATGATGGCGGTCAACTATTTCCTAAAGCCGGAAGAAGAAGACGTCGTCCTCGACATGTGCGCCGCGCCCGGCGGCAAGTCCATCGGGGCAAGCCTCTACATGCACGACAAAGGCTCTGTGGTCGCCAACGACATCTCCTACCCGCGGGCCAAGGCCATGAGCCAGAACGTCGAGAGGATGGGGCGCGGCAACATCGTCTGCGCTTCCAACGACTTCGTGTTTTCCTTCGTCTATTTCCTCGAGACCTTCGACAAGATAATCGTCGACGCCCCCTGCTCGGGGTCGGCCATGTTCCGCAAGGACGAGAAAAGCCTCGGCGACTGGAAACCCGAAAAGGTCAAAAGCTGCCACCGCCGGCAGCTCGAGATACTCAACCTCGCCTATTCCATGCTCAAGAAGGGGGGAACCATCTCCTATAGCACCTGCTCCTTCTCGGAAGAGGAGAACGAGGGAACCGTTTTGGCCTTCCTTTCCATGCATCCGGAGGCCGAAGCGGTGGACCTCCCCCAAAGCGCATACTTCTACCGCAACCCCAGGCTGCCGCAGGCGGTAACCCTCTACCCCAGCCTGTTCCCCTTTGGGGAAGGACAGTTCATCTGCCTGATAAAAAAGCCGGGCAGCAGCCCGAAGACCCAAAGGAAGGTGGTGGATTCTAGCGAGTACGCCGACCTGATCGAACAGTACGGCCTCAAGGGCCGCAGCAACGAGAAGATGCGCGACAAGTTCTACTCGCTTTACCAGCATTTCGACACCACCCACCTGAACATACTCCGCTACGGGGTGAAGCTCTTCGAGATAAGGCCGAACCGCATCTTCATCCCCGACCACCATCTCTGCCATTTCCTCGACGATTCCTACTCGATACCCATTTCCGAGGAACACATGAAGGCCTACATCAGGGGCGAAACCTTCCCGATGGACCTCGCCGACGGCTTCTACATCGTTTCCTACGACAGGATGAACCTCGGCTTCGTCAAGGTAACCGGGACCGTGGCGAAAAACCACTACCCCAAGGGCCTAAGGAAGAACATCGAACTCTTCTGACCCGATCAGGAATGGATGTACGGCCTCGGGAGCCCCCTGAGGCTTTTCCTTTGCCGGCCTTGCGCGTAATAGGCCCGGTCGAGTTCCCGCAGGTCCTTCACCTCGGCGTTTATCCGTCCGCGGCTTTCTACGCTTTCCTTGACCGTGTCGGCATCGGGCCGGTGCAGTCCCAGGTAGGTGATGAAAACGGGCTGGCGCCGGTCGTCGGGCCGGGTGTGGAGCACGCGGAAGGTCCCGTAGAGCGCCACTTCCTCGTAAGGCATCCCCGACCAGGCCGAGGCCTTGTAGGAGCCGGGATGGAACTCGAGGAGGTCCTTTTCGGGATCCCGGTTCCTCGTCCCTTCCGGGAAGATGCAGTAGCTAGGGCCCTTGCCTTCCCTGAGCCTTTTGGCCACCTCGCGGAGCACCTTGGCCGACTGCATGAGGTCGCTCCGGTCCATGAAAAAGCCGTCGATGGCCCTGAGGGCCGACCCGATGACCGGGTACTTCTCGGTTTCCTTCTTGGCGACGAAGGAAATCGGTTCGGGGCTAAGGGCGATGAGCACGAGGGGATCGAGGTCGGAAAGGTGGTTGCAGACGTATAGCCTGCTCCCCTTCCTTCCGAGGTAGCCGGCGTAGCCCCGTTGCCGTATGTCGAGCCGCATGGCGCCGAGTACCTTGAGCACGAGGCTCCTTACCCTGGCGTAGCGGACCGCGAGCGGATACCTTTCCGGATGGCGGCCGTAGCGCACGAGGTAGAAGACCCAGTCGAAAAGCAGGCGGGGTCCGAGGAGGAATGCATAGCGAAGGTATTTGAACATCGGCTAATCTTAACAGCAACGGGGCCCGGGGCCAAGGCTAGCGAGAGGACTTGGCGGACACGAACTCGTCTACTTCGTTGACGATGACGAGCCCTAGTTCCGGATCCATCTCGAGCCTCCCCTTCAGGGTGATGTGGGTGCCTTCGGCGGCCTTCATGAAAACGCCGTCGCGGCTAAGCATGGTGCGCACGGGAAAGCGGTCGGTCTCGTAGCGGCCGCTGGGGCCGGGAATGACCCTGTCGACTTCGACGTAGCGCGTCTTTTCCCCCACGACCGGGCCGAGGCGGCCCGAAAGGAAAACTGAGCTGATCATAAAATTCACCTCCTGTCAGCTGTTTTCTATGAAAGGGCGTTCATGGTCCCTAGTAGGCGATCAGATAGGGCGAGAGGGCCGGGACCGTGGCCTTCCCTTCCCCGAGGGGCCTTTCCCCCTCGCCGGTCGAATCGAGCAGCAGGACCGCGCCCTGTCCGATGTTTACGTGGACGTCTATCGGCTCGACGTTGAAGTACATCTCGAGCTTGGCGTCCGGGGCAACGGCATTTTGGTCGTTGTCGGTCAGGTAGATGGCGCCGGAGCGGTCCTGTATGTCCACCAGATTGTATATGCAGCGGGCATCGTAATGGTGGAAGAAGCGTTTCTTCTTCCTGAGGGCTATGGCCCTTGCCGCGAAGCGGTACATCCATTCGCGGGCATCGAGCAAATCGTAGTCGAAGCGGTTGATCTCGTCGGGGGAATTGTAGGAATTCTCCACTCCCTTCTTGCTACCGCCTATTTCCTGCCCGGCGTGGATGAAGGGGATGCCGTAGCTGAACAGGACCAGGGCCAGTCCCAGCGCGCAGGCCTTGAGGGCCGCTTCCTCGCCGAGCGAGGGACGCAGCCGCCTTATGTAGTCGTAAAGGGTGCCGTTGTCGTGGCACTCGACGTAGTTGACGCTGTAGTCGGCGCTCGGGAAAAGGGGGACCGCGTTGAATTCCGCGCAGGAGCCGGCGATGCAGTGCATGAGCAGCGGCTTCTTGCTTTCGTCACCGAAAAGGACGCCTTTGGCGGCTTCCCGGAAGCGGTCGTTGAAGTGGGCGTAGCCCGGGATGAGCCGGCAGTTGCCCATGTGGCCGAGCGGGAAGTCCACCTCCCCGCCCATGTTCCAGCCCTCGCCGTAGACCATGAAGTCCTTTTTGCGGGAGAGGGCTAAGGCCCTGATCCGGTTGAGCGTTTCGCAGTCGATGATGCCCATCAGGTCGAAACGGAAGCCGTCCACGTCGTAGAAGTCGATCCAGTGCATGGCGCTATCGACTATGAGGCGCCTGACCATCGGCCGTTCGCTCGCCAGATCGTCGCCGCAGCCGGAGGTCGAGGCCATGCGGCCGTTGCGGCGGTGCCGGAAGTAATAGCCGGGAACCACTTTCTCGAAGTTGCTCGATTCCCAGGAATAGACGTGGTTGTAGACGACGTCCATTACCACCCTTATCCCTTCCTCGTGGAAGGAATCGACCATCTGCTGGCATTCCCTTAGCCGGCAGTAGGGATCGTCGGGGTCGGTGGCGTAGCTGCCTTCCGGGACGAAGTACTGGGCCGGGTCGTAGCCCCAGTTGTAGGACTTTTCCGGATGGAGTTCGTCGACGGTCGCGAAATCGTACATCGGGAGTATCTGCACGTGGGTGACCCCCAGCGATTTGATGTAGTCGAGGCCGCTAGGCAGCCCCTTCTTGGTCTTCGTGCTGGGCTCGGCAAGCCCCAGGAACTTGCCTTTGTGCTTTATTCCGGAACCGGGATGGATGCTCATGTCGCGGACCGAAAGTTCGTATATGACCGCGTCGGTATAGCCCTGCAAGACCGGCAGGCCGGCATGCTTTTTCTTGGTTCTGGCCCTACATAGGTCGACGACGTAGGACTCGCGGCCGTTCGCGGAACTCGAAAAGCCGTAGGGATCGAGGCAGCGGGCCACCGCGCCGGAATTGTTGACCAGGTAGGTGTACCTGGCCCCTTCGTAATCGCCTTTGAGCACCGCTTCGTAGGCCCCGCCTTCGATGCGGTCCATCGGGAAGAGCTCGTAGCGCTCTTCTCCCCTTTTGGCGATCATGACGATGACCGAACAGGCCAAGGGGGCGAAAAGGCAAAAACGCGTCGCCTGCTTGCCGTAGATGGCTCCTAGTTCCCCGGTATAGGAGAACCGCTCGTCGAAGCCTTCGAAGGAAGCCGCCTCGCTTACGTCCACCGGGACCCGGCCGAGGCTGGGTATTTCGAGGAAGGCCGGATGGCCGAGTTCGAAATCGTCCGGCAGGGCGAACTCGAAAACCGAAAGGGAACTCGTGGAGTTGCCCTTCACCAAGGATAGCGGTACCTTGCGGCCGCTGTCGTCATAGACCAGCAGCGGTTTTATCTCGCCCACCTGACTATCGTAGAAGAGGGTGAGTCGGAGGTGTCTCCAGGATATGAGCCTGGCGGAGATGACGGTATCTTTCATACTTAAACCAAAACGACGGCCACGGCGTAGTCCCCGTCGTGGCTTATTGAGATATCATAACGGCAATCGCCGTGGACCAGGTAGGGGGCACCGCCGTTTTCGTAACGGATTTCGAGGTCCCGGAACCTGGCGGCCTCTAGCCCCCGGCCGGTGGCCTTCATGTAGGCCTCCTTGGCGGCATAGTGTCCGCCGAGGAACTCGGCTTTGTCCGGACTAGCGAGGTACTGCCCGTATTCTTCGTCGGTCAAAACCCCGCGGGCGAAGGTCTCGCCCTTTGGGAGCCTCGGAAGATAGACGAGGTCGATTCCGGGGCGCATCAGGCCGTCCCGCTCCCCTCGGGGTGGACAAGTACCCGGCAGCCCTTGTTGTTGGTGGGGGAAGCGCCTTCGCTTGCGACTATTCCTTCGGCCTGGAGCCTGTTGAAAATCCTCCCGGCCTTCGGGAAACCGATGGCGAAGGTCCTCTGGATATAGGAAACGGAAGCGTAGTCGCGGCACATGATGTTGGCCTTGATCTGCTCGTACTGTTCCTCGTCGCTCATGGCCTTGACGTCCTTCCTGTCCAATTTGGCCTGCTCTTCCTGGGCCTTGGCTTCGGCCTCGTGGTCGGCAAGGTCGAGGAAGTTCGGGTCGTAGTCGGCCGGACGCTCGGAACGGATGAAGTTGCAGACGGCGTTGATTTCCTTGTTGTCGACCATGCAGCCCTGCAGGCGCACGAGCGAACTCCTCACCATCATCGGGCAGTCGACGAGCATGTCGCCGTGGCCGAGCAGGGTTTCCGCGCCGTCTTCGTCCAAGATGACGCGGGAGTTTATGGCACTGGAAACCGCGAGGGCGACCTTGACGCCGAGGTTGGCCTTGACCGGCCCGGTCACGATGTCGACGCTCGGGCGCTGGGTGGCGATGATCAGGTGGATTCCGGCGGCCCGGGCCTTGCCGGTGAGCCGGATGACGACGTCGTCGATGTCCTTGCAGGTCATCTTGAGGTCGGCGAACTCCTCCACCACGACCACGATGAAGGGCATCTTCTTCGCTCCCGGGTGGTCGGGGACGTAATCCTCGTTGTACTGGCGGATATTACTCACGCAGGCTTCTTCGAACGAGTCGTAGCGCTTGTCCATTTCCTCCGTCAGCTTCTGGAGGGCGATCTTGGCTTGGCTCGGTTCCTTGACGACGGGGCAAAGAAGGTGCGGAAGATCCTTGTATTTGCCCATTTCGACGCGCTTGGGGTCGATGAGCAGCAGCTTGAGGTCGTCGGGGGTGTTCCGCATGATGAGCGACATGATCATCCCGTGCAGGAAGATGGACTTGCCGGAGCCGGTGGTGCCGGCGACCAGCATGTGGGGGAAATCGCTCAAATCGCTGCTCATGCATTCCCCGGTAATGGACTTCCCGAAAGGTATGTACATGTTCTTCCTCCCGTCCGAGTTGTCGGGAAGGGAAAGGAACATCTCCTTGAAGGGGACGATGGCGGTGACCGCGTTTGGTATTTCGAGGCCGGAAGTCGGCTTTCCCTTTACTATCTGTTCGAAACGGGCCGGGATGCCGCCCAGGCGGATGCTCACGTCCTGCATGTAGCGGCCGATGCCGGCGACGGAGGCGTCGCGTTCGGTCTGCACGTCGTAGCGGGTGACCGAGGGCCCGACCGTGAAGCCGATGACCCGGGCCGGGACGTTCAAGTCCTCGAAGGTCTGGTTGATGACGCCCATGCGGGCGTTTGCGTCCGCCTCGTTTTTCTCGGCGTTGAGGTTGGGGCCGTACTCCTTTAGCAGTTCCGGGGATGGGGCCACGTAGGGCGGATAGTTCTCCCGGGGCACCGAAACGGGGGCGGGTTCCGGGGCGATGGCGGTAGCGGCCGTCCCGGGTTCTTCCGCCGTATCGGCTTCTTCCGCGGCGTAGTCCGGCATGATTATCTCGCCCGCCTTCGGCGTGGCGGGAGCCGGTTCTTCTTGAGATAGTGGTTTTGGCTCTTCCCGGATCGCCGTTTCCCCGAGGAAAGGCCGGAAGGAAACCTTCCCGTCTTCCTCATTCAAGGGCGCGTCGGCGTCCTGCTGCGGGTTTTCCACGAGGAAGTCGCCGGCCGTGATGGCGGGCGCGGACCGCCCTTTTGGCTCCTGGGCTTGCTCCCCGGAGGCGGGGGCCGGGACGGAAACCGCGGGGGCGGGGGCGGCTGACGGGGCCCGGGAAATTTTCCCGCCGGCAAGGCTTTCCGGTTCGCCGGCGGGGAAACTAACGGGGGCAGCCGGTCCTTCGGCCGCCCGGTGGCGGAAACTTATCTTGGCTTCGGAAATGGAGGATTCCCGCAGTTCCGAGGCCGAAAGCGAAAGTATCTTGGGCCGGACGGAATAATCTTCCCGCGGTATCGCGGGATTGTCGACCCGGCTGCGAGTTTCGGCGACGCGCGAGGGCATGGGCCCTTCGGCTTCAGCCCGGCGGAGCAAAACCGGCCGCTCTTCCTTTTCTTCTTCGGCGGCCGCGGGTTTTTTCTCCCCGTCCGCCAGATAGCGCTCGTACATGTCGCGGTAGGCCTTCTGTTCCTTTTCCGCGCTCGCGATGGCGGCCCGTTTCTCCTTTTCCTCCTTGCGGCGGGCCCTATTCACGGCGGCACCGGCCCTGACGGCCGAAACGCCTTTCCTTATAAGCGGCCAGAGGGCCACGGCCGCCGCGGAGGCGATCAAAAGGGCGCCCAATAGCCCCGCGAGGAAGCTGCCGGCCCCTTCGAAAAGGCAAAGCAATAGATAGACGAGGATGCCGCCACCGAACTCGGGCATGGTGGCGATGTCGCTTTGGTTGCCAGAGAGCACGTAGCCCATGCCGAGGGTAGCGTCTCCCCCGTTGAACAGGGAAAGGCCCGATAGCGAAGGGGCATACGGCAGGCAGTAGCGCCCGACGATGAAGGCCACGCCGGCATAGGCCAAAAGGAAGGAAAGGAAAAACCGCTTGGACGACCGGCCGCCCGGCACGCCGCCCAAAAGGAAGAGCGAAATGCCCAGCACGAACAAGGCCGGCAGCAATATCCAGAACCCGGTGAAGCCGAATAGATAGAAGACGGCGACGGAAAACCCGTAGAGGGGACTCGAGGGCGAAAGAAGGACGAGGAAACAGAAAAGGCAAAGGGCCACGCCCAAGACGCGGACGATGTCCTTGCCGGTATATTCCTTTTTCTTTATCCCGGGCATCAAGCTACCTCTATGATGAGTGGGAGGACCATCGGCTCCTTGCCGGTGGAACGGCGGATGGCGCGGACGCAGCGTTCGTAGACGTCTTGCTTGAGCGTATCGAGCCTGTAGTCGTTTTGGCCGAGGCTATCCTCGACGGTAGTCAGGAAAATTCGGCTCACCTCGCGGGTGATGGCTTCCGCGTCGCGGGCGTAGACGAAGCCCCGCATCTGGACGTCGGGTCCGGCGACGATGCGTCTTTTGGAATGCGAGATGGTAAGCCCGAGGACGACCACGCCTTCGCTCAGTTTCCGGCGGTCGTCCAGCACGTTGCCGCCGACGTCCCCCACCCCGATGCCGTCGATCATGATGTCGCCGTGGGCAATGCCCTCGTCCATCATGCGGGCGCCTTTTTCGTCGAAGAGGACGCTGAGGCCGTTTTCCATGAGGAAGACGTTGCGGTGGTTGAGCTTTATGCCCATCGAAAGGGCGTTTTCGGCATTGGTCAGCATGTCCTTGAAGAAGCCTTTGACCGGTATGTAGTACTCCGGCTTCAAAAGCCCGAGCATCATCTTGAGGTCCTCTTCGGAAGCATGCATGCGGAGGAGCTGCTTCTTCGACAGGTTCTTGATCTTCGCGCCGGTCCGGTACAGTTCGTCGACGGCGTCGGTGAATTCGAGTTCGGTGTTGTCGTTGCTTGGGGCGGCGACGATGAAGGTATCGCCTTCCCCGAGGACGACGCGTTTGTCCTCGTTCTGGCCGCCGGCCAGAAGGGCGATCTTGCTATAGAGTTTGCTCCCCCTTCCGAGCATCAGTATGATTTCCTCGTTGTCGCGCAGGCGCCTTATGTCGTCCAGGGGCGCCTGGTTGTTCTTCGGGATGATCAGGTGGCCGCAGCTATGAAGGGCCCCCAGCACGTCCGCGGTTTCCTTGTCGTAAGATATGACCTTCTTGTTGCTTTCCACGGCCATGTCCAGAATTTCGGCCATGTTGTAGGAATTGTTGGAGAACATGGCCACGAACACCCGGCCCGGGGCATCCTTGATGTCGCGGTCGACGAGCGGGGCGAGTTTGTAGTTGGGCGCGGTGTAGCCGGGCTTGGAGGCGTACTTCGATTCGCTAAGCAAAACCAACGTCTTCTCCTCGGCCAGCTTGGCGATGGCGCCCATGTCGTGCAGAAAGCCGGGCTTGGCGTTGTTTTCGACGACGAAGTCGCCGGTAACGACGATGTTGCCTAGGCTCGTGGAAATCGCGATTCCCGAGGAATCGGCGATGTTGTGGGAGGTATGGAAGAAACGTATCTTCCGCTCCCCGACCTTGAAAGAGGAGGTCGGCTCCACGATCCGGAAATCGTACATCTCGGAATCCAAGGAGGCCTGTTTGGTAAAGGCCTTCAGCATCGTCATCGTGGTTTTGGAACAATAGACGGGGGCCGGTACGTCCTTGTAGATGTAGGCGATGGCCGCCATGTCGTCCTCGTGGCCCTGCAGCAGGAAGTAGGCCTTGACGTCGCCTTTCCTCTCCTTTAGGTAATCGAAGTTGGGGATGACGTAGTCGATGCCGGGCATCGTGCGGTCGGGGTAGCGCAGCCCGCAGCCCACCACGTAAACCTCGCCAGAGACGTCGACCAAAAGGCAGTTCTTGCCGTCTTCGTCGAGGCCGCCCAAGGCGACTATTCTTATTTTGTCGTTCATAGTCAAAGTCTTTCTTATATAAGAACCGTCCGCGCGGACGGGTTTTTGTTCCTACCCATTATAAGATAATGGGCCGCTTCTTGGCTCCCCAAATTGAGTTTTTTAGAAGGAAACCGCTTTGATGGGCGAATCGTCAAGGAGGGAGAGGACCTCCATTCCTTTCGGAGAAACGACCGCGTAGCTTGCCGGGTAGCCGCCCTTGGGGAATCCGGCCGAACCGGGATTGAGGACGAACTTGCCGCCCCTTTGCTCGGCGACGGGAAGGTGGGTATGGCCGTAGACCAGTACGTCGTAGTCCTTCGGCTCCCCGAGGTCGCCGTGGTAGAGGGCGAACTTCCTGCCGAACTCCACTAACTCGCGGTAGTCTTCGAGCCCGAAGGGAAGGAGCATCTCGTCCACCCGGGAATCGCAGTTGCCGCGGATGCCGAATACCGGGACGGCAATGGACGAGAGCATGTCCGCGACTTCCATCGGCTCGTAGTCGTCCGGTACCCCGTTCCTTGGGCCGTTATACATCAGATCGCCCATCAGCCAAATCTCGTCTGGCTTTTGTTCTTTGATTTTTTCAAGTAAAGAGAAACAGGCGTTTACGCGGCCGTGGATGTCCCCGGCCACGAGAATTTTCTTTTCGTCGTTCATATTCTATCCACTTCGCCGGTCGCTACGAGGTCGCAGCCGCTCCCGGCGATATCCTTTATGATTATTTGATGTAATTTAATAGGAGCGGTAATTTTCAAATTCTTGATTTCTTCCATTGCCCTTTCCATTAGGCCCTTTTTAATCGCCGGAATGACCTTCACCGGACATAGGCGATAGTTTCCGCCTTTGACGAGGATAGAGCTTGTAAGCGTCCTTTTGGGATCAAGCATTTCCTCCTTGCCGTATTTCTCGCCCCTAAGACAGAAGTTGCCGGTGACTTCGCCATCGCCCGTCACGAGGAGCCGGCAACCCCGCGGACAGATTATGCAAGTGAACTCCCTATTTTCCATCAGCGGCCCTCCCTAAGAGAAATCGTCAAATCGTCAAGGTTGTTTTCTAGTAGTTTATTGGTAATTGTTATTTCCTGCATTTCACTCGGAAGACATTTTTGTTTAAACAACTTTTTTATCGTTTTTCCACCTTGGGTTATTTCAAGGGTTGCCGAGGAAATCGGCCTTTTGGCCCTGAAGAGTACCTTGTGGGTGTCCATCTGCCCCGGGGCGAGGAAGGAAGGGACGCAGTAGGCGATGTTCTCGCCCGCGGAGATTCCGAGTCTTCCGCCCTTCCGGAAATCGCCCTCCGCGTATTCCGCGGCCCTACCGCCGGCGAAGCATCCCTCGCTATAGGCCATGTCGGCGAGGTCGTGGACGTGGAGTCCGTTGCCGGCACAGAAGATGCCGTCGATTTCCGACATCAGGGAATCATCGACCGACGGACCTTTGCTACGCGAGGCTTTAACTCCGAGTGTTTTTAACAAAGCGAAGTTGGGAATTAATCCAACCGAAAGTATCAAACAATCGCACTTGTAGGCTTTGGCGGTCCCGGGGACCGGCCGGCCTGACCCGTCGACCTTGACCGTTTCGACTTCCTCTACCCTATCCTTGCCTATTACCCGTGTGACGGTAGTCGATAACAGTAATGGAATATTAAAGTCGTCTAGGCACTGGGCTTTGTTTCGTTCTAGCCCGCAAGAATAGGAATTCCTTTCGGCCACCGCGATGACGTGTGCCCCTTCCAAACTGAGCCTCCTTGCCAGAATAAGCCCGACGTCCCCGCTGCCGAGTATGAATACTTCTTTGCCTGGAAGGTGGCCGTTTATGTTTACGAGCCTTTGGGCTTCCCCGGCCGGATATATGCCGCCCGGCCTGTCGCCGACTAGTCCTATCTGGCCGGCCGTCCTTTCGCTGCTGCCGGTGGCAAGGACGACGGCCTTGGCCTTGATCACGAATTCCCCGCGTGCCCTATCGAGGCAGCGGGCCTCGAGGGACTTGGAAACGGAAAGGACGAACGTCGAAAGGTAAACGTCGTAGCCGCCTTCTTCCTGCATGCGCAGGGCCATTTCCGGACCGGTCAGTTCTTCCCGATAGAGGGAAAGGCCGAAACCGCTATGGATGCACTGGTTCAATATGCCGCCGAGCCGGCGGTCCTTTTCGACGAGCGCGGTCTTCGCCCCGGCCTTGGAGGCAGTGAGGGCGGCGCCGATTCCGGCGGCGCCTCCGCCGATCACCAAAACGTCGTATTCCAATCTATTCACCGCGTATCTCCTTAAGCGAAATCCGGCTCCCGGCTTTGTCGTAGGGCACCTCGCCTTCGTCTATTCCGAGCTTTCCGGCGATTATGCCGATGGAAAGGGGCTGGCAGAATCCGCCTTGGCACCTCCCGAAACCGGCCCGCGTCCTTTTCTTCAGGGCCTTCAGGGACAAGCAGGGAAGGGAACGGCCGAGGGCGTCTTCCATCTCCCCCCGGCTTATCTTCTCGCAGGAACAGACGATTTCCGCATACTCCGGCTTCTCCTTGTAGAGCCTCTCCCTCTCCTCTTCGCCTAGCTGCATCGGCCTTATATAGTGCCTTACCTTGGGATTATACGATTCGTTTTTCTTCAACTTTATGAAAGGCGCGATCTTTTCGTCTATCAAAGAGTAGGAAAGCGCGGGCGCGCTGGCTAACCCCGGACTGTCTATTCCGCCCAAATACCAGAAGCCCTCGCCGCCGCCTACGATGAAATCCCCGCCTTGGCTCGAGGCCCGGTTTCCGGCATAGACCCTTATCGTTTCGCCGATCGGCAAATCGGGTATCAGCTTCCTTGCCCCTTCGAGGACCATCGAGAGTTCCTCCCGGCTGGTCGAAACGTCGCCGAAGCCCCCGTGGGGTTCGCTCGTGGGGCCGAGGAGGTAGTTCCCCGAAGTGGTCGGGGTGACCAGTATCCCCTTCCCCTTTTTCCCGGGGAGCGGGAAGACCACGTGGTCGACGAGCCGGCCGAAGTGGTCGAGGACGTAGTAGCAGCCCTTCCGGACGTAGGAACCGTAGGCCGGATAGCCAAGAGGGGCGATGAGTTTCTCCGTATAGGGGCCGGCGCAGACGATGACGCTCCGGGCTTCGTAGACGCCGCCGGAATCCGTTACCGCCCTATAGGCATCCCCGGACTTTTCCAATGAGGATACCTCTTCCCCGAGTTTCAGGTCCACGCCGTTATCGATGGCGTTTTCCATGGCCCGGGAAACCAGCAGAAAGGGGTCGACTATCATGGCCCCCGGGGCAAAGAGGGCCCCGGTGGCCTCTTTCGAGACCGAAGGCTCCATCTTCCTTAATTCGTCCCGGCCTACGATTCTGGCTTCCACCCCGTTTTTCCCGGCCCTCTCCAATAATTCGGATAGGGGCGAAACGTCCGCCTCGAAGGATACGGTCAAAGAGCCTATCCGGCGGTAGGGAACCTCGAGGTCCCCGAGGATCCGGGGATACATGCCGATCGAGGCGGCGTTGTAGAAAGCCTTGTTCGTTCCGGGAACGGGGTCGTAACCCGAATGGAGTATCGCGGAATTGGCGCCGCTTGAACCATTGCCGACGTCGTTTTCCTTTTCGAGGACCAGGCATTTCCCCGAATACCGGGAAAAGGCGCGTGCCAAAAGGGCCCCGTAGATGCCCGCGCCAACTATGAGCAGATCGTACACGGCTAATTATAACGGCAAAAAAGGTCCCTCCGCGAGGGAGGGACCCTTATTTCGGCGAAGGTCCTTTTACTTGTGGAACTTCTTGTCGGAATGGCCGTGTCCGTGGAAGGAGTTCCCCTTCGGCCGGGCCGGGCGCTCGGGACGCTCGACGTAGCCTTCGGGCTTGGGCAGGAATTCGCGGTGGCTGACCTTGACCTTGCCGTCCTCGATGCCGATGACGACGACCTTCATCTTGTCGCCGACCTTGCAGAAGTCGTTGGCGTTTTCGACGTAGTTCCAATCTAAGCGCGAAACGTGGCAGAGCCCGTCGGTGTCGCCGAAGAGGTTGACGAAGGCGCCGTAATCCTCGACGCGGTTGACCGTTCCTTCGAATATCTCCCCGATCCTGGCTTCGCGGACGATGTCGTCGATCATGGCCTTGGCCTTGTCGATCATCTCGCGGTCCACGTGGTAGATGGTGACCGAGCCGTCGTCTTCGACGTCGATCTTCACGCCGCTGCACTTGGCGATGATGTCGTTTATGACCTTGCCGCCGGTGCCGATCACGTCGCGGATCTTGTCGGGATCGATCCTGAAGGTGACCATCTTCGGCGCGTACTTGCTGACTTCCTTCCGCGGCTCGGAGATGACCTTGGCCATGGCCTCGCGGATTTCGGCGCGGGCCCTATGGGCCTGGGCCAAAGCCTCGGAGAGGACCTCGCGGGTGACGCCGTGGATCTTGATGTCCATCTGGAGGGCGGTGACGCCGTCCTTGGTTCCGGCGACCTTGAAGTCCATGTCGCCGAAGTGGTCCTCGAGACCCTGAATGTCGGTCAATATAGTATAGGGGTGCTTGCCGTCGAGCGGACCGGAGCTTATAAGCCCCATGGCGATGCCGCTGACCATGGCCTTGATGGGCACGCCGGCCGCCATAAGCGAGAGGCAGTTGGCGCAAATCGAGGCCTGGGAGCTCGAACCGTTGGATTCGACCACGTCGGCGACGCAGCGGATGGTATAGGGGAATTCCTCGACGCTGGGGATAACCGCGCTAAGGGCCTTCTCGCCGAGGGCGCCGTGGCCGATTTCGCGGCGGCCCGGCGACCCCATGCGGCCGATTTCGCCGACCGAGAAGGGCGGGAAATTGTACTGGTGCATGAAGCGACGGCTTTCCTCGCTGGTGAGGTTGTCGATGATCTGGGCATCGCTGAGGGGCCCGAGGGTCGTGGTGCCGATTACCTGGGTCTGCCCGCGGGTGAACATGGCCGAGCCATGGGCACGCGGGAGGAGGTCGATCTGGACGTCGAGGGGACGGATTTCGTCGACCTTGCGTCCATCGGGACGGATCTTTTCCTCGGTGATGAGGCGGCGGACTTCGTTGGCGACCATCTCTTCGAGGATGTCGTTGACCATCATCATGGTCTTGCCGTGGGCCTTTTCGTTCTCGTAGGTCCTCGAATCGTAGTCCTCGAGTATTTCGTTCTTGAGGGCATCGATGGCGTCTTGCCTCTCGAGCTTATCGAAGATGGAGATGGCCTTGACCATCCTCTCCCCGATGCGGTCGTAGATGTCCTTCTTGATTTCGGGGTCGGGGGCATAGAGGTCGATCTTCCTCTTGGGCTTGCCGACTTCCCTGATTATTTCTTCCTCGAAGGCGCAGAGCTGCTTGATGGCCTCGTGGCCGAACATGATGGCATCGAGCATTTCCTCTTCCGGAACTTCCTTGGCGCTCGACTCCACCATCATGATGGCGTCCTTGGTGCCGGCCACGGCCAGATTGATGTCGCTGTTCTTGGCTTCCTCTTCGGTCGGGTCGATGACGAGCTTGCCGTCGACGCGTCCGACGTAGACGCCGGCCACCGGGCCGTCGAAGGGGATGTCGGAGATGCAAAGGGCCAAAGAGCTGCCGAGCATCGCGGTCATCTCCGGGGTGTTGTCGCGGTCGACCGACATGACGGTGTTGACGATCTGCACTTCGTTGCGGAAGCCGTCCGCGAACAAGGGACGGATGGGCCTATCGATCAGACGGGCCGAAAGGGTGGCGTGTTCGCCCGGGCGGCCTTCCCGGCGCAGAAAGCTCCCCGGGATCTTGCCGACGGCGTATTGTTTTTCCTCGTAGTTAACGGTGAGGGGGAAGAAATCGCCCTCCTTGGGGGTATCGGCACAGCAGGCCGTGGAGAGGACGACGGTGTCGCCGAACCTCACCAAGACGGACCCGTCGGCCTGCTTGGCGATCTCCCCGGTCTCGACCTGGAGCTTGCGCCCCGCGAAATCGAGTTGGAACGTTCTTTTCATTTTCTTTTTCTTTTCCTTATTTTTTCCAAACGGAAGTATGTTAGCACACTCGGGGGCTGGCCAAGCACCCAAAAGCAACAAAAAACCTCCCCAAGGGGAGGTGGTAGCCGCTCTACTTGCGGATGCCGAGGGCTTCGATTACCTTGGCGTACTCGTCGCGGTCGGTGCGCGATAGGTAGGCCAGGAGGCTGTGGCGCTGCCCGACGAGGCTCAGAAGCGCGCGGCGGGCGTTGGCGTCCTGTCCGTTGCTCTTCAGGTGCTCGGTCAGTTCCTTGATCCTCTCGGTGAGAATCGCGATCTGGACGGCGCTCGAACCGGTGTCGGCGGCGCTCTTCCCGAACTTCTTGACCAAGGAAGCGGTCTTTTCCTTGCTAAGGGCCATTTTCGTGTATCTCCTTTCTTTTCTACTTGGCCTAACAGGGGACGGTCCGGGAGATTCGGGCCGGCCGGTGGTAGGTCGCAGGCGTTATATTACACGCCGGAAGCGAGTCTTACAACCTCGGGGATTTTGTGGGGCTAGTTATTAATAACTACTATTCCCCGAAATACTCCGCGATCTCCGCCATCCGGCGGCTTTGCGCGACCTTGAAGGGGCAACGCGCATCGCAGTGGCCGCAGCGGAGGCACTCCGAAGCCTTGTGGTAGAGCTTCCCGTAATGTCCGGCCGCGAGGGGGTCCCCGAGCCTGGCTAGGTCGTAGTACTTGTTCACCAATCCGATGTCGATATTGGCGGGACAGGGCAGGCAGTGGCCGCAGTAGACGCACTCGCCCATGGCCTTTTCGCTCTTGAGTTCGAGGAAGCAGGAATAATCGAGTTCCTCCTTGCTTAAGGAGAAATGCCGGGATAGTTCCTCCAAATCGTCCATGCCCGAAACCCCGGCCATCACGGTCACCACCCCCGGGGTATCGAGCGCGTAGGCGATGCACTTGTGGACGTCCATCGCCTTCTTGAAAGGCGAGGCCTTCCCGTCAAGCAGCTTCCCGCCCAAGAAGGGTTTCATGACGCTGATGGCGACCCCGAGGTCGCGGGCCTTCCGGAACAATGCCGCCCGTTCGGAGCGGCTCCCGATCGCGAACTCCCCGCCTTCCTCCAGATCATAGGCGGGATTGACGGAGAACATGAACAGATCGAAGTCGCCCTTATCGAGAAGCGCGCTGGCGACCGCGGGAGTATGGGAGGAAAATCCGAGATGGCGCGCCTTTCCTTCCTTCTTCAGTTCCGCGGCGTAGCCGTAGACGCCGCTGGAAAAAAGAAGCGCGAGGTCGTCCATGTCGTCGACGCAGTGGAGGAAAAGGAAGTCCGCGTAATCGGTCCTTAAATCCTCAAGTTCCTTTTGGAACATCGCCTTGATGGCTCTTAGGTCCCTTCCCCAGCCGTACTCGCCTTCTTCCCCTCCGTATATGGCCCCTAGATGCATCTGCAGATGGACTTTGTCGCGCATGCCTTCCATGGCCTTGCCCAAGGGCTTATAGACCGAATAGCCGCCCGCGGCCAAGTCGACGTGGTTGAAGCCTAATTCGAAAGCCCGCCGGAACACCTTCTCGATTTCCTCCGGGGAGCGTTCGTAAAGATAGGCCGTTCCCAGGCCGATGACCCCGATTTCCTCGTTTCCCTTGGGGAGTTTCCTGTATTCCATGGACGGGATTCTAAAGGAAGGGGCGGAAACAGCCAAGCCCATGGAGCCTTCTAGCGGAAGAAGAAGCCGGGTTTCCGCGCGATGGGCGCCGGATTTCCGGCGAAAGCGCCTACCCGGGAAAGAAAAGGGGGAGGAGGGGATGGTAAGCGCTTCCCTGCCTTTGCTTTATTGAACCTAAAGGTTCAGGGGTTTATATTGCTTGCGGAATTTTTTATGGACATCAGGAACATTGCCATCATCGCCCACGTCGACCACGGAAAGACCACCTTGGTGAACGCGCTTCTAAAAAGCAGCAATACCTTCCGCGAGGGCGAGGAAATCGCCGACCGGGTTCTGGACTCCAACCCCTTGGAGCACGAACGCGGCATCACCATCTTGGCCAAGACGACTTCCATCGACTGGAAGGGGACGAAGATAAACATCGTCGACACCCCGGGGCACGCGGACTTCGGGGGCGAGGTCGAGCGCATCATGCACATGGTGGACGGCTGCCTCCTGCTGGTCGACGCCTTCGAAGGCGTCATGCCGCAGACCCGGTTCGTCTTGAAAAACGCCCTGGAGAACCACATTAAGCCGATCGTGGTCATCAACAAGGTCGATAGGCCCAATGCCGACCCGAAGAAGGCGGTCGACGAGGTTTTGGGCCTCTTCATCGAACTGGGAGCCCCCGAGGAATTCCTCGATTTCCCGGTCGTCTATTGCTCCGCCTTGAACGACACCTCTTCCCTCTCGCCGGAACTTTCCAGCCAGGAACCCGGCATGGAATGCCTGCTCGACGCGATACTCCGCGAGATGCCGGCGCCCAGCTGCGATCCCGACGGCGATTTCCAGTGGCAGCCGGCCTTGCTCGACTACAACGACTTCGTCGGCCGCATCGGAATCGGCACGATAAGGAAGGGAAGCGTCAGGGTCGGGGACGCCCTTTGGGACATAAGGGGCGACGGCAGCAAGAAGCCCTTCAAGGCCATGAAGCTTTATACCTTCCACGGCATGAAGAGGATCGAGGTGAACCAGGTCACCTGCGGCGACATCTGCGCGATCGCCGGTATCGACGACATGGGGGTCGGCGACACGGTATGCAAGGAAGGGGTCGACGACCCGCTTCCGCGCCTTAGGATCGACGAACCCACCCTGCAGATGGAATTCGGGACAAACTCCTCGCCTTTGCGCGGGAAAGACGGCAAGTTCGTCACCGCGCGGCTGATAGAGGACAGGCTCTACCAGGAAGTGCAGAGGGACGTCTCGCTTAGGTACGAAAGGATACCCAATACCGAAACCTGGGTCGTTTCGGGCCGCGGCGAACTCCACCTCGGCGTCCTTATCGAGACCATGCGGCGCGAAGGCTACGAGCTCGAGGTCTCCAAGCCCCGCGTCATCGTTAAGGAAATAGACGGCGTCAAATGCGAGCCCTACGAGGATTTGCAGATCGACGTCCCGAGCGAATACCTCGGCACCATCATGGAAATACTGGGCAGCCGCGGATCGCAGCTGATCGACATGGACGATAACGGCGTCACCGCGCGGCTGAACTACGTGATACCCAGCCGCGGCCTCATCGGCTTCGTTTCGAATTTCATGACCATCACCCGGGGCTACGGCATCATCAACCACACCTTCAAGGAGTACCGTCCGATGTATGGCCACGCGCTAGGCGAGCGCAATATCGGGGTACTGGTTTCCACCGACAAGGGGCCCGCGACGCCCTACGCCATCGAAAAGGTCGAGGAACACGGCACCATGTTCATCTCCCCGGGCGACACCTGCTACGAGGGGATGATCGTCGGCGAACACCGCTACCCCAATGACCTCGCGGTCAACTGCACGATGCTAAAGCCCCAGACCAACGTCCGTAGCGCCCACGCCGACATGACCGTGGTCCTCAAGGCCCCGCGGAGGATGAGCCTCGAGCAGTGCCTCGACTACATCAACCCCGACGAACTCGTCGAGGTGACCCCGACCGCCATAAGGATGCGCAAGAGGATACTCGATACCGCCGAACGCAAGAAGTTCGACGCGAAGAAGAAAAAGGAAGCGGATTCACTCGCTTCCTAGTTTCCTTAGCGTAAGTTCCATATCCTCGCTAAGTTGTTCCCCGAGTGCTTCCAGCCCGGGGAATTTCTTTTCCTCCCGTATCCGGAAAAGGAAATCGCAGTAGATGGTTTCGCCGTATATGTCGTCGCTTAGCCCGTGGAGGTGGGCTTCGACGATGGGCTTCCCGAGCAGCCCGACGGTGGGATTGGTACCGACATTTATTATCGAAACGAAGGGCCGGCCCCGGGAATAGCATATCCCCCCGTAAACGCCGGATTCCGGGAGCCTATAGGGGGCGGACATGCTAACGTTCGCGGTGGGGAAGCCGATTCTGCGGCCGTTTTGGAAGCCTTTGACCACCTTGCCGGTTATTTCGTATGGGCGGCCGAGCATCTCCACCGCCTTTTCCATTTCCCCCTGGTCCAGGTATTTCCGGATGGCGCTCGAAGAGACCTTCTCCCCGTTTAATCCCAGCAGGGGCACCACTTCCGAGGGGAAGCTCTCCGACAGGGTTATCGCGGTTCCCAGGGCTTTGTAGCCGTAGGTGAAATCCTCTCCGAAATACAGTTTGTCGGGGTTTATTTTCCTAAGGATCTTTTCCTCGTAGTCCTTGTAGGGGGTCTCCATGAGTTCTTCGTCCGCGTGGAGGACGTAGGCGAAGCCGGCGTCGAGGCAAGACAAAATCCTCAGCTTGTCTTCGAGCGAGGTCAGAACGTCCCCTTCGCCTTTCAGTATTTCGCGGGGGGATTTGTCGAAGAAGAGGGCCCCGAATTCCCCGTCCCCGCCCCGGGCGGCGTTCAATAGCGACAGGTGCCCCCGGTGCATCCCGTCGAAACTGCCCAGGGCAAGCGAGATGTGCCCATTTGGCCGTAGGAAGCTTTCTTCCCCGAGTTTTATGTCGAAGCGCTTCACCATAGCCCCCTTTCGGAAACGTAGTATTTTCCTTCTTTCCGCCTGTAGACGGCGAGTGCCTTGCCCCCGAGGCAAAGGAAGACCTTCTCCCCGTAATCGCTTTCCAGTTCCAAGGGCATTCCGTCCATGACCTTCTTCTCGTCCCCGCTAGATATTTCGACGTGCTTCATCCCCCTTATGAGGAGGGTGGGGTCGATCACGTCGCCTATTCCTATTTCCTCCGGCTTCTTCGCCATGGAAACGAGGATGTTCCCGACCGCGGTCCTCCTCAAGGCGGCCAGGTGGCCGAGCGTTCCCAGTTTCTTCGCGATATCCTCGGCCAATACCCTCACGTAGGTGCCTTTGGAAACCGTGCAGGTGAATACTATTTCCTTCTTTTCCCTGTCGTAGTTGACGGGGTTGAGGCTCTTTATTTCTATTTCCCTTCCGCTTAGGGAGAACTCCTCCCCTTTCCGGGCCAATTTGTAGGCTTCCTGCCCGCTGACCTTCACCGCCGAGTATTTGGGCGGTACCTGGCAAGTTCTGCCGAGGAAGGCCTTCATGGCCGAGGAAATGGACTCCATGTCCAAATCGGGTACCTCGGCAGTGCCGTCGATATTTCCAATTAGATCCCCCGTATCGGTACTGCTTCCCAGGGAAAGCACCCCGATATAGGTTTTGCAGCGGTCGTCGAGATAGGGCAATAGCTTGGTGGCCTTCCCCAAGGCGACGACGAGCAGGCCCGAGGCGAAGGGATCGAGGGTTCCGAGATGGCCGCACTTACGTTCGCATAACGAATGCGAAAGCATATTATCCACCCTGCGGGAGGTCATCCCGCTTTGTTTATCGACCAAAACGATACCGCTAGCCATTTGCTAGATTCTATAATGGCTTATGCCAACTAGTAAGCACATACGTTCGATACTCGCGGCCGTAAGAAGGGCCGACGGCGATTTTTCTTTGATCGATAGGGGCGACCGCATCGCGGTCGGGCTAAGCGGCGGCAAGGATTCCCTGAGCCTGCTCTACGCCCTGAGCCTCTACGGCAGGTTCGCCGGCAAGGACTTCAGGGTGTATCCGGTCTATCTCGACCTCGGTTTCGGCAACGTCGACCTCATATCCCTCAAGGAGTTCTGCGCGAGCCTCGGCTACGAACTTAGCGTCGACGATTCGCGGTTCGTCTACGACGTGCTAAAGGCCCATTCGAAGAAGGGCAAGCACCTTCCCTGCTCCATCTGCTCCCGCATGAAGAAAGCCGCGATCAATTCCATGGCGAAGAAGCTTCATTGCAACAAGGTGGCCTTCGCCCACCATAAGGACGACGCGGTGGAAACGCTTTTCCTCAACATGATCCACGGGGGCAAGGTCGCGACCTTCGTCCCGAAGATGGAGTTGAAGAAAGCCGGAGTCACATTCATAAGACCCCTCATATACTGCGAGGAAAGGCAACTAACCAATCTCGCAAGGGAACTTGGCTTCCCGGTCGTCAAATCCCCGTGCCCCGCGGACGGGCATACCGATAGGGAGAAGGTCAAAACGCTCCTTAAAGACATATACGGGCGCTTCCCGGACGCGGAGAGGAACTTCATGGGTATGCTCGGCAACGCGAAGGGCTTCGGACTATATTTCGACTCCTACGAACTGGAGGAGGAAGTATCGACCGGCTACGCGATAAAGCCCCTTTATGGGGATTCGATACGGAATACCCCCTTCGCCGAAAAGGCCTTCGACAAAGAGGAGACCGACTTCGCCGTCTTGTTCAAGCACGATCCGAAAGCCTATTTCGCCGCGAAGCGGGTCCTGGCCCACCGTTACGAAATAGAATCCCTAAGCGGGGACGAGGAGGCCCTGTTCAGGGGCATAACCAATGTCGAGGCAAGGCTAGGCAAGAAGATAATCCCCCTGCTCCTGATAATGGAAAAAGGCCACTCGAAGCTTGCCAAGAAACTCGGCTATATCTATTCCTATGAACCGACGGTAGGAAAGGCCTGCTGGCACAAGCGGCTTGGTTAAGATGCCGGAATATAGATATTCTTCCCCGCTCGGGACTATATCGATAAAGGAAAGAAACGGGAAGATCGTTTCCCTTTCCTTCGGTGGTTTCCCCGCGGATGGCGGGGACCATACGGAGGCCATAGCCAAAGCCGTTTCCTGGCTGGATTGCTATTTTTCGCATGGGCCGCTGCCGGAATCCCCCGAACTGGACCTAAGCGGGACGTCACCCTTCCAAAGGCGGGTTTACGCGGCCCTTTCGCGAATACCCTATGGGGAAACGAGGTCCTATGGTGATGTCGCGAAGGAAATCGGCCCCCGCATGTCCAATAGGGCGGTAGGCCGCGCGCTTTCCAAAAACCCGGTACTCCTGCTTATCCCCTGTCACAGGGTCGTATGCTCGGACGGAAAGATCGGGGGATATTCAGGCGGGGTGGATAGGAAGAAGCGACTACTGGAGCTAGAAGAGCCAAATCACGAAAACGCCTTCTCGCCGAAATAGCAAAGCGGGAGCAAACTAGCGCAATTCAAACAGGCGACGACGCCATTGGAAAGAAGTTTCCTTATCTGTGTTTCTAATATGACGGATGTTCTTAGAGTGTCCGCCACGCCGCCATTTTTTTGCTCCTGATTGATCAATGAAGAAGCAATTGAGGAATGGACCGACATTGCTTTCAAAAGTCCTTCCTTGGTGAAGGACCTGGGATCGCCGTCCTTGCCGAATGAATTGATGCGTTTCTTGTAGTTTTCGTGGAATTCCCAATACGAAAGGGAAGTTTCGAAATAGGACTCGAACATCGGATAGTCGATGAGCAAGAGGCCGAACTCGGTCTCGTTATTGAAAAGCTTCGATAGTTTCCGCAGCCGTTTCAGTTTTTCCTTGTCGGGAAAATGCTTTTCCTGGAAGTCCATGTCGAAAACCAAATAGATCCAAGGATATTTCGCTCCCCGGATCTTTCCTTTGTCTTCCTCGGAAATGGATTTGGAGACCAAAAGCGCTTCGACTAGATCGATGTTCCCGCCGTATTCCATTATCGTCTTGTAAAGGGCGTAGATATTGCAGCAGAAAGAGACTATCTCGAGCTGCTGTTCGTGGAAAAACGCCTTGGCGACGTTGCCGAAAAACCTCTTTTCCTTTTGTCCTTCAACCAAGATGAGAATCCTCTTATTTCTCATCGAATCCGCCGGCCCGATATATCTTTTCCAGGTTGTGTCCTTCCCGGAGCTCGGCTTCCGTACATTCGTAAAGGGGTTTGACTTTGCCTCCGGCAATGATGAACAGGGTGTCGGGCCTCATGAGTTCGTTCGTCATGAGCGAAGTGTTGTGCGTCGTCAAGAAGATTTGCGGTCCCTTTAAGGAGGTGACCAGTTTAAGCAGGTTCGAGCTCAGTTCGTGATGGTAGAAGGCATCGAACTCGTCTATGTAGATGAAACTATGCTTCGTAAATTCCAATGACCAGTAGTAGAAAAGAAGAAGCGAAAGGGTCCCACTCGAAGCAAGGCAGCTGAAAGGTATGCTTTGCTTTCCGAAACGGCAGGAGAAGAACTTGGGTCGCCGCCCGAGATACTGGTCGATCGATGGCCCCTGGCTTTCCTCGAGGTCTAAATCTATCCCCGCGTATCCCCGCAGGAAAGCCTCTAAATCTTTGGTCTTGCCGCGGCTGATAATGGAATCTTCGACGAGGTCGCGCCTGCTCTCAACGCCGAAGTTTTCGTTCCCGCGGTTGAGCGAACGGAAAAAGAGCATACCCTTAATGAACTCCCTAAGCCGGAAAAACGGGTTCTCCTTATCCATGTCGATTATGGAAAAGAGGGCAAATAGAAGCGAATTCCCCTCTCCTATCCTAAGATTGAAGGATGGAAGCCACGGGTTCTCGTTCAGAACTGATTTCCCATCCTTCTGGACGATTATGGGTTTCCCGTTTAGAAAGAGCCTTTCGTCGAAAACGTAGACAGGATTGCTTTTCTTGTAGAGGTAGCGAATTACGTCCTTGTCGAAAAGGAAACGGTATTCGAATTCGACCGGTTCCTTCCTTCCTCCGTAGGTATAGGAAAAGGCAAAGGAAGGGGGTACCGGTGCATTCGGGGAGGCAATCCGGGCGATATCGAATATCGCGTGTCCGACGTTAGACTTCCCGGAGCCGTTACGTCCAAACAAAAGACCCCTTTGTATTATCCCGTTTTCAATCTGTTCCTCATGAAAGCGATAACCCGCCGTTTTGGCAAGATCGAAAACCATATCATTTTCGAATCCGCGGAAACCATTAACCCTGAAATAACTTAACATTGACTTTATCCGTAATTTCTTTACGGCTTATTGTAGTATTAACCGAAATTAATGCCAATATGTCTAATATTTTTCTTTTTATTTTGATTAAAAACGGAATATTTTTCCGGAATTTGTACATCTAAGTAGTAATTGTGTCTATGAAAAAGGCCACCACGCTCAGCGTGCGGTGGCCTGTAGTTGTTGGATAGTTATTGGAGTAGTTTTTATCCTAAATCGGGAGTCATGGGTTCAAAGACGGTACCGGCCATGTCGAACTCGCCACTGGCAACATCTCCAGTGATTGCCGTTAACGAATTAGAACTGGAATCATAGGAAAAGGAGAAACCATTGAATGTGTCCATGAAGGATTTGTCGAATACCAGTGTATATACGTTGCCGTTTTTGGACGACATGTCGGCAATAAAGTCCGCAGTTTCTGAATCAAAGAGGAAATAATAGCCATCGGCATCAAACGAAATGGCATCCTCCTCGAAAGAGATTTCCAAATAGTATCCGTCCGGACTAGTTCCAGACCATGCAGTTCCCACAAGTTGGGCTGGGATTTCATTAATTGATTCGCCGCTTAGTGCTTCAACACTAACAGAAACCGTTGTTTTGAAAGTGCCACAAGCAACGTTTATTATTGCTTCACCTCCGGCGTTGGCATGCAAAGTAACCATTTCGCCAGTCGCTTCGGTTTTATTGCCGGTATGAGTGAACCCGACGACATCGGTATTCTCAATGCTCCAGACGACTTCTTCGGTGACATTCCAAGGCTCTACATCGGCTTCAAGCAAAATGTCTTGGCCCTGAGAAAGCGACAATCCTTCCGCTCCAACGGCTACATCGTCAGCAAGCACTGCAATCGAAGTGGCATCGACGAATTCATAACCGCTGAAGTCGATGTAAACGCATCCATCGGAAGACGCGTAGCTTATGGTCAATCGCGAACCGCTCTTATTGATTGTCCACGTCTCGGCCGGATTCGGATCGTTGTAATCCAATGCAAGGGTCATTTCCGTTGCAAACGCGCTGCCGCCGACCGGGAATAGTTCGATGTCTTCCCATACGACATCGGAGGTTTCTTCGTCCAATACAAGATTCTTGAAGGAAAGCGAGTCCAATCCGACTTCTACGGTCACGTCGGCCAACTCCTGATCCGGTTCGAAAGAAACATAGTATTCCGTATAGGTGATGGTCCCCTTGTAGGTACCGACGAAGTCGCCGAGGTCGCTCGGATCGTAGGTGCCGCAGTCGGCGTTTACCAGAGCGGCTTCAAGATTGCATTCACCGCTGGCGACAATCTTGAAGTAATGCGGAGCGTATGTAAATCCACCCATATCAACCCCACTGGTAACTTCCCCAATTTCCACGAAATTGGTTCCGTCGCGGGAGGTGAATAGGGTAATGGTACCGGGTCCGTCGTAGTAAAGCCTTATCGAACGCAGCTCCCGGATGAAGGTCTTGCAGGTTACCGAACTTCCGTCGTACATGGTGGCCAAATTGGTTCCATCGGAAGGAGCCATGTTCCCTTCGGCCTTCATTTCGAGCGTCGCGCCGTCGTCGGCGGTATGGACGATGTTGAGGGTATTGGTATAAATCGTCGTGTTCTCCGAGGTTATTCTGAATGTCCTTTCGTAATCATCCGCGGCCTCAACTAGGGGCATTTCCGCCCCGAGGGCGAAATAGGCCGCGGTGCCTACAACGGCCGCTCCCGCCACGAGGGCGGAAGCGACCAGGAGGGTTTTGCGCATTTTACTTTTCATGTGTTTCTCCTTGTTTGCGATATATCCGTAAAGGAAATCAGTAGAGGGTGACGCCCTGGGTGGCAACCCAGCAGGGCTTTCCGATGAATCCGCTGTCGAAGACGATGCGGACGTAGCGGTGTTCGGCGGAGAGTTCGTGCTCGAAGAGCCTAGTGTGGTTGCCGCTGGCCTTGCTCTTGAATTCGGCGGTCCAGTCGGTATCGAGGGTCCAGGCCTCGCCGTCGTCGCTCACTTCGATCCTAGCTTCGACCCAGTCGAGGTTGGCCTCGTGGCTTTCGAAGAGGAGTCCCCATTCGAAGGCGAGGGCCTTGAAGGAGTGTCCCTCCCCGGCGTCGAAGCCAAGGGTGGATTCGACGTGGCCGACGTTCTGGCCGGGTTTCCAGGTGACGATGCGGGTGAAGACGTCCTCGGCAAGCGGGGAATCCCCGCCGGTGGGATAGTCGACGACGAGGTTCTCGGCATCGCCGGTGAAGGCCTTGACGTCAAGGCCGTTTTCGACGGAGTTGGCGCAGGTCACGCTGAGGTCGTCGTTGACCTCGCTGAAGGTCAGTTCGGCGACCGGTTCGAGGGTGATGGTCGGAACGTCGCCCACCACGGTGATCGTAAGCTTGTTGGATTCGATTCCGGTATCGAGGTCGGTCACGTAGACGTCGGCCGTCCCGATGCCGTTGGCATAGACGGTCAGGGTCCCGTTGTCGTTAAAGCCGATCAGGGCGACCGCCTCGTCGCTGCTAGAGCAGGAAGGAATGGCCACGTTGGCCCCTTCCGGCAGGAGTTTGTAGTCGGCTTCGAAGGAGCTGCCGACGGTGATAGTAAGGCTCTGGTCGGGGTCTACCGGCGCCAGTTCGATGGAAGTGACGGGCACTTCGACCCAGGGATCCTCGCCCTTGTAGTCGGCGTAGGTCCTGACGTTGCTCTCGCTAGGTTCCGGCGGAAGCACGGCGTCGCTGGGAACGACGGTGGTTCCGATCGTATCGGTTAGAATCGAGCAGCTGACGGAGTTGGCGTTGTCCCCGTAGTCGTCGAATATGACGATGGAATCGACGTAGCCGCCGAGGACGCTGAATCCGAAGTAGGCCGGTTCGAAGAAGTCGAAGCCGAGGAAACCGAGGAAGGAAGCCGTGAGTTCGCTGACGGCATCCGGATCGGTCACGTAGTAGATCGGGTTGCCCTCGGCACCGTAATTGATGGTGCTCCAGGGCACGTTCTTCATGACGTCTATCATGTAGGGATAGTCGAGATAGGTGTTGTGCATCCCCAACGGGGCGTCGTGGTAGCCCTTGTCGAGCCAGGCATCGCCGTTGCCCTCGTCCTCGAAATAGAGATAGCTCTCCCCGTTGTAGTCGTGGTAGTACATGTACTCCGTATACCCGTACATCGCGAAGAAGCTGTCGTCGCGGACTATCGAATACCCGTCGACGTAGAACGTGTAGACCGGGTAGTCGCTCGTCGACATCATGTAGTAGGTGGTCATGTTGGAATAGTCGGCTTGAAGCGCCGCTTCCCAGGCCTCCTGCGGGGTCGGCTCGCCCACGTCGCCGCCGGGATTGTCTCCCCCGTCCGTGCTGCTGGTGTCGGGTGGGAGTTCTCCCCCGTCCGTGCTGCTGGTGCTCGACGATGCCGGTTCGCCGCCGCAGCCGGCTAGCACCATGGCAGCCGGCAGTAGCAGCAAAAGTAATTTCTTGTCCATTTGCCTATGCAATACCTCCTAATTGCCTAGGCAAGCCGAAAGGCCCCCGCCGTGCCGGGGGCTTTTCGCGATACCGAAAACTCTAGAAGTCCCCCCCCGGACGAAAGCGGAAGTCACCGTATACCGGCTGACGCCATAAAAGCCCTTCGCTTCCCTAAACATGCCGCAAACTCTAAGGCCATGCCGATAATTGTCAATGTTTATTTGGTATTCGAACCAAACTTTTCCTGACTTCCTTACTACGTAAGGAAGATATTGGATAACCCTTTATCGTTCTTTCGTCACCGAATTAATGTAAAGGCGATTTGCCTGGCGGTTTTTTGCGGAAATTTTACTGGCTTACGCTTCGCCCGGACGCTAAAAAAGGCCCGCACGCGCGGGTCTTTCGATCGGCTTTTTGGCCGCTACTGCTTTTTCCCCATCTTGGAAAGGTCCTCGGCCTCCTTGGCCAATACCCGGTCGAGCCTTTCGGAAACGACGAAGCGGTCGTCGAGGACGAACCGGAGGTCGGGAACGCGCCGGAGATCCATCTTCGAGGCCAGCTTGCTCCTTATAAGCCCCTTGAGGGAGAGGAGCTCGCCGAGGTTCCATTCCGGGTGCTTGGCCCCGAGGAAGGAAACGTAGACGGTGGCGATGCTGTGGTCGGGGGTCAGGTCCACCTCGTTCACCGATACCATGCCGACCCCGGGGTTCTTGACCTCGAAGCGGATGATGTCGCTGACGTTCTTGTGGATGAGGGCCCTAAGCCTTCCCTGGCGGTCCGCCATTACTGCTTCTCGACCATCTCGTAGCCTTCGATGAGGTCGCCCTCCTTGACGTCGTTATAGCCCTCCACCATGAGGCCGCATTCGTAGCCCTGGCGGACTTCCTTGACGTCGTCCTTGAAGCGCTTGAGCGAAGCGAGCTTCCCTTCGTAGGCGATGACGCCGGCCCTTAGGACGCGGACCTTCGAGCCGCTATGGATGACGCCGCTTGTCACGTAGCTGCCGGCCACCGTGCCGACGTGGCTGATCTTGTAGATGTGCCGGACCTCGGCCTCGCCGGTGACGTTTTCGACCATCTCGGCCTTGTAGAGGCCCTTCGCGGCCGCCTTCATCTCGTCGAGCAGCTCGTAGATGATCCGGTGGAGGTGGATTTCCACGCCCTTTTCCTCGGCCAACGCCCTGACGCGGGCGTCCGGGCGGACGTTGAAGCCGTAGATGATCGCGTGGCTCGCGTCGGCCAAGGAGACGTCGTTGTCGGAAATGGCGCCGGCCGCGGAAAGCAGCACCTTGATTTTGACCTTGTCGTCGCTAAGTTTTTCCAGCGAGGACTTGAGGGCTTCCGCGGAACCGTCGGTATCGGCCTTGACGATGACGTTCACGTCCTGCACCTTCCCGGCGTTGACCAAGTTGTTGAGGTCGCTTAGCGACAAGGCGCTGGTCCCGCTTTTTTCCTTGGCCCGCTTCTCGAGGGCTCGCTTCTCGGCGATGTCGCGCGCCTCCCTTTCGGTCGGGAAGGCCATGAAGCGGTCGCCGGCGCTGGGGACGGCCTCGAGGCCGGTGACGGCCACCGGGGTGGCCGGGCCGGCGCTTTTCAGCGTCTCGCCGTGTTCGTTGACCATGCGGCGGATCTTGCCGTATATCTCCCCCACGACCACGAAGTCGGAGGCGTTGAGCGTCCCGTTTTGGATAAGGAGCGTGGCCTTGGGGCCTTCGCCCTTGTCGAGGTTGCTCTCGAGCACGGTCCCGCTCGCATATCGTGCGGGGTTGGCCTTGAGTTCCATCATTTCGGCCTTGAGCAAGATGGCGTCGAGCAGCTCGTCGATGCCCTTGCCGGTCTTCGCGGATATCTCGACCATGATGACGTCGCCGCCGTATTCCTCGGACACGACGTTATGGGCGAGCAGTTCCTCCTTGACCTTGCGGGCGTTGGCGCCCGGGGCGTCCATCTTGTTTATCGCGACGATGATGGGGCAATTGGCCGCTTCGGCGTGGCTGATGGCCTCGAGGGTCTGCGGCATGACGCCGTCGTCGGCCGCCACGACCAAAACGACGATGTCGGTGACGGAAGCCCCGCGGGCCCTCATCGCGGTGAAGGCCGCGTGCCCCGGGGTGTCGATGAAGGTGATCTTCTGCCCCTTGACTTCCTTTTGGTAGGCGCCGATGGCCTGGGAGATGCCGCCGGCCTCGCCTTCGGCGACGTGGGAATTCCTGATCGCGTCGATGAGCGTGGTCTTGCCGTGGTCGACGTGGCCCATGACGGTCACGACCGCGGGGCGCGGCTTGAGGTCCTTGGGATCGTCCTGGATCTCCAGGTCCTCGAAATGCTCGGCGGAAACGCTCGGCTCTTCCTTCTTGAAGTCGTAGCCGAATTCCAGGCACAGGGTCCCGATCATCTCGTCGTCGAGTATCTGGTTTATCGTCACGGCCTTGCCGTTCAGGAAGAGATACTTGATTATCGCGGAGGTCGGGACGTTGATGGCCTTGCTCAGTTCCGCGACCGAAATCGGCTTGTTGTAAAGGAAGACGCCGCCGTTGACCTTGGCGTATTCCGCCTTCTTGGCATGCGGCGCGCTGTCGAAATTGGTGACCCTCCGCTGGGTGACGTTTTTCTTGGAGAAGTACTTTTTCTTCTTCATGTTCAATCCTCCTTTTCCATGTAGCTATCGGCGGCCCGGCGGTCCTTGATGGCGATAAGGGCCACCTCGGACATCCCGAGGGCCCGCCCGATTTCTTCTTTCCCGTGGGGGAGCCTCGTCAAGGGCACTCCCCTGTTGAGGCTAAGGGCCTCGGCCTCCCTGAGGCTCCTAGGCGAAATGTCCGCCGCGGCTATGTACAGAGCCGCTTTCCGGCAGGACTTGGCATCCGGCCCGACGGCTAGTTTCCCGGCCCGGCATAACAGGCCGAGGAAGCCGAGTTTACCGGAGGGCATTCCTCAGTTCCTCCTTGAGGGCCGCCACGTCGGGCTCTTCGAATTTGCCAAGGCGCCGGAGATTCCTGGCCGAGAGCGAATCCACGCTTCCTAGGTCCTTCAGGACGTAGGCCCCCCGTCCCGGGGCGCGTCCCGTCCGGTCGTAGACGGGGCGGCCGCCCGAGGCGACGATCCGGAAAAGCCTCTCGGCCGGATAGGCGGCCCGGCTCACGACGTCGGTACGGGGGTTGTGCCTAGCCATTATTTGTCGTCGTCGTAATACTGGTCGTAGTCGGCCACGTCGATGTCGTCATAGTCGTTATAGTCGTCGTCGAGGCTATCTTCCTGTTCGATTTCCTCGAGTTCCTCCTCGCTGTAGATCGGCATGGCGCTTGGAGAGGCGGCCGCGGCTTCGCTCGGCTTGACCCGTTCGACTTCCTCCTCGGTGATCTTGCGGGGCTTCTTGCGGGTGACGCCGCTGACGGTCTTCTTCTCCTTGGCCGCCTCGAGTTCCTTTTCGAGGCTTTCGAGGCTCGTCGTCGTCTTGACGCTGACGTGGACGGCTTCTTCGGCCTTCTTGGGTTCCTCGGGGGCCGGTTCGGGCTTTGCTTCCGCCTTGGCCTTCTCCTCTTCGGCCTTGCGGGCGGTTTCCTCTTCCTTGGCCTTGCGGGCGGCGTCTTCCTCGGCCCGCTTCAGGGCTTCGCGCCTGCTCTTTTCGGCATATTCCGCCCTCGCCTTCTCGCGGCGGGCGTTCAGGGACATCTCGCGGAGTTCCTCGATGGGCGTGTACTCGATGCCCTCTTCGGCGGCCTTCTTTTCCTCGACGACGTCGATCTTGTAGCCGGTCAGCTTGTTGGCCAGACGGACGTTGGCCCCCTTGCGGCCGATGCTGACGTTCAAGGTGCCGTCCTTGACGACGCAGATGGCGTGCTTGTTGATGTCGTCGTCGCCCTTGACGGCGTTGACGGAAGCGCCCATTTCGACGCCCAGGACCTGGGCGGGGCGCAGCGACTCGGCCACGTAGAGGGCCGGGAGGTCGCTATAGGGTATGACGTCTATCTTTTCCTTGTCCTTGCTGTTCCCTAGCTGCCCCACGACCTTCTGGATGCGGGAGCCGCCCGGGCCGATGCAGGAGCCGGTCGGATCGACGTCGTCGTTGGTGCTATAGACGGCGACCTTGCTGCGGACGCCGGCTTCGCGGGCGATGCCCTTTATCACGACCGTCCCGTCGTAGACCTCGTGGATTTCCTCCTCGAAGAGACGGCGGAGGAAGCCTTCGGAAGAGCGGGTGACTTCGATCTGGTGCTTCTTCGGGGCGCTAGGATCGGTCTGGCGGACTTCCTGGATGTAGACCTTGATGGGGTCGCCGGGCTTGAAGAACTCGTCGCCTATCATGTCGCGGCGGGTCAGTTCGATGGTGTTGCGGCCCAGCATTATGGTGGCAATCCGGTCTTCCCAGCTGACGACCGTTCCGGTCGCCATCTCGCCGATATGGTCCTTGTATATCTCGTATAGGGCCGTCCTTTCGGCTTCGTTCAACTTGCTGCGGAAGCCCGACTTGATGCCCATGATCATGGCCTTGCCGGCTTCTTCGAGGTCCGCGGGGATCAGATACTCGTCCCCGACCTTGTAGACCTTGCCTTCCTTGTTCTTGTTGGCTTCCTCGACCGAAATCTGGAGGAAATCGTCGGTGATGTCATGGTCTTCCAGGACGTCCTTCACGAAAGCCAAAGAAATATCGCCGCTATCGCGGTCGATATGGCAATAGGCCTTGGCCAGGGGGCCGCCCTTCAGCTGGTTGATGTAGGATTTCTTTATCGCTTCCTCGAGGGCCCAGTATACCGCCTCGCTCGAGAGTCCTTTTTCCTCGGCCACGCCTTCGACCAATTCGGATGGTACCTTCAGCGTCGCCTGTTCCGTTTTCTTAGCCATGTCTGCTCCTTATAACCTTACGGCCCTCCTCGCCCTGTCGATATCGCCTATCGGCAGTTCGACGGCCGCAATCCTTCCTTTCCTGTTTACCTTGATCTTTATGGTGTCCCCGCCTACTTCCGCGAGCTCCCCTTCGAGCGTGTTCTCCCCCTTGTAGGGACGGCTCAGGTGGAGCGACACGTAGCGCCCGACGTTCTCGGCGAGGGCCGACAGGGCGATGGGCTTTTCCACGCCCAGCGTGTTGACGTCCATGACGTAGGGGGAGGCGAAGGGGTCGAGTTCGTCGAGAAGGACGCTCAGTTCCTCGCTCAGGGCGCTCAGTTCGTCGAGGCCCGTCGGCTCTTCCCTGTCGACCGTGATGTTGAGCCTATTCCCGTTCCCGGAAGTAGGCAATTCGATTTCGTAGAGGGAAAACCCCCTCCTGGCCACTATTTCGCCGATACGGCCGCTAAGTTCTTCCTTCTCCAAGGCTGCCTCCTAATAAAATGAGTGGCCATGGCCACCCGTTAAGGTAAGCGGAACCGCCTTCGGGTTTCCGCGTCGCTATATTAACCAAACTGCCGGCCTTTTACAAGTAAAAGCCCCGGTCGCCCGGGGCTAATTTCACTTGCCGATGAACGGGATGCTGAATCCCTTCTTCTTTCCGTAGAGGAAGGCGAAGCCCACGACGTTGGGCCCGCCGTGGCAGGCATCGGTCGCGTTGGTCTCGGTCACGAAGACCTCCTTGAACCCTTTTTCCTTGAGCAGCGCCACGGCCATGTCGACCACCTCCTTGGGGGTGACGGTATAACCGAGCATCGCAAGGCCGTAGTCGATGCCTTCGTACATGTCCAAAGTGGAAAGCAGGTAGTCCCGGACGGCTTTTTCCAGCTTCCCGCGGAACTTTCGGCCGACGCCGAGCTTCCCGTCGTCCTGGCTCACGATGGCGGGCTTGATCTTCAGGACGTTGGCCCCGATCAGGGTAAGCTTTGAGCAGCGTCCGCCCTTCCACATGTAATCGAGTTTGTCGATAAGAAGGGAGGCTTCGGTCCTCTCGCGGACGGCGAGGCAGCCGGCCTCGATCTCGTCTAGGTCGCTGGCGCCTTCGGCGACCATCTTCACGGCATGCCGGGCCATCATGGCGATGCCGAGGCTGATGGTCTTGCTGTCGACGACCTTGACGTTGAGCCCCTTGGCGGCCTCGACCGCGTTGGCATAGCCGCTGGAAAGCCGGCTGGAGATGCTGAAATGGATTACCCCGTCGTATTCCTCGAGCAGGCTTTCGAAATGGGCGCGGTATTCCTCGACGTTGGCGGCACTGGTCTTGGCCAGCGTGCCGGTTTTTTCGACGAAGGAGAAGATGTTCGCGCAGGAGCATTCCGGCGCGCCGTCGAGATAGGATTCTTCGCCCATCTGGACGTGGAAGGGGAGGTTGTGGATGCCCATGCCCAGGGCATCGTTGGGCTTCAGGTCCATCGTGGACTCGCCCGATACTGCTATTTTCATGAAGGCTCCGTTCAAAACTAGTAACGATATCTAGATTGACGCCGATTAATGATACCAAAGCCGCGGGGAAAGGCAATTGCCCGGCTGGTAAAATTATAGTTGTCACCTGAAGTGCCCCGCCGGCGTCTAATAATATGGAGGTACAAAAGTGGAGGAAACCGAGTTCCGGGAGATATACGAGAAATACAAGGCGGACGCCTATCGGCTTTCCTATTCATACCTCAGGAAGCCGGAAGACGCCGAGGAAGCCGTCCACGAATCGTTTTTGGCCTTGTGGAAGAAGCCGCCCAGGAAAAAGGAAAGGGCAAAGTCCTACCTTTTTTCCGTCGTGGTCAGGAAGTCCCTGGACATGCTGAGGAAACGGGCAAGGGAGGCCCCGCCGTTGGACGAGTCCCGGGTTGCCGGAAGCGGGGATTACGGCTACCTCTACGCGGCTTTGGACAAACTGCGGGAAAAGGATTCCGGGCTTCTGCGCCTGCACTACTTCGCCGGACTGGGCCTCGCGGAAATAGCGAAGGCCAGATCGATGTCGGCGGAGGCGGTCAAGAAGGCCATGGAAAGGGCGAGAAATGCCCTGAAGGAAATCATATGAACGAAATCGAAGAGAGACTCATAGGAGCTTCGAAGAGCATCCGGATACCCGATATGCCCTTCGACTTTAAAGAAAAGCGGAAAACGCGCTTCAATCCATGGATGGCTCTAGCGCCTTTGCTAAGCGCTTCCCTCGTTTTGGCCATCGTGCTGCCGTTGACACTAGGAAAGGGAGAAGCGGGCGGACCGGACCCGATAATAGTCGATAACCGGGAAGCCCTTTCCGGGCCCTCCCTTATATTCGATGCCTGGGAAATGGAAGCCTCGGCGATGTCCGGGGAAAGGGAATCGCACTCGATCGAGATAACCTTCTTCCCCTATTTCGAAAGAAGGGGATCCTTCATCGGCGAAGGCGAAAGGTTCGTTGACGAAGGACAGGAACTTTCCCTATCGCTGAAGAGGACGGTCACCATGGACGGCCCTGTTAAATACGAGCATACGGTGGTTAACACCGCGACCGTCTATAACGAAACCGCGACCCTCGGCGAAATATTCGGCGGCCTGCGCGATTGGGATTCCTATCTCGAAGGCCTGCTTCCGATAACAGACGAAGTCGAATCCGGCATATTGAAGGGTACCGGCACCTTGGAATACGAGCTTTCCATAGTCGCGGCAGACGGCGGGTCCATCAACGTCGACGTCGTTTATGAGGACGAAGACGGGAATGTCCAAACCGGCCCCCTCTACGGCGGAGAGGGCGGCCTCCCCTATGCCGGTACAAGCATCGCCTTCCATTACGAAGGGGACGGAAATACCTCTTTTCTGCTGGCGGAGGCAATTCCGGACGATGCGGTATATTAATCGCCAGATCCAAGGGGTTTATGCGTCCATTTTCCCTGGATGTGCCGGATTTGCGGACTTTGCCAGCGCAAAAGAAAGGGCCGTCGATCGGCCCTTTCCCTTTTCATTTCGCCTCCCGTTTTTCCTTCTTCTCCTTAACAAGGGGCAACAGCCACCTTACCCAGGAATCGGCTAGCGCCGCGAGGCAGCTAACGATCACGCAGAGGGGCGTAAGTCCCAGCGACAGCATGTAGTCCACGGCCAGATAGGGCGAGCTGACCTCGACGTATCCGCGGGGGTCTAGCATGCGGGCCACGTAATAAACGAAGACGATTGCGAGTAACGCCGCCGATAAGGCGATAAGCGCGTAGAGTCGGCCTTTCCGGCCGGTTCCCGCGGTCAGAAGGGTTTCCCCGGTGACGTAAACGCCAGCGGGGAGAAGGATGAATAGCAGCGTCGCGGACAAGACGAAGCCGTGGCTTCGGCTTCCCATGAAGGAAAACCCGAAGAGGAAGGCCCCGAATAGATATAGGGCGATCAGGGCCCCGGCTCCCTGGAAGACGGCGAAAAGCCCATGTACCCTCCTCTTGCCCGTCAATACCGGCACGAAACGTTCCGGATGCTTCCTAAGCCAAAGCCCGTACAGGTACATGGCGAGGAAGGCGAACTCCTCGATCAGAAGATAGACGATGCAGTCGATGGGGTAAAAGGCGGTCGGATAGCCGACGAACGGGGCGAGTGCCCCGGTGCAAAGCCTCGCGAACAGGTATATGAGGACGGCGAAGGTAAGTCCCAAACCCACGAGTCCGTTGGCCATAAGTGTCCTATGGGCCGGCCTAGCGCCAAGGCAGTGCCGGTAGGCATGGAAGGCAAAAAGGGCGTAGATGGAAAGGATGCATAGCCCGGCGACGGGGGCGACGGTCCCAAGGTGCTGCAGCGGGTCGGTCGGCGGCAATAAGGAACCGACCGTGTTGGCGATCGAATAGACGAGGTAAAAGGCCCCGAGGGAGGCTAAGACGAACAGGGCCGCCTCGATGGAAAAATCGACCCACTTCCGCTTAGCCATAAATCGCCTCGCTTTGATAGAAACTTTGGTCGAACGAGAGGTAATGGTGGGTCAGATGGAGTCCCCGGTCGTCGATGGTGAGCAGGCTCGCCCCGGTAAGGGTAAAGGACCGCCCAAAGGGCGATTCCTCCTCCGGCACCGTCCCGAAATAGAGTTCCGGGCCGGTCTTCACCCCGAATCCCATGATCATGCCGTTATAGGCCACGGTATAGGAGTTCTTGTGGTCGTGGCCGCAGAACATGGCCCGGCAATTGCGGATCAGGGCCGCCTCGAAGAGGCCGGAATCGGTTTCCCCGATCGAAAAACCCTCGTAGAGGTATCCTCCGAGTTCTTCGGCCTTGCCCGACTCGTAGAGCTCCGCGAATTTGGGAAGCGGCACGTGGAAATAGAAGACGGAAGGAACGTAATGGCCTTCCCTTTCGCTAGTCGAATCGGCGACGTTTTCGAACCACTCGACTTGGGAAGGATCGATGGAATCGTAGCTGTAGTCGAATAGGGAAGTCGCATCCACCACCCCGGTATCGAATATGTATACCTGGTAGAAGAGCTCCCCGTCCTTCATTATGTTGATGTAGCTGTTCGAACGGCCCGCCACGCCGAGTTCTGGTTCGACTTCGGCATAAAGGCTCAAGGGGTGTTTTTCCTTGTTCGAAAGCTCGGAAGAAAGCCAGTCGGCGGAATATATGCCCTGGTAATCGTGGTTCCCGTAGGCAAAGGCATAGGGGACTCCGCATCCGTCGAGCAATTCCAGAAGCGACTCGACCGACTTCCTGTTTCCGGTAAGCACCTGGTCCCCGGTCAAAACGACGAGGTCGGGGTCGGTTTTCTCATAGAGGGTTCCCACGTAGTCGTTCATGAATTCCAGGTCGGTCCCGAGGTTGTAGTGCAAATCGGCCAACTGGAGAATTTTGAAATCGCCTTCCGCGGTCAAATCCCCGGCATGGCCGAACTTGGCCGCCTGCCCCTGGCAGGAGCATAGGCATAGTCCGAGCAGCGCGAGAACCGGGAACAACGCCTTTTTGGGCTTATTCATGGGGTCCGTCGTCGAAATAGAGGATGCCGAGGGTATGGGGGCCGCAGTGGGTGCCGATGGTCGAACCGGCCTGGGCCACTTCTACCCTCTTGAACCCGGCGTTGCGGCACATGTCCACCGCCATGTCGATAACGTCCTTCGGCGCGGTGCTGTAGGTGACATAGCAGAGAACGGGATCGATGTCCGAATTGTTCTTGAGGGTGTTTTCTATGTACTTCTTCACAACGCCCTTCATGGGCCCGCGGTGCTTGGCGCCCGAATGCAGCACCCCGTCTTCCATCACGATTTCGGGCTTGATGCGGAGGGCATTGGCCGCAAACGCGGCCAGGGCGGAGCAGCGCCCGCCTTTCCTGAGGTATTCGAGCGTCTCGATGACGAAGCTCACCTGCACATGGCTTTTCCGCTCGTTCAGCATTTCGGCTATTTTCTCCGGCTCGAGGCCCTTGTTTATGAGAATGCGGGCGTACTCGACCAGAAGGGCGATGCCGCTGGAAAGCACGCGGCTGTCTATCACGTAGACGGGCTTGGAGCATTTCTTGGCGGCTTCTAAGGCGTGTTCGGTCGAAGAGGTGATGCCGCCGGAAAGGGAAATGTGGATCACGCAGTCGTGGTCCTTCAAAAGCGACTCGAAATAGTCGATGAATTCGTTGACGTTGATGGCGCTGGTGCGCGGAAGCCTGCCGGTCCGGTCGGCAAAAGCGTAGAGGTCTTCTATCGGCCGTTCGCCGTCATGGACGGTTTCTTCGCCCATCACGATGGTATATGCAATACGGTGGACGTCGAGTTCCGCGGCTTTTTCGGGAGAAAGGTCGGCAGCGGTTTCGGTACTTAAGGCAATGTTCATGCTAAACTCCTCGTTTGGGAAATTATGCCAAAAAGTCGGAAAATGCGTTATACATTTTTCCCATTAAGGGAAAAGGAAATACACCGCCAAGAGATTGGGCAGCCGACTTGAGGAAGCCGCCAAATACAAACGGCACCAAGAAGCAATGCCGGCAAAAGAACCCTGCCCTCTGCCGGGAAAATGCTCTTAGGTAATCCGTTATACTAGCCGTTGCGGAAACTGCAAAATCGGTAGAAATATGTTCTTTATTCCGTTATTAGATACCAGAATGGCCCATAAGGGAAACTTGATTGTTCCGCGAGAATGCCATGCCGCTTTCAAAAATCAGGGCATCGATGGGCAATCAGAAACAGACCAGCATTTCATTACCCTGTGTTGGCATCTCCCCGGGATTTCCCCGAATGACACCCGAAAATCCTAGTGGCAAAACGATAGATAAAGAAAAAAGTGCCCGTGATGAGGCGCTCCCCGTTTCTTGGGCGGTGACGTCATCGTATAGCCGTTAGCCTTGTTTGCCAACGCAGTCGGTCCTTTCCCATAGCCCCGCCTTGCCGTCCTACGGCGAAGCTACAGCATTTTTTGGGTAGGCGTTCTCCGTGCGCAGGTCTCGATCTCCTCGAGGAAGTCTTCCCTTGCCTTCCCCTTGCCTCCGGCATTGAGCGTCTTGTCGTATCGCCCCATGCTTTGATTACCTCCTGTCTATGGGACTGTCCAGGATTTTGGATACACATCATAAAAGCGCCACTTACGATGCGACTTTAAGATTAGTTATTCTCATGCCGATCTGCTTATGGCCATATCGACATTCAAAAATGCTCCTCTAAGTTTGCCGCTTTTTGCATCGGTCGTAGCTTCATTGTATTCGCCTTTATCATCTTGTCGGCTGGTTGTTTATACCTTTTGCCTGTTTTAAGTCAAGCAACCAAAGAGCGATTGCCACGGCTGTCGTCAGTATGA
>CASFKG010000003.1 GCA_949295325.1 uncultured bacterium
GGTTTGGCTGTTCGCCAATTAAAGTGGTACGCGAGCTGGGTTCAAAACGTCGTGAGACAGTTTGGTCCCTATCTGTCGTGGGCGTAGGAAGTTTGAAGGAGCTAGTCCCTAGTACGAGAGGACCGGGATTAACGGAGCACTGGTATATCGGTTGTCGCGCCAGCGGCATGGCCGGGTAGCTACCTCCGGACCAGATAAACGCTGAAAGCATCTAAGCGTGAAGCTGTTCCTAAGATGAGACTTCCCATTCGCAAGAAGTAAGGGCCCTCCAAAGTTAGGAGGTTGATAGGTCAGAAGTGGAAGCGCTGCAAGGCGTTAAGCTGACTGATACTAATAGCCCGAGGACTTAATTTCACTAATTCCTAATGGAATATAAGTCGTTTCAAGCAAAAGTTGGACAAGAAAGAACGCAAAGAATATCCGGTCTTCAGAGAACAAGGAATCTCTCTAAGGAAAAGTCTGGTGGCGATGGCGCGGTGGACACACCTGTTCCCATCCCGAACACAGAAGTTAAGCACCGCAGTGGCGACGATAGTCCCTTCGGGGATGAAAATAGCGCGCCGCCGGGCTTTTTCTTTTATGGGCCCCAACGGGGCTTTTTTGCTATTTTCGGATCGGCGTTCCTTGGCACCTGACGATTGCTTCCAGATTCGAGAAATTTGCTAGAAGTGGATTTGCAAGGAGCTAGAAGTAATCGCTTCCAGCATCGGTTTCGAAAATGAAAAAAGAATGGCCTGGGTATGTCTATACGCCGATGGGAGCAAGGTCCACTAGGCATACTGTTACTTTTTGTGGCGCTTGGCCTTAGACTAAGCGCGTGAAGAAATACTATTTCCTTGTCCGTCTTTCGTTACTAGGAGCCCTGGCCCTTCCACTTGTGCCTTTGTCGATTGTAAACGCCATGGGGGAGTGGAGACTCGGTAACGATCCTTCCTATTCTTCCTTCCTCGTCTATATCGACCTCGGCCTGGCCCTTGTCCTTTTTATCGCCGAGCTTTGCTTTTGTCTGTTTTCGAGGAAACGCTACGAGGGCTTTTTCATCCGTGTTTCCCAAAGGGATACCCTGGCCGAACGGATATTCGAAATAGTTTCCGTCCTCGTCCTCATGGCGGGCCTGATACTTCTCATCTCCTCCCTTCTTACCACCCTTTCGGGGGACATGATCTATCTATCCGCGATTTTAATCGCCTACGGCGGGCTCGGCCTCGTCTACCTTTACATGAATGCGGCGAAGAGTTTCTGATACTTTAAGCAGCAAAAACATTTCTTGACATTATCGGCAGTTTCTGAAACTTTATAAGTAAGGTCTGGGAGGAAAGGCCATGCTTAGTGAATTGCTTTTATGCACGCTTATTGGTTTAAGCGGATCCGCGTCAAGCCCGGTAGAAATGCCGGAAATCGCCGATGTCGGCGGATCGTTTCCGGCAGAAATTAACATCCCGGCTGGATTGGGTCTCCTACTTAAATTCAAGCACCTTTCGGGCGGTCGCTATTTCTTCTTGAATTGCTCTGTGGTTGATTAATGAAAATTACTGGTTTGGCATTATGCCTAATAGGACTTTGCCTGTTTTCCTGCGGCCCTTCGGAGAATCCCGGTTTTTCTTCTAGCGGCCCCCTTCCCACTTGGGAAGCAAGGGTGGAGGAAGACGGCACCGCGGCCATATACGGCTATAACGGCTAGGCGGCGGACGTAGTCGTCTCGACCGCGTCCTCGTGGACGGGGAAATCTACGAGGCCGGGGGTTTCTACCCACAAGTTTAAGGGGCCACGAAGAAATAAGAAGCCTCAAACACCAGTTCGGGACCCAGAAGGGCGATTTGGACAAGAAGGCATTAGAGAAGCAAACCGAACTGGAACGGGAAATAACCGAACTCCTTCAAGGGCGATTTCGCCCGCAATTTCAATTTGGCGAAAGAAAAATTCGATAAAGCCGTGGAAAATTTCGATAGGACCATCGCCTTGCTGCAGAAAATAAAAGACGGTCTACTTGGAAACGAGAACAATCTAAGGATCGCCAACGACAAGATCGACAAGGTAACCATAAGGAAACTCACGAGAAACGCCCCCTCGGTCGCCGAGGCCTTCAAGGAACTCGAAAAATAATAGTCCACCGCCGGTGGAAGCGGCCCTTATGGGGCCCTTTTTAGGCTATATGGATAAATGTCCCAAAGCGTGGCATAATACAGCCGCCTATTAGGGGTTCTTGAACATGGTCATAGATAAGTCCACGCCTTACGGCGGCATTGAAGTTTCGATCGAAGCCATCGCCCAAGTGGCCGGCGAAGCCGCCCTCGACTGCTACGGCGTTTCGGGACTGGCCCCCAAGAATTCCCTGCGGGAGAACATCAACGAACTTCTCAATACCGATTTCAAGCGCGGCGTCTACTGCCGCCACGGCAAGAAAGGCGGCTACGAGGTCGACGTCTATCTTTACGTCGCCTACGGAGTGAAAATCACCGAAGTGGCCACCGAGGTACAGAAGAAGGTTCGCTACGATCTCGAAAAGACCTTCCAGATGCCGTTTAGGCAAGTAAACGTCATCGTCGCTGACATCAAGGAAATCAAGAACTAATATGCGGACTATCGACGGACAACAACTCAAAGAGCTGTTGATGTCGGGGGCCAATTACCTGTACAACTGCTACCCCGAAATCGACCAGCTCAACGTTTTCCCGGTTCCCGACGGGGATACCGGCATGAACATGAATCTGACCTGCACGAGCGGGGTCAAGGAAATCCAAAACCGCAACGACGAGTCGTGCGCGAGCATCGCCACGGCCTATTCCAAAGGGCTTCTGATGGGGGCCCGCGGGAACTCGGGCGTCATAACCTCCCAGATATTCCGGGGCTTTGCCTCCGGGATGGACGGGAAGGAAAAACTCACCGCGACCGACTTGGCCGCGGCCTTCGTCAAGGGGAGCGAGGTGGCCTACAAGGCCGTCATGCGTCCGGTCGAAGGGACCATCCTCACGGTCATAAGGGAATCCTCGGCCGCGCTTAAGGCCAGGGTCAAGAAGGACACGTCCATCGAAGACGTCTTCGACATCATGGTCGAAGAGGCCAACAAGTCGCTCCAACATACCCCGGAACTGCTTCCCATCCTGAAGGAAGTCGGGGTCGTCGATAGCGGCGGCGCGGGGCTTCTTGCGATTCTGCGCGGGATGCGCGAGGCCAGCCACGGAAGGATGGTCGAAAGAAGCGACCTTTCTTCCCCTTCTTCCGAAAGCGGGCCGAAGGCTTCCCCCTACGCCGGGGCCAAACTCAGCGAATCGGAAGAGGGCTACGGCTACTGCACCCAGTTCATATTGAGGCTAGGTTCGCCCGATGACGGGAAGCGCCCCTTTTTGGAGAAGCGTTTCAAGAACTTCCTCAATACCCACGGCACTTCCTTGGTCATGGTCCGGGACGATGACATCGTCAAGGTCCACGTCCATACCCTTTCCCCGGGCACGATGCTCAACTATGCCCAGAACTACGGGGAGTTCGTGACCATCGTCATCGAGAACATGTCGGAAGAACACGACAACATCAGCCACGGCGAGATAGCGACCGACATGGAAGGGAATATCGCCCGGAAGTCCGCGGAAAAGAAAGCGGAGGAGAAACCCCTGAAGGAATCGGCGATGATCGCCGTTAGTTCCGGAGAAGGAATCGACGAGATGTTCAGGGAACTCGGGGTCGCCGTCCTCGTAAGCGGAGGCCAGACGATGAACCCCTCCACCCAGGACTTCATCGACGCGATAAAGAAGGCGCACGCGAAAAACGTCTTCATTTTCCCCAACAATTCCAATATCGTCATGGCCGCTTCGCAGGCCTGCGAAGTCGCTAGCAGCGGCGAAATCCGGGCCCGCGTCGTGCCGAGTAAAACCATCCTCCAGGGCTTCGCCGGGGCCATGCAGTACATGCCGGAAGGCGATTTTGACGCGATGTACGAGGCCATGAAAGGCGCGCTCAAGACCGTGGCTTCCGGCTCGGTCACCTATTCCATCAAGGACACCGACATCGAAGGCATCCACATAACCAAGGGCCACTACATGGCCATGAAGGAGGAAAAGGCCATCGTCGGCTGCGTGGCCGACAAGATGGAAGCCCTTTACTCCCTCTGCGGTTCCTTGGTAAACCAAGACACCTGCCTGCTCACCGTTTTGTGCGGCGAGGACGTCACGGAAAAGGAAGCCGGGGAAGCGAGGGAAAAACTAAATGCGGAGTACCCGGATGCGGAAGTCGACGTCAAGATGGGCAAGCAGCCCGTCTACTCCTTCCTCGTCGGAGCGGAATAACTTGTTTCTTACCCGTAGCCCCAAGGTCGCCGAGGGGTTGGAAAAACTAGGAATCAGGGCCCCTTACGAGGCCCTTTGCCATTATCCCTACCGTTACGAGGACTTTTCCTATACCCCTTACAAGGCCTTTCTCGAGGACAAGGAGAGGGTAGTGCTTTTAGGCCGTGCGGAAGGGGGAGTCAAAACCAGCCGCTTCCGGGGACATATGTCGAAGACGGCATTTAGTTTCTCCTGCGTTAACGGAGGGCTTTACCAGGTCGTCGCCTGGAACCAGCCCTATCTATCGAAGGTGCTTTCGGGAGAGGGCCTATTTTCCTTGGTTGGAACCTACGACTATAAACGCCGGGAGATAAGCCTATCGAAGCTTTTAAAGGGGGAGATAAAGAAAGAAGACAGCCTTAGGCCCCTTTACCGCCTGCCTTCGAGCGTTCCCCAGCACACCTTCGTTTCGCTTCTTAGCAAGGGTATCGAAAACCCCGGTCCGGAGGCCGGGGAAGTCCTTCCCGCCTTCCTTAGGGAAAAGTACCGTCTCATCCCGCATCTCGAGGCCTTGAGGCGCCTGCATTTCCCGACCTCCTGGATTGATGTAAGGGAGGCTAGCCGCACCCTCAAGTACGAAGAGGCCTTGGCTTACGAAGTCGCAAACGTCTATGGACGGCGGAAAGAAGAGGCGCACAAGGAAAAGGGAAAGGCCGTCGACCTGCTCGCCTTAAAAGATAGAATAAAGGGTTTGGGCTATAGCCTTACCGGCGACCAGCTGAAGGCTTTGCGGGAGATAGTAGGGGACATGGAGGGCGATAGCCCCATGTACCGGCTGCTGCAGGGAGACGTCGGTACCGGCAAGACGCTGGTGGCGGCGTTGGCGATGTACGCGGAGGCGACTAGGGGGATGCAAAGCGCCCTACTAGCCCCGACCGAATCGCTCGCCGAGCAGCATTATTCGGTTTTGCGCGGACTTTTCCCGGAACTAGAAGGGCGGATCACCCTTCTGACCGGGGGACTGGATTGTTCCTCGAGGAAAAAGGCCCTCGAGGATCTATCCGGCGGCAAGACGCTATTCGCGGTCGGGACGCACGCCCTGTTTTCGAAGGACGTGGTTTATTCCGGTTTGGGTCTAGCCGTCATCGACGAGCAGCATAAGTTCGGGGTTAGGCAAAGAAGGACTTTGCTCGAAAAGGGAAGGGACATGGACCTGCTCCTGATGAGCGCCACCCCCATTCCGCGGACCCTGGCCCTAACGGTCTACGGGGACTTGGAAATATCCACCATAAGGGAATTCCCGGGCGGCAAAAGGGATGTAACCACCCTCATTGCTTCCCCTAACGACAAGGACGTCTACAAGGCGGTACTTAAGCAGATTGACGAAGGCCGGCGCGTCTATGTCGTCGCCCCGGAAATAGAGGAAGGGGAAGACAAGGCCTCGAGCGTCCTTTCGGTCTACCGTTTCTTCGACCGCCTCCTTCCTAAACGCATCGCTCTTATGCATGGGAAAAGGAAAAGGGAGGAAAACGAAGCGGCCTTGCTTGCCTTCAAAAGCGGCATTTCGCCAATTCTCGTCGCCACCAACCTCATCGAGGTCGGAATAGACGTCAAGGAAGCCTCGATGATGCTGGTCTATAATCCCACCCATTTCTCCCTGTCGGGACTTCACCAGTTGAGGGGCCGTATCGGCCGGGACGGGAGTCCTTCCTGCTTCTATCTCCTCTACAAAGGCAACGACGAAAAGGAAATGGAAAAACTGAACGTCCTTGTCGGCACTTCGGACGGCTTCAAGATCGCCGAAGCCGATTTGAGGCTAAGGGGGCCCGGCGATATCGCCGGTACCGCCCAAAGCGGTCTGCCGGAATTCGCGCTTTGCTCGATAATCGACGACTACCCGATATTTAAGACGGCCCGGGAAGACGCCTCTCTACTTGCCTCTAACCCTAAGGGTATCCAGTTTGTTAGAATGCTACTAAAGCGGTCCTCTTCCCTTCCGGGAAGGGACTAGAAAGAAGGTATTTCATGAAAATCGTCGTGGACATGATGGGCGGGGACAACGGACTATATGCGACCCTGCCAGCCGTAAAGGAATTCCATAAACGCCACGGCGACGTCGAACTGACCATCGTCGGCGACGCCGCCCAGATAGGCGGAATCGAAGGCGTCGAGGTAATAGACGCGAAGAAGATCATGAAGATGGACGCGGGGGCTTTGGAGGTTTTCCGCGACAAGGAGACCTCGATGGCCAAGGCCGTCATGGCGGCCCTCGAGGAAAAGGCCGATGCGATAGTCTCGAGCGGCTCGACGGGGGCTTTCCTCTCGCTTTGCGCCCTCCGCCTGAAGAAACTCCCGGGCGTTCTTAGGCCCGCGCTGGTCTGCGACTTCCCGACCTTGGTGGAAGGGAAGAAGGTCACGCTTCTTGATATCGGCGCCTCGAGCGAGAACACGCCGGAGGAACTAAACCAGTTCGCCACGATCGGCTCGCTTTACAGCAAGTTCGCCAACGGAATCGAGGAACCGCAGGTATATCTGCTTAGCAACGGCACCGAAGAGGAGAAAGGCACCCCGGTCGTGAAAGCCGCCCACCAGCTCCTCAAGGAAAACAAGAACATCGTCTTCCGCGGCAACATCGAAGCCCGCGAGGTCATGGCCGGCTTCGCCGACGTCATCGTCGCCGACGGCTATTCCGGGAACGTCCTGCTCAAGTCCTGCGAGGGCACCGCGAAAACCATGTCCGCCCTCATCAAGAAGGCCTTCAAGAAGAACGCCCTGACGATGATAGGCTACCTCTTCGCGAAATCGGGTTTCCGGGACATGGCCAAGACCATGGACTACAAGAATACGGGCGGTGCCCTGCTTTTGGGGGTAAACGCCGCCGCGGTCAAGGCGCACGGGAATTCCGACACCCGGTCTTTCCTCAGCGCCCTCGAGGTGGCTTACCGGCTTTCGAGCAGGCAGCTGCTCGCCAAGATAAAAGAAGGCCTATCCGCCTAATGGAAGTTTCCGGCTTGCTCAACGGCCTGGGAATAAAGGCCAAGGACCCCGGCGTCTACGGGGCGGCCTTTCGCCATCCCTCCGCGAATGCCGAGGATAGCACCGCGCCCGACTACGAACGCCTCGAGTTCCTCGGCGATTCGCTGATCGGCTTAATCGTAAGCGAGATACTATTCAGGCTCTATCCGGACATGGACCAAGGGGAACTGTCCGCCCTCAAGGCCCATTTCGTGAAGACCAAAAGCGAGGCCGGCTACGCCAGGGAACTGGGCCTAGGGCCCTACATCGTCTTCGGGGGAAGCGTCCAGGGGGATATTCCCGAACACGTCCTCGAGGATGTCTTCGAATCCTTCTCCGGGGCCCTGCTCATCGACCAGGGGCTGGACGTTGCCTATTCCTTTTTGTCCGGCTTTCTCTACGGCAAGATCAAGGAAGGCCCCAAACGCGTCGATAATCCCAAAAGCGACCTGCAGGAAGCCTTCCAGGCGGAACACAGGGAACCGGTTACCTACAAAATAATCAAGGAAGAAGGACCGGCCCACCGGCGCAACTTCGTCGCCGCGGTCTATTTCGAAAACGAGGAACTGGGAAGGGGCGAGGGCCATTCCAAGAAGGAAGCCGAGACCAACGCGGCCGCGGACGCCTTGGAAAAGATGGCCAAATACTAGGATGGGACTGCTTTCATTTTTGAAAAACCGCTTCGCGAAGAAAGACGAGAAGACGGAAAAATACGAAAAGGGACTCGAGAAATCGCGGGCCGCTTTCGCGAGCCGGCTGAACGAACTTAGCCGGCGCTACAAGTCGGTCAACGGGGAATACTTCGAGGAACTAGAGGAGATACTCATATCCGCGGACGTCGGGGTGGAAACCACGATTTCCTTGATCGATCAATTGCTCGAAAAGAGCAAAAAGGAAGGGATAAGCGACCCCAAGGCCATAAACGACCTGCTCGTCGACAACATGTTCGTAAGCTACCTCGCTAGCGGCGGGGCGATCGAAAACGACGTCAGGTTTTCTAATAGCGGCACGACCGTCCTTCTGATGGTCGGGGCCAACGGGGTGGGGAAGACAACTTCCATCGCCAAATTGGCCTACCGCTACAAAAAGCGGGGGAAATCGGTGATGCTCGTGGCCGGCGATACCTTCCGGGCCGGGGCGAGGGAACAGCTCGGGATCTGGGCCAAGCGCCTCGATTGCCCGATACTGATTGGAAAAGACGGGGCCGATCCGGCCTCCGTGGCCTACGACGGGGTAAGAAAGGCCAAGGAAGACCATATCGACCTCTGCATCGTCGATACGGCCGGAAGGCTGCAGACCAAGACCGCCCTCATGGCGGAACTTTCGAAAATAAAACGCGTCATCGGCAAGGAAATCGAAGGCGCCCCGCAGGAAACATTCCTGGTCATCGACGCGACCACCGGCCAAAACGGGGTCAGCCAGGCCAAGGCCTTCGGCGAGGCCACCCCGCTTACCGGCATCGTGATAACCAAGATGGACGGCACGAGCAAAGGCGGGATCATCCTTTCCATCAGGGAAGAGCTCGGGGTTCCGGTCCGCTTCATCGGGCTGGGCGAGAAGATGGACGACCTCGAGGAATTCGACCTCGAGCGTTACCTAAACGGACTTTTGGTGGAATGAGCGACAACGGGAAGCTTCAAAAAAGCCTGAGGGAAACCGACCTCTTCGACCGCTACGGCAAACTGCTTACCGAGCGGGAAGAAGGCATTTTCAGGCGCTATTATTTCTACGACCTCTCGCTTTCGGAAATCGCCGAGGAACTCGGAATCTCCCGCACCGCGGTAAGCCTGAGTCTCAAGGCCGCGGCCAGCAAGCTTGCCCGCTACGAGGAAAAACTCGGACTCTGCGCGCTGAGGCGCGAGGCCAAGAAGAGAATTGAATCCGGGGACGAGGCCGGGAAAATACTGGAGGATCTGCTGAATGGCATTTGAATCGCTGAGCGACCGCTTTGCGGCCATATTCAAGAAACTGAAGGGCGAATCGCGCCTGAGCGAGAAGAACATGGCGGAGATGCTGCGCGAAATCCGCGTGGCGCTTCTGGAGGCCGACGTCAATTTCAAGGTCGTCAAAAGCTTCGTCAAGGACGTCGAGGAAAAGGCTTTGGGGCAAAGCGTCTACCAGTCGGTAAACCCGTCGCAGATGCTGGTAAAGATCTGCCACGACGAAATACAGAACCTCCTGGGCAGCGAAAACGAGGGTATCCGCTTCGTAAACGGCGGGGTCACGACCATCATGCTCGTGGGCCTTCAGGGCACCGGCAAGACCACGACCGCGGGCAAGCTGGCCCTTTATCTCAGGGAAAAGATGAGGAAGAAGAGCCTGCTATGCTCGCTCGACGTCTACCGTCCGGCCGCCCGGGAACAGCTTAGGGAAATCGCCGGCTCCATCGGCTGCGATTTCTATAGCCTCGATATTTCCGACCCCTTGAAGATAGCAAGGCAGGCCAAGGAAAAGGCAAGGCTTTCGGCCTACGACGTCCTCATACTCGATACCGCCGGGCGGCTGCAAATCGACGAGGCCCTCATGGACGAACTCAAATCCATCTCCAAGGAAATCCATCCCGAAGAGACGCTTCTTCTGGTGGACGCCGCCGCGGGCCAAGACGCGGTCAACGTGGCCCTGGCCTTCCATGAGGCCCTAAGCCTTACCGGGGCCATCATGAGCAAGCTGGACGGCGACGCGAAAGGCGGCTCGGCCTTGTCGCTTAAATACCTGACCGGCATTCCCATCAAGTTCCAGGGCGTGGGCGAGAAGATCACCGATTTGGAACCCTTCTATCCCGATAGGCTCGCCGATAGGATCCTCGGGATGGGTGACGTGGTCTCCCTCGTCGAAAAGGCCAAGGAGGCCATCGACGAGAAGACCGCCGAAAAGGAAGCCAACAAGCTCTTCGGCGGCCATTACGACCTCGAGGACATGCTCCGGCAGATGAAGATGGTCAGGAAACTAGGCTCCATCTCCTCGCTTGTGAAGCTGATCCCGGGTGCCCCGAAAGTCAGCGAAGAAGACAGCGAACGGGCCGAAAAGGAGATGAAGACCTTCGAGGCCGTCATCAATTCCATGACCCCATACGAAAGAAAGCACCCGGAGGTGCTTAAGTTCAGCCAGAAGACCCGTATCGCCAAGGGGTCCGGGAAGACCAACGCGGACGTGAACAGGGTTCTCAAGCGTTATGAAGCGAGCAAGGAAATGATGAAGAAGTTCAAGGGCTTCGGGAAAAAGGGCGGCTTCATGGGCGGCGGTTTCCCTAAGATTTGATGAACTTGCGGCCCTTTTCGAGGGCCTTTTTCTCCCAGGAAGGCGTTTCGCCTTCCTTTTCTTCCAATAGCTTTCTGTCTTGTTTTGCAAGGGTGAGTTTTCCGAAGAGGTCCGGGCGGTACTTCCTTGTTAGTAGAAGCGATTGCTTCCTTCTCCATTTGGCTATGGCTTCGTGGTTACCGCTATAGAGGATATCGGGGACCTTCTGGCCGTCGAACTCGTAGGGTTCGGTGTACTGGGGGTATTCGAGGAGACTATTGTCGAAGGATTCCTCGCTAAGCGATTCGCTCGCGATGGCCCCGTCGAGCAACCTGATGATTGAGTCCATCACGCAAAGGGAAGCGCATTCCCCGCCGGTCAGTATGTAGTCGCCGATCGAAAGCAGTTCGTCGCAGTAGGCGTTGACCCTTTCGTCGACCCCTTCGTAATGGCCGTTTACCAATACGAGGTGGCTTTTCCCGGATAGTCTCCTGGCATCGGCTTCCTCGTACCTTTTGCCCCTCGGGCTAAATAGTATGACGTAGCCGTCATCGCCTTTGACGTCCTTTATCGCGTCGACGATGGGCTGGGCCTTTTCGATGAGCCCGGCACCCCCGCCCACCGGCGGGGTGTCGGTTCTCCCGTACTTGTCCTTGGTGTAGGAACGGATGTCGACGGGATTTATCTCGACCAGCCCTTTTCCTATCGCCCTTTTGATTATCGAAAAATCAAGAAAGGAGGAATAGAAGGCGGGGAAGAGGGTCAGGCAGTCTATTTTCATAGCATGCCCTCGATGACGTTTATTCCCATCTCGCCTTTTTCGAGGTCGACTTCCCTTACGAATTTACCGAGGACGAAGGGGACGAAGAAGTCCTTTTCCCCATTTCTTCCGATCCTGAAGGTCGGGGTCGGTCCGTACTGGAGGACGTCTTTGACGGTACCGATTTGCCTGCCTTCCTGGTCTATGGCCTTTAAACCGATTAGGTCCTTGATGCGGTAGGCGTCTTTGGGCAGGGGTGCGTCTTTCTCGTCAATTAATAGTTCGGCGTTACGTAGGGTTTCCGCCTCGTCGACGGTCGTTATTTCCTCGAAGGAGAAGACGAGCGAGTCGCCGCTGATGCGGCAACTAGACAAAGTTACTTCCCTTTGGGATTTCCGGTCCCCGGATTCGAGGACGAACTTCGCCCCGCGCTTAAAACGCTCCTTGGGGTAGGAGGTGAGGCTCATGGCCTTGATTTCGCCCTTCAAGCCGAAGGGCTTCCCCAGTTTTGCCAGGGCAATGAGGGCCATAAACGGAAAGAGGGCTTATTCGCCCTCTTCCTCCTTTCCTTCCGAGAAGGATTCGAATTTCAAATGGATGCGGACATTGCTGTCGTCGGCCTTGCCGGCGATGCCCACGGCTTCGCGCAGGGCGCTAGCCACGCTCCCGTGGCGGCCGATAAGGCGGGCGGTGTCGTCGTCTTCGGCGACGACGAGGATGGTGACGTCGCGGGAAGTGCTTCCCGGGAGGGTCCTGACCATGACCGCGTCCTTATGTTCGACCAAGGGCTCGATGAGGCCGCGGACGACCTGCTCGTAATCCGCCATTACTTATCTCCCTTTAGGGCCTTTTCGATCAGTCCTTTTTCGCTTAATAGCGAGCGGACGGAATCGCTCGGGATGGCACCGCTGCGGAGCCACTTGAGGGCGACTTCCTCGTTGATTTGGGCCTTTTCGCCCTTGGCGGAGGGATCGTAGGTGCCGATCTGCTCGATATAGCGTCCGTCCCTGGCGTACCTGCCGTCGGCGGCGACGATGCGGTAGAAGGGATCCTTGTGGCGGCCCATGCGGGTCAATCTGATTTTTACTGACATTTTCTTTTCCTCTTTTTCACCGCGGATTATAGGCGGGTTGGATAGGACTGTCAATGTAAATCACTTAACACCATTGGCAATAGGAATCAATGGAGGAATCCGGGGGTCTTCGGGGGAGCTATAAAACCAGCCTGCCGAAACCGAACTTTGGGTATTGGGCGTTTCAATGAAAAGGCAGGGCTAGTAAACTAGGCAGGTATGAAAGCTGTGATTCTCGCCGGGGGCAAGGGGACCCGGATTTCGGAAGAAAGCCATCTTAGGCCGAAACCGATGATCGAGATCGGCGACCTGCCGATACTCGTGCACATAATGCGCAATCTGGCCGAGCAGGGCCTGACCGAGTTCGTCGTCTGCGCCGGCTACAAACAGGCGGCCATAAAGGAATATTTCGCCAACTATGCCCTGTATACCCACGATGCGGTATTCGACATCGGCGAGAACTGTTCCACCAGGATCCTGCCGGGGAAAGCCACTTCGATTTCCGTCACGGTGGCCGATACGGGGCTCGAAACAAATACCGGGGGCCGCGTCCGCCGAATCAGGAAGTACATCGGGGACGAGCCCTTCCTTCTTACTTACGGGGACGGGGTCGCCGATATCGATCTGAAGGCGCTTATCAAGTGCCACGGCGATTCCGGGAAGCTCGGTACCATATCGGTTTACAACTTCGGCCAGTCCAAGGGCGTGGTCGACCTCGATGGCAAAGGGAACATAACCTCCTTCCGGGAGAAAAGCGATTACGACGGGGACCTTATCAACATCGGCTTCATGATATTGGAACCGAAGGTATTCTCGCTGATTGGCGACGATTCGGTATCCTTCGAAAACGGGCCGATGAGGAAACTGGCGGAAATGCACGAACTCAATGCCTACGTTCACCGCGGATTCTGGCAGTGCATGGACACGATGAGCGAGAAAAACCGGCTCGAGGCCCTTTGGGCTTCCGGCAACGCCCCATGGAAAAACTGGGATTATTGATATGGCATTGAAGGATTTGTATAAGGGCAAGAAGGTCCTCATTACCGGCCACACCGGTTTCAAGGGGAGTTGGCTCTGCAAGGTTCTGCTTTACATGGGCGCCGATGTCCACGGGTATTCGTTGGAAGCACCGACCCGGCCTTCTTTGTTCGAGTTGCTGGATTTATCCAGGCACATGCATTCCCATATCGGCGATATCCGCGATTTCCGGGAACTGAAAGCCGTGATTGCCGAAGTCGAGCCGGAAATCGTCATCCACCTCGCGGCCCAGCCCATCGTCTTAGATTCCTACAAGGACCCCCGTTATACCTACGAAACCAACGTGATGGGGACCGTGAATATTCTCGAAGCCATAAGGGAAACCGGGGGAGTGAAGTCGTTCCTCAACGTCACCACCGACAAGGTATACGAGAACAACGACCTAAAGGACCATCCGTTCAAGGAAGACGAGAAGCTCGACGGGTACGATCCCTATAGCAACTCCAAGTCCTGTTCGGAGCTCGTTACCCATTCCTATAAAAAGTCGTTCCCGATGGGCACGGCCATATCGACCGCGCGGGCCGGCAATGTCATCGGCGGAGGCGATTTCTCGCCACACCGGATACTTTCGGATGCGATGAAGTCCGTACTCGAAAACAAGCCCGTCGAAATAAGAAACCGTTTTTCGACCCGGCCTTACCAGTTCGTACTCGAGCCATTGTTCGTCTACCTCCTGATTGCCAAGGAGCAGATGGAAAATCCAGCCAAGCAGGGCTATTACAACGTCGGCCCGGACAAAATAGATGCGGTGACCACCGGTGAACTCATGGACATCTTCTGCGATATATACGGCGAAGGTGCGGGCTATGTTGACAAAACAAACCCAAACGCTCCCCACGAAGCAGCCTATTTGGCTTTGGACAACACATTATTAAAGAAGACTTTCGGGTGGGTGCCGGCCATGCATATAAAACAAGCCGTTTCCCTTGTCGTCGATTGGATCAAATGCTATAGGGACAAAGGGGATCTGGCGGATTTGATGGATAGACAGATCGAGGAGTTCGACAGGAAATTTTTATGCCAAGGGCGATAGTTACGGGTGCCGACGGTTTCGTCGGGAGTTATCTGGTAAAGGAACTGGTGGAACACGATTACGAAGTTTTGGCTGTCGATTTGCCGCCAAAACCAAACCGGCTTGTTCCGCAAAAAGGGCTTCAATATCTTCAGTTTTCCGTGGATAATCCGTCGTTTTTGGAAAACTACCGGGGTTTTGACGTCCTTTTCCATCTTGCTTGGGCGGGCTCTAGCGGCCCGGCTAGGGCGGATGAATCCGTTCAACTTGGCAATGCCTTGACCAGCGCAAGGCTTCTTAGAGCCGCGGCGAAGAACGGAATCAAGCGTTTCGTCATGGCCGGCAGCATCATGGAATTCGAAACCTACGATGTAATATACGAAGACGGCAGCAAGCCGGGAAGCGGATATATCTACGGGGCCGGCAAAGCCATTGCCCATGAAATTTTAAAGCCGATTGCAAATAGCCTTGGGATCGACTTGGTCTACGGCTATATAACGAATGCCTACGGCGTCGGTGAACGTTCCCCGCGGTTCCTCAACTCCACCCTGATCAAACTTATCGGCGGGGAGGTGCCGGAATTCACAAGCGGCATCCAAAACTACGATTTCATCTACGTAAGCGATGTCGCCAAGGCCTTCCGCTTCATTGCCGAAAGGGGATTGCCCGGATACGGCTACATGATAGGTTCGGGCCAAGCCAAACCCTTGAGGGAATTCGTTACCGAAATCTTCGAGGAAATCGTTCCTTCGGAAAAGCCCCGCTTTGGGGACGTCCCCTATACCGGAGCCATGACGCCGTTACGGACTTTCGATACTTCTCTACTAAGGGGGCTCGGCTTTATTCCCGAAGTCAGTTTCAAAGAAGGCATTAGGAGGACATACGAATGGCTGAAGAACCAAAAATGACCAAATTCGCGTTCGAGAAGCTTCCACTGGAGGGTGCCTATCTCATCACGCCGTTTTTCGCACCCGACCTAAGGGGCGGGTTCGTCAAGGACTATTCAAAGGAAACCTTTCGTAATGCCGGCATCGACTACGATTTGGCCGAGGTTTTCTATACCTACTCGCATAAGGGCGTGGTCCGGGCCCTCCATTTCCAAAGGGTCAAGCAGCAGCCCAAATTGGTCCGCTGCGTCCATGGACGCGTTTACGACGTCATCTGCGACCTCCGCAAGGATTCCCCGACATTCAAGAAATGGATGGGGTTCTATTTGACCGGCAATAACCACAAGGAACTGCTCGTTCCGGCCGGCTTCGGACACGGCTATCTCGTTTTGGAAGAGTCCATCGTCTCTTACAAGTGCGCGGAAAAATTCTACGGGGAGTACGACGGCGGGGTGCTTTACGACGATCCCGAACTTGCCATCGACTGGCCGTTTGAAGAAATCGGCGGCAAAGACAAGGTAATCCTTGCCGATAAGGACAAGGCTCTCCCATCCTTCAGAGAATTCCTGGACATGGAGTTTTGATTATTCCCTTTACAAGGGAAGTGCTTTGCCATAGACTTTCAAACGCGCGATTTGCGCTACGCGGGCTATGCTGGATGCGTCCAAGGAACCCGAAGAGAGCAGAGATTGGAGAAAAGCAATGAACAACAATATCGTAAACGAAATCACCGAGCGGCAGCTCCGCCACGACCTGCCGGAATTCTCGAGCGGCGACACCGTCAAGGTCTACGTCCGCATCGTCGAGAACAAAAAGGAGAGAACCCAGGTTTTCGAAGGCGTCGTCATCCAGCGCCGCGGACACGGCGTCAGCGAAACCTTCGTCGTCCGGAAACTTTCTAGCGGCATCGGCGTCGAGAGGACCTTCCCGGTCAATAGCCCGGCCATCGCCAAGATCGAAGTTGTCCGCCGCGGCAAAGTCAGAAGGGCCCGCATCCACTATATGCGTGGTCTATCCGGCAAGGCTGCTAGGATCAAGCCGGCCGACGAAAAGTCGAAGTAAGGCAAATAGGTTGACCGCGGGTGTTGCCCCGCGGTTTTCCTTTTGTCCTCGAAGTACCTATAATGGGCAGGTGCCAAGCCCCCTTGCCGAGAAAGACGTTATCGATATAGATTCCCCGCTCCCCATCAAGAAGAAGGAAAAGAAACCGGCTTGGAAGCGGGTGGTTTTGATCGTCCTCCGCGTCGTTGTCGGAATCACCATCGTCCTTGCCGCTTTGTACTCCATCGAGATTATCTGGCTATATAGCGTCTATACCCCGTTCTATGTGGTCGGCGATTCGATGTGGCCGACCCTAAATAGCGATGCGCGCCGGGAGGCAGGCGGGGAAGCGACCCATGCCGGGGACTGGGGCAACTATTCATTCGGTACCTCTAGCTGGTATACGATCGATTTCGGTTTCATGGATACCACCGATTTCCTTCCGGAACTAGAACGTTTCGACGTGGTAGTCACGCATTATCCAGACGATCCGCCGGGCGTTGGCTACAAGATAAAAAGGATCGTCGGCCTTCCAGGCGAGACCATCTATTTCGACGCCGAAGGCGAACTCTACATAAAAGGCCTAGGGGAAAGCCAATTCGAATTGATCCCCCAGGTCGGCTTCGCCATGCGTGACAAAGACAAGACCAATTTCGGCAGCGAGTACGCCTATAACGAGGAACACGCCTACGAGATTCCCGAGGGGAGTTACTTCATAGTCGGGGACAATAGGAGCGCCTCGACTGATTCCCGATCGGTCGGGGCCATAGGCGGGGAATACATGCGGGGCAAGGCAATCTACGTGGTCGGGACCTGCCAATATACCGCCGACGTCGCTAACGGCAGGGCATCCCCGGGGGTCAATTGGCTATCCTTCGTGCCGCCTTGGGCGTTTCAGGAACTATGAATCAGCAGCAAAAAGGAATCCATTATTTCCCTGGGCACATGGCCAAGGCCCTGAAGAGCCTCGGCGAGCTTTCGCGTCTATGCGACATCATAATCGAAATCGCCGACGCCCGGGCCCCGGAATCAACGCGCAATCCGCTTTTGATGCAGGCAAGCGCGCAAAAACCACGCCTTTTGCTGTTAAACAAGGAAGATTTGGCAGATCCCAAGGCTACGGATAGTTGGATTGCCTTTTACGCGGATAACGGGATTGCCGCCAAACCGCTTTCCGCGGTCAAAAAGGGCGTTTATGCGTTGATTGGGGCGTGCCTTGCGGATTTATCGAAGGCCAAGCGGGAAAAGGAAAAGCGCTACGGCATGAAAAGACAGCCGCTGAAGCTTGCCGTCTTCGGCATACCGAACGTCGGAAAGTCGACGTTTGTCAATTCCCTGGCGGGCAAAAAGGCCGCAAGAGCCGCGGACCGTCCCGGCGTGACAAGGGCCGAGCAATGGATAAAAATCGGGAACGAGATATTGCTCTTGGATACCCCCGGCATTCTTCCTATGAACTACGAGGACCGGAAAAAAGCGGTCAACCTCGCCTTGCTTGGCTCCATAAAGGAAGAAGTTCTTCCCACGTCGGAACTGGCCTCGGAACTTCTTGCCTTCCTGAACGAAAGATATCCGGATGCCCTCAAGGACCGTTATGGCTACGAGGCCGGAGAACCCCTGGAAGCCATCGCCAAGAGGAGGGGACTCCTCCTTAAGGAAGGGAAGCCAGACATTTCGAGGACAGTATCCCTGCTGCTTAAGGAATTCCGTTCGGGTGCCCTTGGAAGGCTCAGTTTGGAATTTCCCGATGCTTGATTACGAGGAAAGGTTCCGCAGCGGCGACATTTTGATTGCCGGTACCGACGAGGCCGGGCGCGGGCCCTGCGCGGGTCCGCTTTATGCCGCAGCCTGCGTTTTCCCGATCGGCTATAGAAACGAGGAGATTAACGATTCAAAGAAGCTGACCGCCAAGAAACGGGAGGAGCTGTTCGATATCATCCGGCGCGATGCGCTCGACTACGCGGTCGCCGATGTATCGGCGGAGGATGTCGATAGGCTGAACCCTTACCAAGCCTCGAGAAGGGCGATGGAAACGGCGCTGGGGAAGCTCAGGGTCAAAATTGGCCTGGTCGTTACAGACGCGATGCCATTGCCGGGTTTCCGTATACCCTACGTCGATCTCGTAAAAGGGGATGCCAAATGCCTATGTATCGCCGCCGCATCGATTCTGGCCAAGGTCAGCCGGGACCGCTACATGGTCGAATTAGACAGGAGGTACCCGGAGTACGGCTTTGCCAAGCACAAGGGCTATGCGACCAAGGAACATATGGAGGCCCTGCGCAAATACGGACCGATAGAGGGGGTGCACCGCTTAAGCTACAAAAACGTGGCTTCCTTGAAACAGATTTCGCTATTTTAGGTACTTTTGGCACCGTTGCCCCCTATTTACGGATGGGAGGTAACATGAAAGCAAGAGACATACTCATCGCCCTTGCCGTCAACTGCGACGGCGATTGGGACCGCATCATGGACATGATCCATGCCCGCAAGGTGATGCCGGAAGAAGAAATCAACACCATAGCCGCCAAGGGCCTTCAGGCCATTACGATCATAGACGACGATTATCCGAGGTACCTGAGGAATTCCTATAAGCCGCCAATCTGCCTTTTTTACAAAGGCGACAAATCCCTGATCAAAGACGGCGAGAACCTTGTCGGATATGTCGGGTCCCGCGATGCCACGCCGTATGCTCTCAAAATGGCCGGGAAGATATGCGCCGGTATCAGCGACAAGGGGTTTACCGTCGTTTCCGGCATGGCCAGAGGGGTTGACGGAGCGGCCTTGCGCGCTGCGATCAAGGGAAAAGGAAAGGCCGTGGCCTTTCTTGGCAGCGGCATCGATAGACCGTATCCCGAAAGCAACCGCGATTTATACAACGAATTATGTACCTCGGGTCTCGTCCTGAGCGAATACCCCTTCGAAATAGAGCCGAAGCCCAGCAATTTCCCTTTCCGCAACCGAATGATCGCCGCTTCCTGCCGGGCCCTGATAGTAGGCGAGGCCAAACCAAGAAGCGGGACGTCGGTTACCGTAAACTACGCCGTAAGCGCCAACTGCGACGTAGGGGCCGTCCCCTTCGAAGCCGGGGCGGAGTTCATTAACAACCAGCTTATCAAAGAGGGGGCCGCGCTTATAGAAAATGCCGGGGACGCCATCGACCTCATCATGCCGTCAGGCAAATGCCGAAAATAAAAAATTCCTTATAAATAAATACCTTATTTATAGGGTTTTCGGCGGCCTCCGTGAGTGTTGACACCACTTTCCCCATCTTCTAGATTATGGCCGCTGTGAAATTAGTAATCGTCGAATCACCCAAGAAGTGCGATACCATCGGCCGGTATCTAGGCTCGCCTTACAAGGTCATGGCCAGCCAAGGCCACATCCGCGATTTGTCCACCCGCGGCAAGGGCGGATTGGGCATCGATTTGGAACATGGTTTCAAACCGGATTTTGTAATAGCCGAAGGCAAGGAAAGGATCGTAAACGCCCTCAAGAAGGCCTCGGGCGAGGCGGACGAAGTCCTGCTTGCAACCGACCCGGACCGCGAAGGGGAGGCCATATCGTGGCACCTTGCCGAGGTATTGCACCTAGACGAGGAAAAGACCAAGCGCCTCCGTTTCCACGAAATTACAAAACCGGCTATATTGGAAGCCATAAATTCGCCTAGCCACATCGACATGAACCTGGTCAATTCCCAGGAAACGCGCCGCATGTACGACCGCATAATCGGTTTCAAGCTGAGCAAGCTCCTCAACCAGAAGATGGGCTCGCCCAGTGCCGGACGCGTCCAGTCGGTAACTTTGAGGATGATTGTCGATAACGATGCGGAGATCAAGGCGTTTGTGCCCGAGGAATATTGGGTACTACACGTTTCCGTCGACGTAAACGGCACCACCCTTGACATAGACCTCGACAAAATCGATGGGAAACCGGCGAAGATCAAGACCAAGGAAGAAGCCGAGGCCGTCCTTTCGCGAATTCCGGACGAGATACCGCTGACGTCTTTGACGACCAAGCCGAGGAGCATTCCCAGCGGCCTTCCTTTCACCACCTCCACGATGCAGCAAGAAGCCTACAACCGTTTCAAGTTCCCGACGGTAAAGACCCAACGCATTGCCCAAAGGCTTTACGAAGGCCTCGATATTGGCGGCGACCACGTCGGCCTTATTACCTACATGCGTACGGATTCGGCGCGTATTTCGCCCGAATGGTTCCACAAGCATGCCGAACCTTACATTATCGAAACCTTCGGGCAAGAGTACCTCGGAGCTCCCAAGTCCGCTAAGCATGGGGTAAATGCCCAGGATGCCCATGAAGCCATCCGCCCAACCGGAACCCACAGGACCCCGGATGTAGTCGCCAAGTACGTCAGCGCCGACGAAGCCAAGCTCTACCGGTTGATTTATACGCGGGCCATGGCTTCCTTGATGGCTCCGAAGAAGGTGCTTTCGACGGTCGCGACTTTCGAGGCAAACGGGCTTTCCTTCAAAGCAACCGGATCGATAACGACATTCAAGGGCTACGAAGCCATCTACGGCAATTACGCCGAAAAGGACGATAATGAACTCCCACTCCTGAAGGAAGGGGACAGCTATCGCATTTCGAAGAAGGACGGGGAACAGAAATTCACCCAGCCCCCGGCCCGTTATAGCGAAGCCAAGGTCGTGAAACTCATGGAGGAAAAGGGCATCGGCCGTCCTTCGACCTATGCTTCCACCATCGATACGCTAGAAAAGAGGAAGTACATCGTTTCCAAAGGCGGCATTTTGACTCCGACGGAAGACGGAATCAGAACCACCGTGGTTTTGGAAAAATATTTTCCCGAAATCGTCAGCGACAAATATACAGCCGACATGGAAAAGACGTTGGACGAAATCGAGGAAGGCAAGGAAACCAAACTCAAGGCAATGGAGGATTTCTATTCTCCGTTCATCAAGAAGTTCGACGAGGTGACCAAGGTCATGTACAAGGACCCGCCGGTGGAAACCGGCGAGAAATGCCCCGAATGCGGAGCTCCTTTGATTATCCGCAAGGGACCTTATGGTACCTTCATAGGATGCTCGAATTACCCCAAGTGCCGCTATATCAAGAAGCCGGAAAAGGAAAAGCCCAGGGAAACCGGCGAACTTTGTCCCGAATGTGGGAAGCCCTTGGTCTACCGCAAAGACCGGAAAGGCAACGAATTCGTCGCCTGCTCCGGATTCCCTGAGTGCCACTACATAAAAGGAAGCGAAAACGCGCCCAAGAAGGAGAAGAAGGCCTATACCGAGGCCGACTACGTAAAGCCGTGTCCGAAGTGCAAGACCGGACATCTTGTCTACAAACAGGGCAAGAAGGTCAAGTTCCTCGGATGCACGAATTTCCCCAAGTGCCACTACCATGAGTTCCTGCCAAAAGACGGCGACAATTGACGTTATCGGCGGCGGTCTTGCCGGAAGCGAGGCCGCCTACTATCTGCTAAAGCGGGGCTACAAGGTCAATCTTTTCGAGCGGCGTCCAAGCCACGACGACCATGCCCATGAAACCGGTCTTTACGGCGAGCTTGTCTGTTCCAATTCCCTGAAAGGGAAAGGCCTCACCAACGCCTGCGGACTTTTAAAGGAGGAGATCCGCGAACTGGGCTCCATCGTGATGGAGGCAAGCGCAGTGAGCGAAGTACCTAGCGGCAACGCCCTTTCGGTCGACCGTGATATTTTCGCTGGGGAGATAACAAAAAGGTTAAAATCATTCCCTAACCTTACGGAAATCTCTATAGAAGCCGCCTCTTTTTCCGAAAATCCTACTATTTTGGCTACCGGGCCTTTGACTGACGGCCCTCTTCTCGAGACCATTTCCAAAATAAGCGGGGCGGATGGTTACCATTTCTTTGACGCTTCCGCTCCCATTGTAAAAAAATCATCCCTTGATTTCGGCGTCTGCTATTTCAAGTCGCGTTACGAACAGGGCGATGATAGTTACATCAATTGCCCCTTCCATCAAAAAAGCGACTTCCTGAATTTCTATAACGAGCTTGTGCATGCCAAAAGGGCCTTGCTTCACGAAGGGGACGATGATTACTTCGAGGGATGTCTGCCGATTGAGGTAATCGCTTCCCGGGGTCCCGATACGCTTAGGCACGGCCCTCTTAAGCCGATGGGCCTCGAAATCGAAGGAATGAGAAGACCTTACGCGGTTGTACAGCTGAGACAAGACGACATGCTGGGCGAGTGCTACAACATGGTCGGCTTTCAGACGAATCTGACCTACCCGGAGCAGAAACGGGTTTTCTCCATGATTCCGGGTTTGGAACATGCGGAATTCGTCCGTTACGGTCTCATGCACCGGAACTTCTATCTCGATTCGCCGAGGGTACTTTCCAGCGATTTTTCATTCGTCAGCAAGCCGAACGTCTTCGCCGCCGGCCAGCTGACCGGGGTCGAAGGCTACGTCGAAAGCGCCGCTTCGGGAATCGCTTCGGCGATTTACCTCGACCAGAGGCTGTCGGGAATGCCGCTTTGCCGGGCCCCGGAAAAGACGATGCTTGGGAATCTGCTCAATTACGTAAGCCGATTCCCGGGGAAGCGGATGGAACCCATGAACGCCAACTGGGCCTTGTTCCCGGGAGTCAAAAAAGAGGATCGGGCAACGTATGCCAAAAATTCACTGGAGATAATAAAATCTTGGCGTGGCTTATTACCCGGATACTAGGCTTGAGGAATTCGTCGACTACCTTCTTTATGAATGCCGTTTCAGTCAACTGACCGCGGGAAGCTATGCGGAGGACATTTCCTTGTATCTCCGCTACATGTCGCGGAAGGAAAAGGACTACCTCAAGGCCAACAGGCAGGATATCCGCGAACACCTCGCCCATTTGCTGAAAAAAGGTCTGAGCAAACGTTCCATTTCAAGGCATCTGTCGGCTTTGAAGGATTTCTACGGCTACCTCAAAAGAAAAAACTACATTGCCGAGAATCCCACGTTATTGGTCAGGGCCCCAAAGGGGGAAATACGCTATCCCGAAGCCATTAGCGAAGAGAACATCGACAAACTATTCGCCTTGAACTCCCTTAGGACCGATCCATTGGTTCTACGCGACCAGGCCATCCTCGAACTCCTGTATTGTTCCGGCATGCGGGCCGGCGAACTCATCTCGCTGACCAAGAGAAATATACTTTATTCTTCCTCTGCCGCACGTGTGGTCGGCAAGGGGAACAAGGAAAGGCTCGTGCCCTTGTCCGAACATGCTAAAAGTTCGATTGTCCGTTACCTTAGGGAGTTGCGTCCGGTCTTGTCTTCGAAAGCCGAGTCCCAGACCGACAGGCTTTTTCTCAATTCCAAAGGGGGGCCGCTGACCGTTAGGGGACTTGAGTACGTATTGTCGCGGATAGAGGAAAAGGCAGGCATGGATTTGGGCCTTCATCCCCATGAACTCCGCCATTCCTTCGCCACCCATTTATTGGAGCGCGGAGCCGATCTGCGGCTCATACAGGAACTGCTTGGGCATGCCTCCCTTAATACCACCCAGGTCTATACCCACGTTTCCAGCAAAGCGATGATCGAGGAGTACAAGGCCCATTTTCCCCGCCGCGAGAAGAAAGAAGACTGATTTCCCTTTCTTATAGAAAGAAGCGATGGTATGATACGCCTCGGCCGTTTTTTGATGCGGCCAATACGCACCCCATGGATTCAGCGCCTTGTTCTCCGACGGGCGAAGCAGCTTAAAAAGCGCCGGAGTGGTCGGCTGTTGGAAGTGGGGGAGGCCTAAACAAATGGAGGTCACCGAAATGAGTGACGAAGTAAAGGAAACCCCGGTCGCGGAAGCCGCGCCGGCCCCGGAAGCAGCCGGGGAAACCATGGCGGAGATCATGCATGATCCCAACGCCCCCATCATCACCGTCCGCAAGTTGCTGGAAGCCGGCGTCCAGTTCGGCCACCAGACCCGCCGCTGGAACCCGAAGATGAGCAAGTTCATCTACGGTGCCCGCAACGGCATTTACATCATCGACCTCGTCAAGACCGTAGAACGCGTCACCGCTTCCTACAAGGCGCTCCGCGCTATCGTCGAAGGCGGCGGAAAGGTCCTCTTTGTCGGTATCAAGCCGGCCGCCCGCCAGATCGTCGCCGACGAAGCCGCCCGCAGCGGATCCTTCTATATCACCAACCGCTGGCTCGGCGGGACCCTCACCAACTTCCGCACCATCTTGGGCCGCGTGAAGAAACTGAGGGACCTCGAAGCTCAGGAAACCGACGGCACCTTCGAAAGCATCTCCAAGAAGGAAGCCGCCATCCGGCGCAAGGAACTTGCCAAACTCCAGAAGAACCTCGAAGGCATTAAGGAAATGCGCCGTCTCCCGCAGGCAGTCGTCGTTTGCGATCCGACCAGCGAGCACAACGCCGTTACCGAAGCCCGCAAGCTCAATATCCCCGTCTTCGGGCTCTGCGACACTTCCGACGACCCCGATCTCGTCGATTTCCCGATCGGGACCAACAATGACGCCCAGAGCGCCATCAAGCTATTGGTCGGCGTCCTTGCCGATGCCATCGTCGAAGCCAAGGGCGGCGTGACCGAAATCGCCTACACCAAGGACAACGCGGAAGAAGCCACCATGAAGGACGCCATCCGCGCCGCCGATATCGCCAACGAAGCCCGCAAGGCCGCCATCCGCGCCCAGCGCAAGGAACGCGAAGAACGCTATGCCAAGCTTCAGGCCGAAAGGATGGCCCGCTATGCTGCCCGCGCCGCCGAACGCGCCAAGGCCGCCGAAGCCGGCAAGACCGAGCCTGCCAAGGCCGAAAAGAGCGAAGGAGAAACCAAGTAATGGCCGACAAGAACTTCATCGAACTCCTAAAGGCCCTCCGCGAGAGGACCGGAGCCGGCATGATGGACTGCAAACGCTCCCTGATCGAAGCCAACAACGACATCGAGAAGGCCATCGACCTTCTCCGCGAAAAAGGCGTGGTCAAGGCCGCGAGCAAGGCCAGCCGCATTGCCGCCGAAGGCCTCACCAACGTCAAGATCTGCGACAAGTGCCGCACCGGCATCATCCTCGAAGTAAACTGCGAAACCGACTTCGTCTCGGCTAGCGATAAATTCCACGAGTTGGTAAACAAGGTCACCGACGCCCTTCTCGAAAAGAAGCCCGCGAGCTTGGAAGAAGCCCGCGAACTTACCGCCCCCTTCTTCGCCGATGCCACGATTGCAATGGGCGAGAAGATGGAACTAAGACGCTATGTCCTTATTTCCCTCGGGGAAGGCGAGGCCTTTGCTTCCTACATCCACATGGGCGGGAAGATTTCCGTCCTCGCGGTCCTAAGCAAGGAAAGCGAACTCGCCAAGCCGCTGGCGATGTCGATTGCCGCCAACCGTCCCAGCTACCGCACTTTGGAAGAAGTGCCGGCTGCCGAAAGGGAACGCGAAGTGGCCATCGCCACCGAAGAAGTCAAAAACGATCCGAAACTCGTCAACAAGCCCGACAATGTCAAAGCTACCATTGTCGAGCGCAAGGTCGACAAGGTCCTCTCGGGATCCTGCTTCTATCTGCAGAAATACGTCCTCGACGAATCGGTCGTCATCGGCGATTTGCTCAAGAAGAACGGCTTAGACGTCGTCCGCTTCGTCCGCTACCAGGTGGGCGAGGGCATCGAAAAAGCCGCCGCTGCCGAATAGCCTGAAGGGGAGGGGTTAATACCCCTCCTTTTTTCATAACCGCATTTTCTTTAGAATATCCACATGCGCAGAAAGGTGCTTTCGTTTCTCAAAAACGATTGGCAATTCATTGCCGCCCTTTTGGCAATCTATATCTGCGTGACCGGATTGTTTGTCTACGGTAGCGTATGCGATCTCGACTTGGCCTTGGGTTCCTATTCCCCTTCCTCCGCCCTAGGACGCTTCGTCGCCGGCTTCGGGATGATGCCTCTATACATCACGATGTTCGTCGTCGGCGGCTTGGCCGCCGTGATGAAACTGTCGAAGAAAGCCTACGTGCGGATCATCCAGTGGGTAGTGGCCGTGGCCTTGTACGCGCTTGCCATTTATCTGGGAACCGTCAACGGCATCGACTACCGGAGCGGGTATCCTTTGGCCGCGACCTTCGCGGTCATGGCATTGAGCGCCATCCTAAGCGGCGGCCTGACCTACTATTTTTGCCGCAACGTTTCCGGCAAGGCATTGCTCAGGGCCTCGGTTATGCTGGCGGCCATCCTCCTCGCCGAATACGCGATAGGCGAAATAGTGAAGCCCCTTTGGTCGCGCCCCCGGCCGTATCTTTTGTTCGAGCTCGGCGACACCGGCTATTTCCTAAGTTGGTTCCAGGCCGGTGCCGGCAAGGCCCTGATGGCGAAGGTCGACACCTCGCTTCTGCTTGATCCAGAGGATCTGCCCATGTACTTCGAGTCATTCCCGAGCGGCCACACTTCCCATGCGGCGCTCCTCATCCCGCTTCTGGGCATCATGCTTTCCCTAAAACCCTTTACCCGCCGCTTCGCTTATCTTGGGGCCGTTTTGGGTTTCGGATATGCGCTTCTTGTCGCTTACGGCCGCATGGTCATGGGCGCCCATTATCTGAGCGACACGATGGCAGGCCTTTGTCTTACCTTCCTGGTTTATCTGGCCGCGATGTTCACCGATGCGGCTTTGAGAAAAGATATTTCGCCCATGACGGAGGGAAAAAGATAGAATATGGAAAGCATGGAACCGTTGTATTCCCGGGTGGTCGTAAAACTTTCGGGGGAGGCCTTGGCCGATTCCCGCGACAAGACCATCCTTGACCAAGTGAAGATATCCGAAACCGCCAAGGCCATAAAGGCCGTTGCCGACTCGGGAGTCCAGGTTGCCGTCGTCGTCGGTGCCGGCAACATCTGGCGCGGCCGCTTGGCCGACAAAATCGGCATCGACCGCTCCACGGGCGACTACATGGGGATGCTGGGAACGATAATAAACGCCCTGGCCCTCCAAAACGCCTTCGAGCAAAAGGGGCTTTCTACGCGGGTCATGTCTTCGATTAACGTACCGCAGGTATGCGAACCCTATATCAGGCGGAAGGCCATAAGCCACCTGGAAGGCGGCAAGGTCGTGATATTCGCCGGCGGTACCGGCAATCCCTATTTCACAACCGATACCACGGCGACGCTCCGGGCACTCGAAATCGGGGCGGAAGCGATACTCATGGCGAAAAACGGCATAGACGGCGTCTACGACAAAGACCCGAACAAGTTCCACGACGCGGTCTTGCTGAAGCACCTCGGCTTCCGGGAAGTACTGGAACGCAAACTGGAGGTCATGGACCTTACCGCGGTCGCGATGATCGAAAACAGCGATCTAAAAATACACGTCTTCGGCATGAAGGACGCGGGCAGCATAAAGGATGCCGTCTTCGGCCAAGCCGGCGGCACATTAATAGAAAAGGAGTAATCAACATGGACGCGATAGTCAAAGAAGCCAGCGGGAAGATGGATAAATCCATCCTTTCCTACAAGGAGCACCTCGCCAGGCTCAGGTCCGGAAGGGCCAACCCCGCGATGCTTAACGGCATCATGTGCGACTACTACGGCGACAAGATGGACATAATGGCCCTCAGTTCGGTTTCCATTCCGGAACCCAGACAGCTATTGGTCAAACCCTATAGCCGCGAGGACGTGAAGACCATCGCCGCGGCCATCGCCTCCGCCAACCTCGGTGTCAATCCCCAGGTCGAGGCCGACTGCATAAGGATCATCATCCCGCCTCTGACCGAGGACATCCGCCGCGGAATCGCCAAGGAAGCCAAGGCCCTGAGCGAAGACGCCAAGGTCAGCATCAGGAACATCCGCCGCGACTACATGGATCTCGTCAAGGAGGACGATACCATGAGCGACGACTACAAGGTCCGCGTCAAGGCCGACATGGAAGAGGAGACGAGCAAGCATCTTGTCCAAGTCGAGTCGATCCTCTCCGAGAAAACCAAGGAAATCATGACCATCTAGGCATGGGCGATTTCGAACTTTCAAAGAAACTAGACCACGTTGCCTTCATCATGGACGGCAACGGCCGCTGGGCCAAAGCCAGGGGGCTTGCCCGTTATTTCGGGCACCGCGAAGCCTGCCTGCGGCTCCGCGAGATTTTCGATACATGCCTCGAATTCCACATCCCCTTTGCCTCCTACTTCGCCTTTTCTACCGAAAACTGGAACAGGCCCGAAGACGAGATCGACCATCTCATGGATTATCTCGAGGAGTTCTTCAGGCGGGATCTGCCTTACATAAAGGACAGAGGGGGCAGGATCCTTATTTCGGGCGATTTGGGGCGGATTCGCGAAAAAACCCGCAAGGTGTGCATGGAAGCCGTCGAAATGACCAAGGGCAATCGGGTGCATACGATGAACATCTGCCTTAATTACGGGGGCCGGGACGAGATAGTAAGGGCAGCGAAGGCCTTTGCCGAAGAAGTAAAGGAAGGCAGTAAGGAAACTTCCGATTTGACGGAACGGCTTTTTGCCCGGTATCTATATAATCCCGATGTCCCCGACATCGATCTATTGATCCGTACTAGCGGCGAGGAGCGTATAAGCAACTTCATGCTCTACCGTCTCGCTTATTCGGAACTCGTGTTCACCAAAACCATGTGGCCGGACTTCAGACGCGATGCCTTCATCGAATGTCTTAGGGAATTCGACTCCCGCCACCGGAGGTACGGAGGCCTGAAAGATGAATAGACCGATTCCGCGTCCCATGGACGAAAAGGCCAAAGCCTCGCTGAAATCGAGGATCATTGTCGCCTTCATCCTCATCGCCATCGTTGCCCCTTCCATCGTTTTCGGGGGATGGGTCCTCTTCTTTGTGATTCTGGCTTTCCTTTTGATCGCCGTGCACGAAATGGTCAAAGCGCCCGGAAAGAAATACAAATGGTGGGTCTATGCCCTTTGCTACTTGTTCGTGCTAGTTTTCTTCTGCTGGTACATGTTCAAGAACAACATACGGGAGTACATGCTCCTTCCGGAAGGGGACTTTTCCTTTTCCCTTGAACGTTACTACTCGACAATAAACGTCTCGATCTTCGCGGTCGCCGCGATGATAGGTTTATTTTTCCTCGGTGCCATCGTCGACAAGGATTTCGGCTTCCACGACCTCGCCTATATGGTCACCATGTGCCTGCTTATCGGAATCGGCTTCCAGTCGATACTGTTCGTGCGTTATTTCCCTTTCTACCAATTCACGTTCGATCCATCCTACAGCGGGAACATATTCATACTCGGCACTCCGGGTGCCGATCTGCCCGGTACCTCGGTTTTCGACTGGGGGACCTCCGCCTGCCTGTTCTTCTATGTCGCTGCCGGGGTTGTCTTCAACGATACCTTCGCTTATTTCTTCGGATCGGCCTTCGGGAAGCATCCGCTCAACAAGCGGGTATCCCCGAAGAAGTCCTGGGAAGGTTTCTTCGCCGGCTGGATACTGTCGTTCGTATTGACCTTTGCCTTCGGCATCGGACTGGCCGCCGGAGGTTATCCGATGCTTCCCACCTTGGATCTGGGCCACTGGTACTGGATATTGCTTCTTAGCTTCGCCCTTCCGGGTTTTGCCAATCTCGGGGATCTTTCCTTCTCCCTCATAAAAAGGCAATTCAACGTCAAGGACTACGGGACCATCCTCCGCGGACACGGCGGCGTTTTGGACCGGGCCGACTCGATTGTCTTTGCCTTCGCCGGAACGGCCCTCTTCCTCGTTCTTATATCCGGAAACTGGAACGTATTCTTGATGGCATGAAACTTATTCTTTTAGGGGCAACGGGGAGCATCGGCACCCAGACCCTCGATTTGCTTAGGGACGGCGGCTTCGAATTGGTCGGCATTTCTTTGGGCCGCCAATCCGATAAATTAGAAAGCATTTTGCGGAGATTTCCTTCGATTGGAATCGTAAGCGCCTTGGAGTACGGGGCTTTTGGCCATTTGAGGGAAAAATACCCGCACGTCCGATTCCTGGAAGGCGAAAATGCCGCCTTCGACCTGACCAGAATCGCCGATTACGACATAGCGGTCAACGCCATCGTCGGCTTTGCCGGCTTGAAGCCGACATTGGGCGTGCTCGAACGCGGGAAGACGCTTTGCCTTGCCAACAAGGAATCCCTCGTCGTGGGCGGCGAACTGGTCAAGGAATGCCTTGCCAAATACGGAGGCAAGCTATACCCGATAGATTCCGAACACGTGGCAATCGCCAAGTGCTTGGCTTTTTCCGGCGGTTCGAAGGTCAAGAAGGTCATCCTTACCTGTTCCGGCGGCCCCTTCCTCTATAAAGACGAAAAGGAAATCTACGGCGTAAAGCCGGACGCGGCCTTGGCACATCCCACATGGAAGATGGGGAAGAAAATATCAATCGATTCCGCTACCTACATGAACAAGGCCTTCGAGGTCGTCGAGGCATGCCATCTATTCGACTTGGTTCCCGAAGACATCGAGGTTATCGTCAATCCCGAGTCCTACGTCCATAGCGGTCTCCTCCTCGAAGATGGAAGCTATCTCCTCGACTGCGGGAAACCAGACATGCACGGGCCGATCGCATATGCCCTGAGCCGGGGGAAGAAAATCGAAGGCATAGTCAGGGTGAAATCGCTCTCCGAAATCAAGGACTGCCGCTTCCTCAAGCCCGATTCCCGATTCGTAATGCCCCTGGCCCTTGCCCGCGGCGTCATGCTGCTGAAAGGAAATGCCGGGGCCTTGGTCAACGGGGCCAACGAGGAAGCCGTCAACCTCTTCTTGGACGGGAAACTGCCCTTCGGGCAAATCGTCGGGGCGTCGTTTTATGCCCTTGCCCGGGAATATAGCGGAAGTCGAGTTGATTACGATTCCCTGGCGCGTTACGATGCCCTTTCCAGGAGGATCGTCCGCTCTTATGCCGCTAGTAGCGATGCCGAATAGATATAGGATTTGATTATGTGGGACATTGTCATAACGATCGTCATGCTTATCGTGCTTCTCTTGGTACTGATAGGTTTCCATGAGGCTGGGCACTTCGCCGTTGCCAAGCTTTGCAACGTCTATTGTGCCGAGTTCTCCATCGGCTTCGGCCCGAAGCTCTTCTCTCTCAAGCGGAAAAAAGGCGAAACCGCTTTTACCGTCCGCGCATTGCCTTTGGGCGGCTATGTTTCCATGTATGGCGAGGAAGGGGAACTGGAGGGGGAAGAAGCCACCAAAATCCCGAAGGAACGCTCTTTGGAAGGAGTGGGCAAGCTGAAGAAGTGCGCCATTTTGCTTGCGGGAGTCTTCGTTAACTTCCTTCTTACTTTCGTCTTTTGCTATGCCTACGCGCTTTGCTTTCCCGATTATTCCATAATCGCCGCGCCGAGCACGACGCCGGAACTCAGTTACCAAGGTGGCTACCTGACACGTACTTACTTCAAAGGCATAGAAGGCGGCCTTGTCGAGACCAAGACGCCCGTCGGCGTATTGACTTTGGAACAGGACGCAAACGGCCAGTACTACGTGGAGGGAGAGGATTTCCCGTTCTATGCCGGTATTGCCCTAAGCCAGCCCCCCGAACCGGACATTGCCCAGGTCGGCGGCTATATCTTCGATACCGAGACGACCATAAACGGGGAAGATTACGTGACCCTGTTCCTGGCCTCGACTCTGACCGGCGAATCCGATTTGACCGATTCCCTTGTCTTCTATCCGGCGATCAGCCTCGGCGAGGCAAGGGAGCGGAAATCCGAGTACGTGGCGGGCAGTCACGGGGCCATTCCGGACATGCTGACCCTGAGCGACGAGGAACTCTCACTGGTCGGCATTACGAGCTATCCCGATCTCCGCCAAGGTCCTTATGTCCTCGAAAACGGAGACGAGGTCGCTTTCCATATCAATACGCTTTCCCGGAGCGAAGTCGAGGATTTCGAAGGCAATGTCGCCTTCGTCCTGGATACATCGACACTCGTTCGCCACGAGGTAAGCCTTACTGCCGTCCCGATGGGCGAGGAGTTCGTTCTTTCCGGAAGCGGCCTTACCTTGAAGCCGCTCGAGGTTTGGTACTCCTTTTCCGAGCGCATGGGCAACGGCACCAATCTCTGGTGCAACCTTTGGGCCAATATGGGTGCCGGCCTCTATGCCATCTTCACCGGCAATATCGGTTCCCTGAGCGGCCCGATCGGAATCGGGGCCGCCCTAGGAAGCATCGCCCAGACCAGCGGCTGGGCCTATTCCTTCTTCTATCTCGGGGCCTTGGTTTCCCTAAACCTCGCCATAATTAATCTGTTCCCGTTCCCGGGACTAGATGGATGGCAACTCGTTACCACCGCCTATGAAGCCGTTACCCGCAGGAAGATCAAGGAAAAGACGAAGAACATCGTTTCCTACATCGGCCTGGGCCTGCTTCTGGTTTTGGCCGTCTACATCATGGTCATGGACGTCCTGAGGCTGGTCTGATGCGTAGCAAGATGGAACGTTTCCTCGAATCAATCGGGATAAGCGATCCCGAGAGATTCGACATGGACTTCACGAGTCTCGGCTACGTGGCCAAAGGCGGTAGGCAGGTCTTCCGGATGGTAATCAGAAAACATAGTTTCTGGACCTATCCGGAAGTGAGGGATTTCCTCGACGGATTGGTGAATATCGCTTATCCCTACGAACTTAGTTTTCACTACGATGCCGAACCAAGCCTCCAGGACATCGATTCTCTTTTTTACGATAAATGCCTTGATGCCTTTCATCTACTCCCGCATTCCCATATCCGGGAGGCCGGCGGTAACCTCAGGTATTTCGAGGAAGGCAGCTCCTTTAGGAAAATCGTCGACGATTTCAATGATTTGCTGAGATTTCTCTGTTTTCCGAAAACGGTAATCTTCGGAGATGATCCGGCGGAAGCCGCCGAGAAGACGCCCGTGGAAACCCCTTTATTCGATTCAGAAAAGCCAGTAGAAGCCGGCAGGGGAGAAAACGGAGAGGAAGAACCCGAAAACGCCGCTGAAAGCGCCCAAGATCCTAAGGAATTTTCCTCCGACATAGACGACAAATCGCGCGAAGAATGGGAAGAGATGAAGAAGCAGGCCGAAGCGGACTATATCAAAAACGTCGTGGAGGAAAGGCAGCAGAACCTGCGAAAGAGCAAGGAGTACGTCATGCTCCATAACGTCCGCGAACTGCTTAGCTATTCCAGCGGCAACTTCACGGTGGACGGCTATGTCTACGAGGCCAATCCCCGACCCAACAAAACGGGTCGGATGACCAACCTGCTTTCCTTTGCCGACGAAACCGGAGGTATCCACGTCCGCATGATGGAAATGCGCGGAGGGCTCACGGCGGACGAAGTCAACAGTATCCAGAAAATCGATAAATTGGAACAATGCAAACGTTACCGTATATCGGGAAACCTGGAGTATGACAGCTATCTCAGGGAAACCATTTTGATGTGCAAGGCCATCGAGCCGGCACCGGAACTGCCACTGAGAAAAGACGAAGAACCGGAAAAGAGGGTGGAACTCCACCTCCATACCAAGATGTCCGCGATGGACGCGACCGGTGAAATCGAAGACTACTGCAAGGCCGCGAAGGCCATGGGCATGAAGGCGCTGGCCGTGACCGACCACGGCGACCTGCAGTCCTTTCCGGCTGCCGAAGCCGCGGGGAAGAAGTACGGGGTAAAAATCATTTACGGCTGCGAATTCTACATGTTCGATTGGCCGACCTATGCCTTCAATCCGTCCGATGTCGAATTGAACAAGGGGCGCTACTGCGTCTTCGACTTCGAAACCACCGGCCTAAGCAACGAACTTGACCGCATCACCGAATTCGGAGCGGTCCTCATAGAGGACGGCGTTTTGACTAGGCGCATCGACTTCTTCGTAAACGCCGGCATAACCATTCCGGATAAAATCGTCCAGAAAACCAAGATTACCAACGAAATGATCAAGTCGCAGGGGATAAGCGAATCGGAGGCCATAAAACGGATCGAGGAATTCTCTAGGGACGCGATTATGGTTTCCCATAACGCCCCCTTCGACGTCGGCTTTCTCAACGCCATGCGGAGGAGGCAGGGGCTAGGCAAGATAGAGAATCCCGTTATCGATACCTTGGCTATTTCCTACTTCCTATATCCCGAAGCCTCGAGGCATACCCTGGGCGCCCTTTCCCGGGCCCTGGGACTAAGCGTTTACGATGACGGCGACGCCCATAGGGCGGACTACGACGCCGAGGTTCTCAGCCACGTCTGGTTCGCGGTCATCGCGATGCTTGAGAAGGATAGGCCCAATCTCACCATGAAGGATCTGGCGGCACTTTCCCATAACGAGAGGGGCATTTATACCCATCTGAAGACCCAGCACGTAATCGCCTTGGCCAAGAATCAGGAAGGGCTCAAGGCCCTATACCGTTTGGTCAGCGATTCGTCGACGACCTATTTGGCAACCGGCCAGGTTTCCCTTCCCAAGATTCCGAGGGAAGAGCTCCAGAAGGAAAGAAAGAACCTCCTATTGGGCAGCGCGTGTTTCAACGGCGATGTTTTCAAGACCGCAAGTGAGCGGTCGAAGGAGGACCTGCTAAACGCCGTGCAGTTCTACGACTACATCGAAATCCAGCCCAAGGAAAACTATTCCTACCTCATCAACATCGGGGAACTGACGAGCGAACGCCTTGACTTCGTGCTTGCTTCGATAGTCGAAGCGGCGGACAAACTCGGCAAGCCCATCGTCGCGACGGGGGACTGCCACTACGTGAATCCGGAAGACAAGGAAACAAGGGACGTCTATATTTCCTCATTCGGAATGGGCGGCGTCAGCCACCCACTGTTCCCGCGCTTCAGGGAGAGGATGGACTATTTTCCGAACCCCGACCAGCACTTCAGGACCACCCGGGAGATGCTGGACTGCTTCGAATGGATGGGAAAGGACCGGGCCAGGGAAGCCGTCATCAGGAATTCCAACATGATCGCCGACGAAATCGGGGAAGTCGAGATTCTCAAGAAAAAGCTCTATACCCCGGATAGCAACCTTCCGGGTTCCGCGGAGAAACTCCGGGCCATCTGCTACGATACGCTCCATAAGACTTATGGGCCCAATCCCGACCCCCTCATCGTCGAACGCCTCGAAAAGGAACTAAACGGTATAATTTCGAACGGCTATTCCGTCACTTACTACATTGCCCACCTTATTTGCAAGAAGGTTAGGGAGGACGGCTACGTCTTCGGAAGCCGCGGCTCGGTAGGCTCTTCCTTTACAGCCACCATGGCGGGGGTAACCGAGGTAAATCCCCTGCCGCCCCATTACGTTTGCCCGAAGTGCTACCACTTCGAATGGGCGGATCCGGAAGTACGCTCAGGCTTCGATTTACCCGATAAAAAATGCCCGGTCTGCGGGGAAAAACTCAAAAAGGACGGACAAACCATCCCTTTTGAGACCTTTTTGGGATTCCATGCCGAAAAGGTCCCTGACATCGACCTTAACTTTCCGCCTGATTACCAAGCGACCGCCCATGCCTTCGCCCGCACCCTGCTTTCCACGCCCGAGGAAAACGAGAAGTACGCCCGCCACGAGGAGGTCAAGAATCCGCACGTGATCAGGGCCGGTACCATTTCGACTGCCGAAAAGAAAAACGCCTTCAGCTACATAAAGAAATTCTACTATCCCCGCCTTTTGCATAAGGACCCCGAAAGTGCGAACAAGGTGGCTTTGGGCTGGCTTGCCATGCGCTGCACCGGCGTCAAGCGGACGACCGGGCAACATCCCGGCGGCATTGTCGTCATCCCCTCCGATATGGACATATTCGACTTCACGGCCTATCAGCACCCGGCGGACAACCTCGAGAAGGACTGGCTTACCACCCATTACGAATTCGCCAGCATGCACGACTCCGTTTTGAAACTGGACCTATTGGGACACGTCGATCCCCAGGCCCTGCGCATGATGTCCCTGCTTACCGGCGTGTCCATCTACGACATTCCCATGGACGACAAGAAGGTCATTTCCCTTTTCTCGAGCGAAAAAGAACTCAAACTGAAGAAAAACCCCCTTGGTTTCAAGACCGGGGCCATCGCGCTTCCCGAATTCGGGACGAACTTCGTGCAGGGCTTGCTCGAAGAAGCAAGGCCGAAGAACTTCAACGAGCTCCTTTGTGTTTCGGGTCTAAGCCACGGTACGAACGTCTGGCATTCGAATGCCGAGGACATCATCAATAGCGGCATCGCCAAGCTGACCGAAGTCATCGGTTGCCGCGACGACATCATGAACTTCCTTATCGGGAAGGGCATGGAGCCGGGCACGGCCTTCGACATCATGGAAAAGGTCCGTAAGGCCAAAGGCCTATCGCCGGAGCACGAAGCGGCGATGCGCAAGGCCGGCGTGCCCGATTATTACATCGATTCCTGCAAGAAAATCAAATATCTCTTCCCGAGGGCCCACGCGACTGCCTATGTCATGGGGGCCGTCCGCGTCGCCTATTTCAAGCTCTATCATCCTCTCGAATTCTATGCGACCTATTTCACCTGCCGCTGCGAGAAATACAATCTCGAAGCCATGGCCAAGGGCTTTGATGCCCTTATCGCGGATATCGATAAGCTCAGGTCTTCCGACGATCCATCCGGCACCGACGACGAAATCATCAAGTCCGATATCGCCGCCCTCGAAATGTACGACAGGGGCTTCAAAATACAAAACGTTTCCCTCGAAAAGTCTCTTTGCGAAGAGTGGCGGGTCGACCGTGAATCCGGCAGCATCATCCCGCCCTTCACTTCGATTTCCAATTTCCCGATCAAGACGGCCGAATCGATAGTCAAGGCGAGGGCGGATGGGCCCTTCATCAGCAAGGAAGACCTTGCCGACCGCGCTCAGGTCGGGGGATCCCTCATGAAGGTGCTTGACGAAATGAAGATTACCGACGCCCTTGGAGAGTCAAACCAGATGTCGTTGTTTGATTTTGCCTTCTAAGTGGTATAATCACACCCGCCGCAAGGCAACGGGACATAGCACAGCTTGGTAGTGCGCCTGGTTCGGGACCAGGAGGTCGCGGGTTCAAGTCCCGCTGTTCCGACCATCCGAAATGAGCAGGGCTGATGCCGCCGGCACCAGTCCTTTTTTCATGCTAGAGAGGCCGGCAAAGGGGGAGACGCATAACCGCCGGCGCATTTCGGCAAACCTGATATGAATCCGCCAAGGCATTATCTCTGCCTTGCCGGCTTTGGGAAAATGCCGTTTTCCGATCGCCGCCATTGCACGGCCATCCGGATTTCCAATTCGTTCTATGTGCCATGCCCCTTAGGGCTATCTCGAATCCTGCTTAAGTTTCATGAAGCCGGCCGCCCGCCGGAAGCCGAGCCCGGAGTAAAGTCCGGCCCCGGCTTCGGTGGCTTCGAGATATATCTTCCCCGCTCCCTTTTCCTTGGCCCTTTGTATGAGCCAGCCGACGACGGCCCTGCCTATTCCCTTCCTTCTGGAGGACGGCTCGGTATAGACATTCATGAGGTAGGCACATTGCCCGGAGGGATTGTCGGGGGAGGGCATTTCCGTCTGGAAGCATATTCCCCCGCAGCCGACAACGTTGCCGTCGAGTAGGGCAAAGCAGGCGATGTGGCCGCCGTCCGAAAGGGCGTTTTGATAATAGGCAAGGTTTTCTTTTTCCAATAGACCCGTGTCGTAATCCTCGGGGAGCCGGAAAACATCGCGGATTACTGTTATCCGCCAATGCAACAGCGTATCCAGATCTTTCAGGGTCGCCCGTCTGATTTCAACCATTGTACTTGCCTTCCTTGAGAACTACCGGAAGCTCTCGAATATCCGGTTTGCCATTCACGTTAAGGGGGATGGTTTTCATTCTCACGAAAAATTCGGGAATCATGAAAGAGGTGAGATTTTCGGAAAGTTCCTTCCTTATCTCGGATACTTTCATTTCGGAACCCTCCGGAACGACATAGGCCACCATATAGGCCAGAGCGTCCTCGTCCTTGAAGGCCCGGACAAGCGCTTGCTTGACGCCTTTGCAGCGGTTGAGGCGCGATTCTACTTCGGATACCTCAACGCGTTTCCCGTAAATCATTATCTGGCTATCCTTTCGATGAAGAAACGCTATATTCCCGTCCGGGAGGATATAACCCATGTCACCGCTGTGGTAGATGCGTCTCGTGCCGGCCTTCTTTTCGAAGGCTTTGTTTTCCTCTTCGTGATCGCCTATATATCCTAGGGCTACGCCGTCTCCGAAAATGCATATTTCACCGATTTGGCCGTTTGGAACCCTCCGTCCTTGCTTGTCGAGAATCTCGATTCCCGTTCCCAGCACGGGGCGGCCGATGGGATAGGTTCCGTCTTTTAGGGGTACTCCCTCGTTGCAGCGGTAATAGGTGGCGCAAACGGTGGTTTCCGACGGGCCGTAGGTGTTGTAGACCTCTGCCTGCGGCAAAAGGTTATCCACGTATTTTTCGCGGAGGACATCGCCTCCGCTTATAAGGAGCCTGATGGAAGGGGGTATTTTCCCCAAACGGTTCATGTCGGCCAGAAGATAGGGGAATCCGCTGATTATCGTGACGCCATGCCGCTCTACGAAGTCCATGAGCGCATTTATGGTGGATTTCTCTTGGTCTGATGGAATCGCTATCGCCGCGCCGTTAAGAAGGCTGGCGAAAACTTCTTCTACGAAGATATCGAATGAGCAGACGGAGTACTGCAGCACGATGTCGCCCGGGCCGATATGGAATTCTTTCTCGAAGGCACGCACATAGTGGCAGACGTTTCCGTTGGTTACGCAAACGCCCTTTGGCCGCCCCGTTGTCCCGGATGTGTAGAGGACATAAGCCGGGCTTGCCGGGTCAATAGGGGTCGCGGCATGGCACCCGGCAATGTTTTTCCCTATGACTTCATCTTCGTAAAAACGCAGGGCAAGGCCTTGCAGTTTTTCGGCAAAAGGGCGCTCGGTCAAAACAAAATCGACATGGGCTTCCTCCATCATTCCGTGGATGCGGCCCTTTGGGAAGGCGGGCTCGGCTGGAACGTATCTGGCACCGCATTTAAGAACCGCCAAAATCGAAGCAATCATCTTGACACCGTGAGCCATGACGATGCCGACGCTATGGATTTTCTCGGGAAAGGTAGCTGCAATTGCCTCGGCCATATCGTCGAGTTCGCCGAAAGTAACTGTCCGGTTATCCTCGATAACGGCGGGTCTGCCCCTGTTTTCCCTTACTTTGTTTTCAAAAAGCGAACTGATGTTTTCCATGTTTTGCCTCCTTCGTTTGCCTATTTGCATTCGAGCATCCACTTGATGCCGTCCGCCGTCCTTTCGTTGCATTTTTGGTAATGGCTTCCGCGGTTGAGGACGTAGGCCGTTTCAATCCCCATCGAACGGAAATGTTCCTCGATGGCCTCGGTATTGGATTGGACTGGTTGGAAAGCCTTGATTTTCGAAGAACTTTCCTTGTCACCTAGCGAGAAATAAATGCATTCCGGGACTCGGACTAGTTTATGTTCCATGACGTATTCCTTTATGCCGTCGAACCACAGGGAACCGGACATGCTGCCGACGCGGCTGAATGCATCGGTGCGGAATATGGAATAGACCGCGAAGAGACCGGCAAGGGAATATCCGGCTAGACCCCGCCAAAGCGGTTTGCCGGGAAGCCGTCCCTCGGCTTCCGGGACGATTCTATCGACAAGGAGTCTCAAATAACCGTCGGCGCCGCCGGTACATGGGGAATCGTGTTTGGCGGTGGGCGGAAGGTACCAAGGGGTCATGTCGTGGTTCCACTTCAGCCTACCGATGGTTACCAAAGTGAAATCCGGGGTCCCGGCCTTTTTGACGGCTTCGTAAAGCTTTTCGCCGGCGAGGGCGAAATTGTTTAGGTAAATGATCGGGGCACCGGGATTAACTGCCGCGAATATTTGGATGTTTTTCCCTTCTATCTCGAGAGTTTCCATTATTTCCCCTTTCTTTTGCGGCCGTCAGCTTTCGTTCGGCCTCATCGCAGAATTTGTTGAACAGAACGAGGAGTTTTTCAGCTTCCTTGGTTCCCATGGCCTTCAATATGCCGGCTTCGATGGCAATAAGTTCTTCAACGATCGGCTTGGCAAGTTCCTCGCCGTCTTTTGTCAGGAGCAGTTTCGTTTCCCGCCCGTCGTGGTCGCTTTTGAGTATCCTCAAGTATCCGTGTTCGCATAGTTGCTTGCATAGGGTATTGACGGTCTGTTTTGGCAAAGCCCATTCCTCGCAGACGACTTTCTGGGTCGATTCTGGATCCTTGTAGGCGACGTATAGGACGGCCAAGACGTTGTAGCTGATTCCATGGGCCTTCGCCCATTTGTAATAGAGATGGTCGACCCTGTTAGAACGTTCGCCCAGCACTCTCATGAATTCATATGTTTCCATCACTTCGGGGTCTCCAAAGAAATATAGTCAAAAATCGGACTAATATCAATTGTAGCGCCTATGCCTAGGACCGTACGGCAAGGGCATCAATAAGGAGTTTCTTTTATTTCTTTCCGTCTTGGTGTTATTATTCTTCCGCTGCGCTCGTAGCTCAGCTGGATAGAGCACCTCCCTCCTAAGGAGGGGGTCAGGCGTTCGAATCGCCTCGAGCGCGCCAGTAAACTATTTCCCGGCTCCGGCCGGGATTTTTTTGCCTATATTTAGCCACCAAACCAAACATATAATGTTCATATGTGCACCGGTGCTTATCTTAACCAATCCACCCCGGTTTTCGGGCGGAACCTTGACTTGTCGGCCCATTTCGGGGAAGGGGTGATTGCGATCCCGGGCGGTTATGCAATCAATAGCAAGAAGGAGGGCATCCATCCCTCTTTTTTCCCGATGCTCGGAATCGGTGCCTTCTACGGCGGCTATCCCCTTTATGCGGATGCGGTGAATTCCAAAGGCCTGGCCGGGGCTTCTCTATATTTTCCCGGAAATGCCCATTACGGAAAACCGGCGGAAGGTAAGCACAATGTCGCTCCTTACGAACTCATTCCCGAAATACTCTCGAGGTTCTCTAACCTTAACGAGGTACGGCAATATGCCCGCGAGGTTAATTTAATTGCCGAACCTTTCGCCGTCGGTTTGCCCCTTACCGATCTCCACTATATATTCGCCGACAAAACGGGTGCCATCATAATCGAGCCCCGGGAGGAGGGACTAAGACTGTTCGAACCAAAGGTACCATTGCTTACCAACAATCCGCCTTACGAATATCAGGAAGATTCGTTGGCTAGGCTTGCCAACCTCGGCCCCGTTTATCCCGAGTCCGGGAAGGGGGTTCCCGATTCGGTCGGCTTCGGGGCGATGGGTTTACCCGGTGACCAAAGTGCCAGGTCTCGTTATCTAAGGGGTGCATATCTTTTGCAAAACGCCGCAAATGGCGGAGAAAAAGACATAAAACGGGATATTTCCAGTGCATTCGATTTCTTTGGGAAGCTGGCTTTTTTCAAAGGAGAAGCCCTGGATAAGGACGGCAAGGAGGAGATGACCATCTATACTTCCGTCTACTCTTTGGAAGAACCGGCCCTTTATTACCGAAAGGTCGGAGACTACGAGATATACCGGGTTGATTTCGGGATGGTGAAGAAGCCGCTTTTCAACCCCTTTTAAGAAATTCTTTCTTATTGACAAAGATTGCCCCCATCCATATATTAGGCAATGCGCATCCGCGCGGTGTTGGGGCGTTAGCTCAGCTGGGAGAGCGCCTCCATGGCATGGAGGAGGTCGAGAGTTCGATCCTCTTACGCTCCACCAACATGAGAAATTCGGCCGTGAGGCCGTTTTTTGTTCCATTTTGTTCGCCTTCGGTTATTATCATGGCATGAACAAACAAGCGATATTCCATCTAAACGATTCCCCTTTTTGCTTTGCCAATTCCCTTGATTCTTTGGTGATACGTCTTAAAACCGCCAAGGACGATCCGGACATCAGATCGATAAAGGTTATGGTCATGCGTAAATTCGCGATAAAGCAGATACGCCATTACTACGATATGGTCCGGGTTGGCTCGGACGACCTTTTCGACTATTACGAAACGCGTCTACGTATTTCCGATTCGCGTTTGATGTACGGTTTCGTAATCTCCGACTCCAAAGGCGAAGACCATCTTTTCGGGGAGATGGGTTTCTGCCACGACTTCGACGATTATCCATCAGGCTCCGGCTATTTCCAGATGCCTTACGTGAACGCGACGGATGTTATCGGAGAGAACGGAAAATTCGCCGGCCGCGTCTTTTATCAGATTTTCCCCGATAGGTTTGCAAGGGACGAAAAAGGCCCTGGCAATCCGACGATGAAATGGGGAGAAAAGCCTGACCGCATGCATTTCGCCGGCGGGAATATCCAAGGGATAATGGAAAAACTCGACTATCTAAGGGAACTCGGCATCGGAGGCATTTACTTTACTCCTTTGTGGAAATCCGATTCGAACCACCGCTACGACACCTTGTCCTATGGGGAAGTTGATCCGCGTTTGGGGACCAACGAAGATCTGGTCAAGTTGGTAGATGAGTGCCATAAGCGCGATATCCTCGTGGTATTCGATTTGGTCTACAACCACGTTTCCTACCGGCATCCCTTCTTCCAGGACGTATTGAAAAACGGACGTAGATCAAAATACTACGAATGGTTCATCGTCCATAAGGATCCCGTCAAATTTGCTGATGGATATTTTGAGCATTTCGGCAAGGCTCCTTTTATGCCGAAACTCAATATGTCCAATCCCGAATGCGCGAAATATTTCGTTGACGTTGCCACCGATATCGTCAGGCGTTACGGCAACGACGGTTACCGTATCGACGTTGCCGACGAAATAGCCCATGGCTTCTTCAACAAACTGAATCAGGCCATGAGGGAAATCGACCGGGATTTCCTATTGATATCCGAAGACTGGCACGAAGCTTCCACCTTTCTCAACTCCGGCCATGAGTGCGACGGGGTGATGAACTATTCGCTCCGGGCTTTGATCATCGAGGCTTTTGCCGAAAGGAAAATGAATCCGTCCGACTTTGTCGAGGGGATACATAAGATCTGGTACCGTTACAAGGAAGGGACGAATCTCCGGATGTTAAACCTTTTGTCCAGCCACGACGTTCCCAGATATCTGAACATCTGCGGCCACGATATCGACAGATATCTGGCTAGTTTTGCCTTCTTGCTACTGTTCCCCGGGATTCCCTATATCTACTACGGGGACGAGAGGGGCATGGACGGATGCGATGATCCGGATTGCCGCAAGTGCGTTCTTTGGGACGAAAACAATCTGGTAATCTATCGCCCGATCAGGGAGTTGGTTAGATTCCGCAATGCCCTGGGCAAGGGGTTCAAAGGAATGAATCTCAAAGAAGAGAAGGGAGTCTTGATTCTCGAAACTTCTTATGAAGGCGGAAGTGCCTCCCTAGTAATCAATCTATCCGGCCACGATGTCGGATTGTCTAGCCAAGCCAGTCCGTCTACCAGCCGTCTATATGAAAGTAACAAACTTAAAGATTTGGGTTTTGCGTTGTTTTTGAACCTCAAGGCCTCTCTTTTTACGACTAACTGAAAACGAAGCGACGCGTTTTTTGCGGAATTTATAGGGAAAAGCCGACTTTGATAGTAAAATATAAAAAAGGAGCGAATCGTATGGCAGGCGAAAATAAGACTTACCACATCAAGAAACGTACTTCCGATAACAAATGGGAAGTTAAGTACGCCGGCGGCGAAAAGGCGATAAAGCTATTCGACACCAAGAAAGAAGCCCTCGAGTACACCCAGAAGATGGCCCTGAACCAAGAAAGGGCCATCGTCGTTCACGCCTCGAAAGGCAAGAACAAGGGGAAATTCCGTAAGGCCTAGGTTTCTCCGGCAGCCGGGTTTTCCCGGTTTTTTTAAATGCTTATGCTGATAACTTGTCTCATAATCAACCATGCTTTGGACGGGGTTTTCGGGAAAAGAAAAGACGGTTCGACCCTTTTGGATTATTACGATGCCCCAAGCCTCGGTTTGACCGATTCGCGTTTCTTCTTCGATTCCGGCAAATATCGTCTGCAGGGGTCCCGCTATTACAAGAAAGGTTTAGGCAGGCCCAGGGCCGTCGTAGTTTTCTTCCACGGTCTAGGGGGAGGGCGTACCGGCTATCTCCATTTGATTTCCAGAATCGTCGATCAAGGCTATCTGGTCTATGCCTTTGACAATACCGGTTCGAACCAAGGAGAAGGAAAGTCCGTCGTCGGCCTCGGCCATTATTTTCTCGATCTGAAGGCCTTCTTTTCCTTTCTCGATAACGACGAAGCGGCAAAGGGACTTTGCCGTTATGGAATCGGGCATAGTTGGGGTGGCTATGCGGCGATGCTTTCACTACATCCTGATTTTAATGTCGAAAGGGCCGTTTCCCTTGCCGGTTTCGTGGATCCGCTATCGATAATCTCCGCCTCCGCCAATTCCAGGTACCTGGATAAAATGTCGTTTTTGACCGATTGGATACTAAGAAGGAGGGAGGGGAATACCGGCAATCTCAATGCACTGGATATCGCAGTTTCCAGCAACAAGCCACTGCTTTATATCCAAGGCAGGGACGACCCCATAGTCCCTTTTTGCAAAAGCGGCGCCATTGTCGAAACGGCCTCGAGAAAACATTCGAAGATCGAAACGATGTTTATCGAAGGCAGAAGGCATTCCTGCTATCTGACGGACGACGCGGAAACGGCCGTGGAAGCCTTATGGGGCGTCTGCCGCGACATAACGAAGGCGGGGAAAATCAATACCGATTTGGAAAAAGCAAGTGAAGAAGATCCCACAGTGCTAAAAAGGATATTCGACTTTTTGTCCCGATAGGGTTATATTAACCAAGCGTGCGCTGGTGGCGGAATTGGTATACGCGCTAGTCTCAGGAGCTAGTCGGGCAACCGGTGTGAGTTCAAGTCTCATCCAGCGCACCACTTATTGCGCTCGTAGCTCAGTTGGATAGAGTGCAAGCCTCCGAAGCTTGAGGTCAGGCGTTCGAATCGCCTCGGGCGCGCCAATATTCAAGAACCCCTGCCTAGCAGGGTTTTTCTTTTTCCGCTTGTTTCTTTCCCAGCCTTTTGTAGCATAAGGCCATGGAAAAATTAATTCTGGCCAACTTCGCCTTGTCCTCACCATACGAAGACGTCCTCTACCTGCAGTACTCGCGTAGCGGAAACTTCAAAGACGATCCAACTTTGTACTGCCGGAAGGAGAAGAGTCCCGGTCCGAAAGATCTCGAAATAAAAAGGGCCGGGGTTCCGTATGAAATAGACTTCGGTGGCTACCAGGTCTGGTTTGCGGTTGGGAATGGCAAAATGCCTAATCTCACGGTTACAAAACAAGGCAACGAAATTTATAAATTCTCGGAAATCAAAAACTCCGGCGAATTACCTTTTCCATCCAAGACTCCGGACGTATTCGGCTTAGTCGACAATCCTAAGATCTATATGCCCAGCCATGGGTATACGGCGGTCGGCGGCGGGAAGTATAACGGAGTGGAAATAGACGAAGATTCCTATGACCTATATCTTATTTTCGCCCACGGGGATTTCCGCAGGCTAAGGAAAGCCTATATCAAGATTACCGGCCGGACGCCGATGGTCCCCTACAGTGCTTTAGGTGCCTGGGATTCCAAGTACTTCGAGTACGACGACAAATCCATTCAGGAAGAAATAGATCTCTATGCCAGATACGGCTTGCCGTTAGACAATTTCGTTATCGATACCGATTGGAGGATAAACGACAATAACGGTGCCGGTTATAACGTCAATACAAAAGATTTTCCCGACATCCGACAGACCTTCGCGATGCTTCATAGCCAAAACCTCCGAATCATGTTCAATGACCATCCGGAACCCGTACCCGGGGCTGACAATGTTTTCGACCCGATAGAAGTGGAGTTCAGGCAAAGCAATCTGACCAGGCTATTAGAAGATGGACTCGATTATTGGTGGTATGACCGCAACTGGTGGACGAGGCTCAAGTCTCCCGTTTCCTCCCTAACCCCGGAAACCTGCGGCTTCTATCTTTATAACGACATTGCTTGGCGTTTCAACAAAAACCATCAGGCTGGCGATTATCCAGCAAGGACGATGATGATGGGCAACGTCGATCAGATCAGAAACGGATTGTACGAAGGTATAAGCAACAGTGCTTCCCACCGTTACCAAATCCAATGGACGGGCGATACCTACATGTCCGGGAAGAGTTTGTCCCAAGAATTTGCCAATATGCTCAAAGGCGGAAACAATTTAATCACATACATAAATAGCGATATTTCCGGACATATGGGAGACGGCGACGATAATCTCTATATCCGTTGGCTCGAATATGGTGCTCTTTCGCCGATCTTCCGGCTCCATTCGACAAAAGGACAGAAACGTTACCGCCAGCCTTGGCTATACGGCAACCGGGCCCTAAAGGAAGCAAGGAAACTTTACGCTTTGAGGTATTCGCTTTTGCCATTGTTCTATTCCCTTGCCCACAAATCCTTCGAAGAAGGGCTGCCGCTGGTCTCTAGTCCCGATTACTTCGGCGCCGGAATTTCATCCTTGAAGGAGCCGGCTGCCATGCTCGGCGATAGCCTGGCCTATGCAGTTCCGATTCCCGACGACAAGATAGAGCCGCTGAAAAAGGCCAACGTTCCCGGTGGTTTCCGCGTCGATTACTTCCTTAACCGTAATTGCCGGGGGAAGCCCTTCCTTTCGAAATGCCAGTCCAAGATAGATTTTTCAGCCAAGCCGGGTGAGTCTCTTGATCCGGGAGTACTGCCAGATACGGATTATTCCTTTATTGCGCGCGGCACCTTGGTTGGCGATTCGACCGACAAGAGGCTTGTGGTCGGCAGCGATGACGGTATCAAGGTCTATCTTGACGGGAAACTCGTAATTTCATCTTGGCTGGAAAGGGCTTTTGCCCTCGACCAAGGCCCTTTGATAGAAAAAGGATCTACCCATGAACTCGTAATCAAGTACTTCCAAGGTGGCGGAGGCGCCTCCCTGGCAGTCGGCCTCCAAAACGCGAACGAAGGCAAGGATGCCTGCGCTTTCTATCTTCCAAAGGGAAGATGGCTCGGTTTATTCGACGGGGATTCGGTCCGAGTAAACGGCAGACAGAGTCTCGTAAGTGGAAATTACGGTTTCGGCGTCTTCCCGCTATACGTCCGGGAAGGTTCCGTCATTGTGAAGGCCAAGGCCACCGAAAGGACTGACTACCAGAACTACGATACCCTCTATGTGGATTTGTTTCCTTCCATCGAACACGACGGCCGTTTCGAACTATATGAAGACGACCGCAACACCGAAGCCTACATGGATGGCTTTTTCCGCAAGACCGATTTTTGCCTCAAGGTCAGCGAAGACAAAGCCGTTCTTTCAATATCTGCCGCCGTCGGCAAAGGCTATGCGGGAGACGATGCCTTTTCCCAAAGAAACATTGTCGTCCGTTTCCATTGCATCAATGGTTTCAAACCAAAAACGGTTTTATATGCTGGGGAAGAAGTACCAACCCAATTCATGAGGAAATCGAAAAAGGCGTTTCCTCTTTCGAACGAAGGACCGGCTCCCGATTCCCCGATAGTGCAAGCCAAAATAACCATCGGGACTTCGAATGCGGGTGAGCTATCCTTCCTTTTCGGCGAAAGGAAGGTATAATCAACCCGGCGGCCCTCTGGTGGAATGGTAGACGCGGTGGACTCAAAATCCACTGAGCGATGAACTCGTGCCGGTTCGAGTCCGGCGAGGGCCACCATAGGTTTGATACAGTGAAAATCGCTGGTCAAACCTTTTTTGTGCCAAAATGAGCAAAAAATAGCAGATATTTAACATAATTTGAACTTTAGTTTGATTTCGCTCATCTCATTTTAAAAATGATTGGGTTTGTTACAAAAGGTTGTTTTAGAAAATGTGGTTTTTGCGCTAATAAAAAAGTGGACGGAGTGGCTCTGAATACACGGTTTTATCGGAAATTTGGCCAGTCCCTCAGTCTGTTTGTGACAGACGGAACGCTGACAGTAACAAATGCAGGCCTGTCAAAAACCATAAAATGAATAGTGATTGACAT